>NZ_JAVRCS010000059.1:0-26672 GCF_034530635.1 Nostoc sp. EspVER01
TACTTCTCCCCGGCACTTGCGCAGGCTTTAAGAGGTGTGGTGAGAAATCCGGGATAAGAGGCAGAGGTGTGGAAGTGCTGCTCCCCTGCTCCTCTGCCTCTTTCCCCACTCCCCATCAATTTAACGGCTTATATATATCCTCAGAACTGGGATTGAGATAAGGACGCTGCAAATCTATTAGATGCCGCGCAAAATGTTGGTCAATAACCCTCATCCGTTCCTCCATCGCATTTTTACCTTTTTGCCAAGCTTCCAATAAAGCATTAGCAACGATTTGGCAACGGTTCATCCCAAAACTTTCTTGTGCCGCAAATTTTTGGGTTGGTTCTTCGGCTAAACCTAACCCTGGAGCTAAAAATTTGGTAAACAAAGGAATTTCGGGCTGGAAATGAAATTGATTTTGGATATAAACAGTCTGAAGGATTGCGCGGATTGCTGGATAGTCGGGGAGTTCAAAGTAAAGTAGCCCTGAATCATAGCGTCCGTATGCAGAGGGGTTGTGGAGAACCTGAAAGCTAAAGGGAATCGAGGCTGCATTTAGTTGCAGTGTCAAGCTTTCCATGAGAGCGATCGCACCAGATGCCGTAAAGTTAAAGTAGATTCGCCCTGCTCCTAAATCGGCGTCTGGATTGCTTTGCCGTTCCTGTCCAACATTGCTAACTGCTAAGTAACAGCCATTTTGCAGTCGATTTTTGGGCATCCAGATTGCTACCATATCACCAACTTTGGTAGATTTCTTACTGGATTCTAGATGGCAATCTGGCTCAACATAAAGTGTTAAACCGCCTTTAGTCACAGCCATAGTCCCATCAGGTTCTTTCCGCAACACCTGCCATCGAGGGTCAAAGTAACCTATGCCGTGATTACTGGCGTGCAGTTGCTCGTAAAAGTCCCAGTCAATCTCCAAAATAGAATTATCTGCTAAATTATGTTTTTGCGGTTGATTGGTATTATCAGTATTCACTGCCAAAGTACTTTGCAGTGAGCCATTGTAATAGATTCCATAGAGAAAATTTCGCAGCAGAAGAGTGAGATACTTTTGTTGTAAATCTACGGAATTTTGCTGAAATCTATCGGCTATTTTAGTTGGCAGAGCGAAGGGTTGATAATTGGGATGGTAAATACAAAAATTAGACTCAATCTGGATATTTTGAGCAATATCAAATAGAGAATTTAGCGATTGATTGATAGAGGAATTTAGCATTAATCCATTCAGAAATCAAACTTTAATAAAATAGAATTCAGGAGTCAGGTGGTCGCCGAGCGCAGTCGAGGTGAGTCAGAATTCAGAATTTTGTGTTCTGATTTAAATTGTTCTGCTACCTATTACTAACAACCACGTAGCCGAGTTTTCTCGTAATAAATCCGAAGTAACTGCTGCTCTTTCACAGGCTGAGGAAATTTATGAATCTTTGCCACAGGATTCAGGATTTCTGACTCTGATATCCCAAAAATGGTCAGTACAGCTTGCTCTGGCATTACAAGTAAACTTTTAGCTACTTGCAGCATACAGAGTTCAACATTATTAAAGTGTTTCCGGCACGTAATCATCTCCTGAATTTGATGAATTAGTGCCAGCCCCGCAAACTGGATAACACGCGAAATAAAGTCGCTGCGGTATTCCAAAATCATCGGGAAAGCATTTATATAAGCCCTAATTAAGGCAATAATTGAAGGCTGTAAAATCTCTAACGGTGTTAACGCCAAATTTAGAGATTCTTCTAACTCAATGGTGGGGTCTACTACCAGACTCTTGAGCCAAATTCCTAAATAGCTGGCCAGTAAAGTTCCTAAATCAAAGGCTGGGTCTCCCCAAGAACAAGCTTCCCAGTCAATTAGTCGTATAAGACAATTGTCTAATTGCTCCCATTTGGAATGAACCAAAATGTTATTCAATTTCAGGTCGTTGTGAGTTAAGCAGCAAGGATTCCAGCTATATGCCAAATCTGCGATCGCAGATTCCAAACTCTCGTATTGTTGATAGAGAACATAGAATTTTAGTGCATCCGTGGGAACAGTCCCAAAAATCTCCGGCCCAATCGACCCTACCCCTTGAGCTGGATTGTAAAACCCGTAGCGAAACTCTCCTTGGGGAGCAGTTGCCATAAAATCCCGATATTCTCGGCGGTTGTAGGTGGCGCGATGCAGTCCCGCCAAAGTTGTGCCGATGGCAGAAGCAATTTCTTGTGGAAAAATCTCATTGTTGTGGTACAATGTCGCAAGCTCTAGATATTCATTCAAGTAGCTACGGACAAGAATCGAATTTTCTTCGTCAAAATGCACTACCAATGGCGCGATGGCTGAAGTATTACCTAGAACTGGAAACTGTTGTAGCAATTGGTGAAACAGCCACTCCTGAAACAATTCATGAGGCGCGCCGTCATTGTTGTTAACGTTACGTTCTTGTTTTACGAGCAGTTGGCGATTATCTGTTAAAGTCACTAGTAAATTGAAATTGTTCTGACTACTTCCTGGCAACTCAGATTTGTCTGATGGGCCATCTTCTGAGCTACACAGACCCGCCTCTTGCAGATACTGGATAACGTTATGAGAAGACAGTGATAATACCATGTATTATTTCCTACTTCATTAAATTAATTAAACTTATCGTGTCAAATTTGCTTGGTCTTAAGAGTTTTTAGTAGATAGGAACTAATGCAAGAAGAGAGATGTGAATAACAATAAAGATTTCTACAATCTACTAATATCTCATATTTAGGAGTAAAACCTGCCAAAATGGCACCAATTCCTTTGCAATTCCTTTAAAATTGGCTCCCAGATACCCTGACATCTTTACACTTTATCAGCATAGTTACTTAGATACATCTAGAGTAAGTTTTGTGGTAAAGCCTTTTTTTGTGGACAAGAAGCATCCCCAGCAAAAAAAACTGATTGGTAGCAGATGTGTTTGATGTTCAGTAGTCATCCTCAAAGCAGCGAAGAATTTGAGTAATCCTTCGCGATACAAAGCATGACATTCAACACTATTACTTTTATTTATCATCACAAAGCCAAAAAAACCGGAGTTTTTTAGCAATTAGTAATTATTTTTTGATTTAATTTTCAGAATTGATGTCTGGAAAGCTTGTTATCACGTTATTTTCGTCACCTACAAATTGTAGATGACTATGGGCGATCGCAAACAAAGCCTACATGAGCGCATCTTATGTAATTGTACTTTTGTCAAGCTTGAAACAGGGCATTTTTCAAAGGCAAGGGTAACAAGTCACAGTAATATAAATGTACTAGCATCATTCAAAGCAGGGAAAGTCATGCCATACCAAAAACACAGGAGGGTGGTTATTGCTGAGAAACTAATGCTACCTTAAAGCCACAAATTGATTCACCATCACCGCCAATGCCAGCATACCCAAAATTGTCATTAATCCCGCAGGCATAAACTTGCGTGTTTTTGCCAGTCGAAATGCAAAGAAAACTACTAAAACAGCAGTAACTAACACTGCTAAAATCGCACCCCAGGTTTGTCCTTGGAGTTGAAAGTAAGCGGCAAGTATTAGTAATAAACCGCTAATGCTACCACTTATGAGTGAAACTCTACTTGTAGCTTGAATATAGCCAATAACGCCACCAACAATCGCTAATATGCCGTAGGCAAAAGCAGCAACTATACCTAAATTCATTGTTAAAACCTATGTAGACTTTGACTTTACTGCCAGGGTCAGCAGACAATTTACCATAGCTATTTAGCTATACCACACAGTTGATTGATGGATAATTTAGCGATACCAATGGCAAGTACCTCCTTATATACAAAGGTTCAATTTCTCCAGCGCCAAGCAGCCTCACTTTTACTGTACCAGTCTGTTCTGCAAGGCGAAGTGGGGATGGCATTTCTGGAACTGTTGCAAGCTATACGTTACACTGATGCCGATGCACGAGGCTGTCTCCAAGCCTACGGTAGTTACTTCCATGCTTTGGCTGCTAGAAATCAAAACTGGGAAGACTATTTAATTACTCAACTTCTTTTGTGTGAGAATCCCTTTACAAGGCTGGCGGGAGTGCGAGAATTTGAAGATTTGCCCTCAGCTTTAGTGACAGCAGTTCAGCATGATTTACAAATATTGCAAAGTCTCTATGAATGTAGCAGCGCTTCTTTGAGCGAGTGGGTACAAGACGTAGCTTATATGCCGATTTCACCAGTAGTGTGGTATAAAGAGCAAGAATTGCTAGGAGTAGAGACAAAATTCACTACATATCTACAAGAGTTAGATAATTGGGGTGATGCTGTAGAAGAGTTAGCAGCTTATTATCGGCAATGTGGCTCTGGTTTATTTGCAGAATATCGCGCTTTGCGATGGCAATCTGGGCAGTTTATCGGTATCCGGTATTCTGACCAAATTAAGCTGAGTGCCCTTGTCGGTTACGAATCTCAAAAAGATGCTTTGCTGAAAAATACAGAGTTTTTATTATCAGGAGAGATGGCACTGCATGTATTACTTTACGGTAGTCGCGGTTCTGGCAAATCTTCTTTAGTGAAATCTTTGTTGAATGAATATAGCTATCGCAGCCTCCGCTTATTGGAAGTTGCAAAATCTGATTTAAAAGACTTACCAGAAATCGTGGAACATTTACGAGGTGTGTCACAAAAATTTATTATCTTTGTCGATGACCTTTCATTTGAAGAAGATGATGATGCCTTTAAAGCTCTCAAGGTAGTTTTAGAAGGTAATTTAATTGCGCGGCCTCAAAATGTAGTTGTGTATGCTACTTCCAATCGCCGCCACTTGATTCGGGAGTTTTTTGTGGATAGACCGACTCCCAAGGATAACGAGGAAATCCATGCCTGGGATACGATGCAGGAGAAGCTTTCGTTTAGCGATCGCTTTGGTTTAACCTTAACTTTTGAACCAGCCAATCAGAAAACTTATTTAAAAATTGTACAACATCTAGTGGCACAAGCTGAAATTAATATTACCCAAGAAGATTTAGAATTTCAAGCATTACAATGGGCAACTCGTCATAATGGTCGTTCTGGACGTACAGCACGGCAGTTTGTTGATTTTTTAAAAGCAGATTTAACACTTTCTCATGCAAATAAAAACATATCCAACACTTAACATTAATATTGTTTCATTAATGATTGCGCTTTTTTGTAACTTACAGAACAATGTTATGCAACATTAACTAAAATTAGAGGTTTCATAAAAATTCTGATACCAAACTTGAGAAAAATATCTTGACTAACCAAACATAACAATGAATTAAAAACCACTTACATTAAGTATTTTATGTATATGTTTAATTACGAATTACGAACTTGTACTGAGCGACTTGTGCCGAGCGAAGCCGAGGTAAGCCGAAGTATTACGAATTATAAATTAGTATGAGAGTCACTTATTCAGATAATTTAACTACGCTAAAAACCAGCAATATGCAATCAGTAACGATCAGCAATCGATTTATACTAGTGATAGTTGCCTTTAGTGTGAGTTTTGGTCTTAGCCTTGTCCCAAGCTGGGATTTTAATAAAGCCTTTCTCACAGGTGTAATTACTGCCGTTACTATCCATACAACAGCATTATTCATAGACAAGCGGCGCAGAAATTATGAAATGTTTGTTTTAGGTTCTCTGCGCAAGCGAATTAAAGATATGGAGGAATTAAAGGCTCGTGTTGTCAGAGAAATCAATCAAATTGAAGAACATCATAATTTACTATATGCTGAATCACAACAGTTGCAAAATCAAGTCATAGAAAGCCGTAGCCAAAGAGATAGTTTACATCGAGAATTAAGAACATTTGCCGGACAAAAGAAGCAATTAGAAACAGAAGTTAGTAGCCTGCAAACTGAAATTAATAATTTGCAGAACAATCAAAATGAATTGAACAATGCTTTTTCTATCCTCACAGCAGAGAAGCGCCGTTTAGAGTCAAATTGTAATGTATCTCGTGCTGAAATCACCCAATTGCAAAGCCAAATTTCCGAGCTACAACACGAGAAACAAGAAGTTGAAAGTAATTTAACTCTTTTAGGCAGACTCAAACCCCAATTAGAAGAAAAATTATACGAACTGCGAATTACAATTCAAGAGCTAGAAGTTGAGACAACCCAAAACAATCAATTGCTTGTTGCAACGAAAACCGAAAGAGAAAATATCCAAGCTATTCTTAATTATTCACAAACTCAACTAGCAGAATACAAAGCCGAATTGCAGCAACTACAAGGACAAGTTTCATTATTGCAAGAAGAACGAGACTCATTACAAAATCAAGTATGGGAATTACTACAACAAGTAGAAACCTTGAATCCAGAGCCTTTATCTGATAATTCCCAAGAAGATGAGATTGAATTGTTCCCATTTTCGGAAATAATTGAATCTTCAAATGTAATTGAAAATTCGGAAGTTGAGACATCGGTAAATATCCCCGAAGAATGGACTAATTTTCTCGGAAATCTTCCAGCACATGAGTTACAAGTATTAAAAGCTATAGTTGAACAAGATAATCCTAATAGTGCTATTAAAAAAATTGCCGAAGCAAATATTACTATGCCAAATTTATTAATCGATTCTATAAATGAACGCGCAAATGATACTATTGGGGAATTAATAATTAATTCTGATTCTGAAAGTCCAAAAGTTTACCCTGAGCATATAACAGATGTCAAAAAAATGATTGCGATGTATGAAGACCTCATGACCAGACATACTTCGTCAAATTAAATTGTTATTGCCGTCGTAAGATTTAGTAGTAAGATCATATCCCTTCCCTACTTACTGCGTGCTTCTGCGTTTAGAATAAAGTGAAGTGTAATACATGGTAAAGCTCAAAATCTCGAAGAAAATATCCACTGCTTTAATCAATTCCCTTGGTGCGGGGGTAGTACCAAGAGTGGGAGTTGAATATATCGCAGTAGGTCGAGAAAAAGAACTAAAAAGCCTATTACAAAATCTCGATGATATTGCAGAAGGTGTCGCAGCATTTCGCTTCATAATTGGTAACTACGGTTCCGGTAAAAGTTTTTTATTACAACTAATTCGCAACCGCGCGATGGAGCAAGGTTTTGTAGTAGCTGATGCTGATTTATCCCCAGAACGCCGATTAGCTGGAAGTAACAATGAAGGTGTAGCGACTTATCGAGAATTAATGAGCCACCTAGCTACAAAAACTCGTCCTGATGGTGGTGCTTTAGTCTCAATTTTAGAAGGATGGATTAATAAAATTCAACAAGAAGTGGTTAAAGAAACTGAAATGCGTCCCAATGATGATGGTTTTGATGACCAAGTTGAATCAAAAATTAGGGAAGTAGTTCAATATATTGAAGACTTAGTTCACGGTTTCGATTTTGGTAGCGTGATTATTGCTTATTGGCGTGGCTACCGATTGGATGATGATAATTTAAAAAATGCGGCGATGCGCTGGTTGCGGGGAGAATTTACTACTAAAGTTGAGGCGAAAGCAGCTTTAGGAGTGCGCGTTATTATTGATGATGATAGTTGGTATGACTATATAAAACTGTTTGCTAAATTTGTCGCTGAAATTGGTTATAAAGGGCTGTTAATTTTAGTTGATGAAGCCGTACATTTATATCAAATATCTACTACAGTGACGCGGGAAAAAAATTATAATCGACTCCTGGCAATGTTTAACGATACTATGCAGTGCAAAGCTGAACATCTTGGTATTGTCGTTGGTGGAACAACTAAATTTTTAGAAGACCCTAAACGAGGACTTTTTGCAGACCAAGCTTGGCAAAGACGCACAAAAGAAAGTCGTTTTGTTGCCCAAGCTAATGTTCAGGAACATTTAGGGCCAGTGATTCGGCTAAATCCGTTGAGTGAAGCAGAAATATTGACGCTTTTGCAACGTTTAGCTGAGATTCATGCACTCAATTTTGGGTATGAACAGACTTTGACAAATCGTGAGTTGAAGGAGTTTGTGAAAGAAATTATTAATCGCTTGGGTGCAGAAGCATTACTGACACCAGGGGAAATTGTGCGAGATTTTATGAGTGTGCTGAATATTCTTCACCAAAATCCAGGAATTGCGTTTGCTGAATTAATTCATGGCTCTAAATTTAAACCTACTGCTATGGGTAAAGATGCAGATGTGGATGAGGATGGCGCAGCCGAATTTAGTTTGTGATTAATAATGAAGACACTGAACAATAAAAATAACCAGATTACTCTACAAAGTTTACTTTTTTGTAATTGGTAAGCCTAGCCAATCGCTGAGTTCATGAGCTAGCCAGTCAAGTTCCAAAAGAGTTACAGTAAAAATATCGAGTTCATTACTGGAAATTACATATTTTTTAATACCTGCCCATATTGTCAAACGATATCTATTGTACTCACTTTTGTTTATATCTAACCGTAAAATCTCTTGTCTAGAACTTGGAAGCGGATTGTGACCTTCAAGCTGAAATATTTTATAAATCAAATAAATCTGCTGTCTATTTATGTAAAGTCGCTTTCGCCCAAATACACATATACAAATCAGAATAAAAGCTACAGGGGAAATGAATAAAATACCTCTTAATAAACTACTCCTATAACCACTTAACAGCGGAATACTCATTATAAAAAGTATAAAAAAGTAGAGAATTATAAATGTAAGTGTTTGAATAGATAATAATCCTGCCCCTGGAATGATAATATCTATAAAATTAGCATTCTTATTCAACAAAATTTTACTACCATGAGGTTTTTTAGGAATTGAATTAATTGCCGTGCCCCTAAGCTGACTCTGATTATCCTCCAAGATTCGCATAGCATCTTCAGTGGAAGCCAAGCGTTTACTCATAATAGGTTCTGTCATCCGCCTTAACCAACCGCTAAAACCAAAACTAATATTAGCAGCTTGTTCAAATTCAATTTGTAGGTCTGTTTGTGGTAAATCGCCTGGATGCTGACCTGTTACTAAATAAATTAAAGTTGCTCCTAAACTGTAAAGGTCAGAAGCATAGGTAGCTCTACCATTAAATTGTTCTGGTGGCATATAGCCGTAACTTCCCACAACTGTCATAGTGCTGCTTGTTCTGGCGATGGTTTGCACTGAACCAAAATCTACTAAGTAGACTTCACCCACACTATTACCAGAGCGATTTGTTAATAAAATATTACTTGGTTTGATGTCACGATGAATTACGGGCGGTTGACGACCATGCAGATATTTGAGAATTTCTAGAATTGCTTTTGCTAGTTCTTTGACTTCTTCTTCACTAAAACTACGCCCTGCTTTGAGTTGCGCTTCTAGAGATTGGGCTGGGATATAACTTTGTACGAGTGCAAATCCTCTGCTGTTAGGTAAATCTAGCTCAAAGTAGTCAAGGTAACGGGGAATGGCTGGGTGAGAAAGTGCTTTGAGAGTTTCAGCTTCTCGCTCAAACAGTTTGAGGTCGTTCCATTCAAACTCATTACCAAAGGACAGTATTTTGACTACTACTAATTCTAGAGTTTGTAAGTCACGAGCTAGCAGCGTCCGTCGTCCGGCTTTTTTGCCTAATTCCTGTTGCACTTGATACCTTTCTAACAGGATTTCTTGATTAGAATCTGGCGATTCTCGACTTGTCATTTGCTCGTGACTCCAAAGCTTTGTTGCTTTTATAGCTTTGCTGTTTGTTACTGCCCCACTGTAAGATTACTTAAGTTAGCAACAAGCATTAGGGAAAGTATTTTTCTACAATTCGACTTACTATCTACTCAATACTGCTTAGATTTTGCCTAAAAATAAAAATGTATAGGAATAAAACTCAATCAAACCTGCAATTCTCATCGAATTCATCTGTTTTCAGTATTGGTTAAAATAGCTTTTGGTTGATTAGCATTAAATAGAGAAGCAGACAACAAAATAATCGGCTTGTTTGTTTGGTTTTCTGCATAATGAACCATTCCGGCAGATTCAACTAAAGAATCTCCCACTGTAAGCTGTATAGTTTTCCCTTTTTGAAGAATCAATTCTGTGCCGTTAGCTTTCGTTACTTTAGCTTCTCCTTCCACAACAGTATAAGTTAAACTTCCCGCCTCTACTCGTTCAATCTGCATTCCCGGATGAGTATGAGTAGGGAGTTTTGCTCTTGGTGCGATGGTATAGCGTACAAGCTCAAGAATCTGTTTTTGATCTTGAGTAGGATAACCACTCGCTAAAACTTCACGGGTAACAGATTGAGTGTAAGTATTGGGTGAGGAGATTTCTTGGCTCTTAACAACTACACTGCCAAAAGCTAGGATAGCTAAGGGAAGAATCAGAGACAGTTTTCTCATATTAAAAGTTTTTTGTTTAAGCAATACTTTTAATTACATCATTTTGTGTTTAGTTTGTCTAATAAGCATAAGTAGCTTAACTCACTTTAGAAAATGAGCGAAAATCATTCATTAGTACCCTCTACAAACAACCGATTAAAGTCTAATAATGCATCTTCAAATCCAGGAATCGCCACTGACTGGTTAGATAGAGAAATCTGTTTGCTGAGATAGCTAAACTTATTTTGAGCATTTTGATACGGTTGGCTATGACGCTCAAGTTGACTATCTGGCAAATTCACAATCCAGTAATCAGAAATTCCGGCTTCTGCATACAAAGACAGCTTGGTTGTTTGGTCATAATCTAGGGTTTTATCCGAAATTTCAATTACTAACAAAATATCTTCGGGATAAGGATGATGAGCGAGATAATCTTCATCTCTCCCTCGTGCAATGACAACATCCGGCTCAGGCTCACTCTGATTAGAAAGGGTTATGGGATCTTGTCCGCGGATGACTGCTCGATCGCCTAGAAGCCGATCCAATTGACGGCATAGGATAGAACTACAAACTGTATGAGGCGTTCCCTTTGCTGTCATTTGAATCAGTTCCCCTCGAATCAATTCAATACGATCGCTCTCTGTGAGAAATCCGAGTTCAATCAATTGATGGTATTCTGCGATCGTAAATCGCTTAGGTGTCACAGCATTCATGAGACATCTTTCCAATAGTACTTGTCACTAGCAGAGATTAAACTGACTGCGTTGTTTACCGCCCCAGGTTTTGCAATGCTTCAAATTGTTGCCAACAAAGGTACAATGCACGCGGTACGTGAAAACATCCTTTCCATTTGCCGCCTTTGAGGTTCAATAAGATTTCTCCACGCCGATTCAGATAGCCAAACCATTCACCATACTCGGAATCAGCAAAGTGTGACCAGGCGTAATCGTGCATCTTTTGATACCATTCCCAACACACCTCACGCCCTGTCAACCGATAACCCATCGTTAATGCAACCAATGACTCTAGGTGAACCCACCACAATTTTTGATCCCATTCCAGTTGTTGTGGGGGATGAGCATCTGCATCCATAAAGTAATACAATCCGCCGTACTCGCTATCCCAAGCAAAATTTAGGATATTTAGCACCACATCAACCGCTTGGTTAATAGTTTTGGTGTCGTTTTGGCGACGTGCAATGTCCATAATAAACCACATCGCTTCGATACCGTGACCTGGATTAATCAGCCTTCCCTCAAAACTATCGATGTGGGAACCGTCAGGGGCAACGTTTTCGTACATTAGTCCCCGTTCTTGGTCGAGAAAATCGGTCATCACTTCGTGGACTGTCTCAGCCAGGACATTCTCTAGTGTTTCTTTTGGTAGCAACCATTCCATTTCTAGAGTCAGGTTGGCTAAAATCATCGGTACAGCCAATGATTTCATCGGGCGTGTGCCGGGATAGGTTTTATTATATTTGCCCTTGGGGTTATCTTTGCGGCGTAATACGTTGTTATAAGCTTGCATCGCTACATCCTTTGCCCATTCTTCGCCGCCAGCGAGTGCATATTGACTAAATGCCATCGCTGCAAAGCAATCAGAAAAGATGTTGTAAGGGTGAACTAATGGTTTCCCTTCACGGGTGAGAGCAAAGTACCAGTTACCATCGCTATCTCTGCCATGTTGGGCGAGAAAATTAGCGCCATTGCTGGCAATTTTTAGCCAATTTTCCCGCTTTTCTAGCTGGTTGTAAAGCATCGAAAAAGTCCACACTTGGCGGTTTTGCAGCCAAATGAATTTGTCTGTATCATAAATTTTGCCTTCGCGATCGAGGCAGGTGAAATAGCCGCCTTGCTGCCAATCAAGAGAATATTTTTCCCAAAAGGGGAGTACGTCGTTGAGGAGGGCGTTTTTGTAAAGTTCAGCGTTCGCTTGAAAGTCCTTCTCCATAAATTTGCTTCTCTTTTTGTACTAAATCTAACAGCTTAACAGTTATCATATTTTGGCTCTAATATGGAGCGTAGGCGTAGCCCTTCGTAGACATTGTGTCAGGCTTTTACAAGATTTAGTCAACAGAAGTTATACTTCTATCTTGGATCTTGCACCATTCTCAATAACCGTAGGGTAGTTTTTTAGAGATGAGGTTGTTATGAGTCAGATTGAACGAGTTGCGATCGTTGGAGGAAACCACGGTAATGAGTTAACAGGAGTACATTTAGTCAAAAAGTTTCAGCAATATCCTAATTTAATTAACAGGGCAAGTTTTGAAACTCTGGCATTACTTGGCAATCTCAAAGCTATTGAAGAAGGCAAACGATACATTGAAAAAGATTTAAATCGTTGTTTCACTAATCAAGGTTTACAAAATCCCCAACTCTCAAGTTATGAAGATACGCGGGCAAAAGCAATTCAACAGATATTGCAACCGCAAAATCAGCCCTTTGTAGATGTAATTGTTGATTTGCACAGCACAACTGCCAATATGGGGTTAACTTTGATTTTTTGTGATATGCATCCTTTATTACTTCGATTAGGTGCTTATTTAAGTTCTATCAATCCTTTAGTAAAAGTCTGTATTAATCAGGAATCCAAAGAAAATGGTTTTCTCCGTTCTTTGTGTGAATTGGGTTTTGTTATAGAAGTTGGGGCTGTAGCTCAAAATGTTTTAAACGCCGAATTATTTCAAGAAACAGAACAGCTTATTTATGCAGTTTTAGATTATTTTGAAAGGTGCAATCAAGGGAATATTCCGCAGACAAGCAACCACCTTACACTTTATAAATACATTGGAACTGTCGATTATCCTAGAAGCGATGCCTACGGTGGGCTGCGCCTACGCGGGGAAATTCAAGCCATGATTCACCCCCAGCTTCAGTTTAGGGATTATGAACCTTTGCATCCAGGCGATCCAATGTTTCTGACTTTTGAAGGAAAAGATATTTTCTATGAAGGAGCGTCTACTGTTTATCCTATTTTTATTAATGAAGCAGCTTACTACGAGAAAGGAATTGCGATGTATTTAAGTCAAAAGCAGGAAGAAATAGTTTAATTTTTTCATCACCTTCGCCTCAGTTTTATCTCTATTTTTATTCCCTAAACTCCTAAACCACAAATCCCAGAACTACATTTAAAGCTGTATGAATAAGTTCCCAGTAGTCTGACTCTAGTACACCAACCAAACCCAAAATACGACTATGATCAACAGCACGAATTTGCCCAACATCAATAAAACGGTCTTGGTCTAGTCCATTATTTAGTGTTGCTTTTATATTGACAACATAGGGGGCTTGTTTACTTCCGGGGCGAAATGGTATGACGATTGTCAGTAATCCATACTGATTCATGATGTCATTTTGCACAATCAAACAAGCGCGGATTTTTTTTGCTTCAGCCCCCACTGTTGGATCGAGATTCACCCAACGTATTTCTCCTCGCCGATAAGTTAAATTACTCCCTGGCATTTATGCCATCTCCTGCAACGCCGTCCCAAGCAGCAATTTCAGCTTGATACTCTGCATCTTCAACATCCTGCTTTAGCGCTGTAATCATTTCTGCTGCTAAAATTCGGCGGCGGTGTTCTGCTAGCAGTGTATTGATGTATGCACTACGGTTCCCCTGTGCATACTGATCTACAAATTGCAGAATGTCTTCTTCTAAGGTAATTGTGACTTTGAGCATCTATAATTAATTTTTAGTATTACTATTTAGTATGACTTTATCATCATACTAAAATTTGCTAGACTTATACACCTTGCCCATAAGTAGAGCATTTATTTAGCTATAAAAATTAAGCAGACAAATATTTTTGGCAATTAATATCAATTTTCTGTCTGCAATAACCAAAAACCGCTATAAGTGATACCAGAATCATCGGGTTGAACTAATAAAAAATGCAATCCTCGGCAATGCTTTTTGCGTTGTTCAAATGCTTGGGCTGCTGTGGTAACTTCTGGATCTTCAAATGTGGCAACAATCCACCTATCTACCAAGCTAGCTTCTAATATTAAGCCATCTGGTGCGCCAGAAATGTAGTTCAAGCTGACGGCACGGGCTTGCTGCAACCACCTTGCTAGGCGCATTGATTGCCGTCCACCATAAATTACTACACCAGGAACGGGGACTGTTGATGCTAAACCTAAATTGATTGGTTTGAGATGTTCTGGGATGTGCAAAATGGGAATAGGGCGATCGCTAAATCTCGTTTCTACATCACTAGCAGCTAAACTTGCAAAACGCCATTGTTCTCCCCAAAGGTTTTCTGGTAATGGTGTTGGGGGTGGTTTATCCAGGGTTGAAGGATATTGCTTTTCTTGTAACCACTGCTTTAAGGCCAAGGTGTGGCGAGTAGGTTCGACATTAATACTTAAGTTGCGTCCAGCCGCTTCAATTAAACTTAGAGACTGAGGGCGAAATACCTGAATCACATCTGGCAATTTTTCACCAGCAGCTAGCTCAATTTGAGTCGCAACCCAATTAGAATTTGCTGCTGACTGGAGACAGGTGGCTTCATATTGAAAGCTGCGAGTTGCGTCACAAATCAACAACTCCCATAAAACTTGTCCAGATGCATCTTGTGAGGGACTACGATAAAAATCAACCTGCCAAATTTTCATAATTATGTGGGCATGGGGCATGGAGGGATGGGAGAGATCGGGGAGAGTTAAAACTGAAAGTTTTAAGTTCAGAGGCTCAACTTCCGAGTTCAAAGGCTCAACTTCCGAGTTCAAAGGCTCAACTTCCGAGTTCAAAGGCTCAACTTCCGAGTTCAGAGGCTCAACTTCCGAGTTCAAAGGTTCAACTTCCGAGTTCAAAGGTTCAACATTCAAGCTCATCTTCCCATGCCCAATACCCAATGCCCAATGCCCAACACCAATTTATAAAGCCTGAATCCATTCTTTGACAGAATATTCAGTCCAGATGCCATTTTTCCAGTAAGGATCGTTTTCAATTAACTGGCGCACAGTGGCTTCGTCTTCGGCTTCGTAAATCCCAAAAACTTTTGTAACATCTTTGGTGGGGCCGATGGTAATCAGCACACCGGATTCTTTCTGTTTTGCTAATCCGTCTAAATGAGCTTGACGATAGGGGGCGCGTTTTTCGATAACGTCTTCGCAGTAAGTTCCCCAGAGTACATATTTAGGCATGGTTAATCAATTAAAAATTTAAAATCTCAGTTTATAGGTTACAGGGTACAGGTTACAGGGAATAGTTTTTCTTTGCTGTACCCTGTCACCTATAACCTTTTCCCGTATTTACTCCTAACTTCTCAAGTTCACGCCGAATTTTTCCACTAAAGCTTCGCGGACTTTATTATGTACTGGTTCAACTTCAGCCTCAGTCAGAGTACGATCGCTAGCCCGATAAATTAAGCGGAATGCTAAACTCCGCTGTCCTTCGGGGACATTTTCACCCCGATATTCATCAAATAATTCTACCGATTCGAGCAAATCTTTACCAGCTTTGGTAATTACTTTTTCAATTTCGACAACTGAGATTTTCACTGGTGCGAAAAAGGCAATGTCGCGATCGCTAGCTGGATAGGTAGAATAGGGCTGGAATGTTGGAACGAGTACTTCGTCTTGCCCTACAGATTCTAAAAGCACATCTAGATCCAACTGGAAAACATAAACGGAATCTGGTAAACCTTTTTCTCGTCGCAGTTGGGGATGGAGTTGCCCAAAAATACCCAGTCTGTTACCCCGAATCCACAAAGAAGCGGTACGTCCTGGATGTAAGCGATCGTCGCGGCGATCGGGTTGAAATTCGATTTGCAAGCTAAGTTGCCGAAATACACTTTCTAAAATGCCTTTGGCTTCAAACCAGGTGATGGGTTCTTCGCGTCCACTTTTTGACCATTTACCAAGGGTGCGATCGCCTCCGATAATTCCCGCAAGCGCTTCTGTTTCTTGCAAACCGTCTTCTTCTTGCCAGAAAATTTGCCCGATTTCAAAACCGTTCAGCGCACCATTACCTTGCTCTAAATTGTATTGAAAGGCATCAATTAACCCAGAGATCAAATCGGTTCGCAGCGCTGAATATTCGACAAATAAGGGGTTTGACAGGACTATATTTCTGTCTTCTCCTGGTTTGACTAAAGAATAATGGATTAATTCTGTCAACCCTTCAGCCCGCAAGAAAGCTCGTAATTTGCGAATTAGTTCTTGATCTAAAGGTAGATAACCAGCTTCCGCTTTTTCTGGTAAAGTATCGCAGAATTTGTTGTAACCATAGAGACGGGCGATTTCTTCAATTAAATCAATTTCTCGCTCTAAGTCGCGGTAACGATAAGGTGGGACGGATACTGACCACGTAGGTTGATGGCTGTTATCTTCTCCTGAAGAAGTTAACTGACACCCCAATGCAGTCAGGATGCGCTCAACATCTTGTTTTTGTAGTTCGCCTGTGTCCTCTTCTAAATCGATGGGCCCTAATATCTGATTAACCCGGTCTAAACGCAGGGCGATAGAACGACTCCAGGTAGACGGATCGGGGCGGGTGTCGGCAATTTCTTGCTGGACAATAATTCCACTAGCTAATTCGCTAATTAAGGATAAGGCGCGGCGATTAGCTATTTCCAACTCAGCGCGGTTAACTCCCCGTTCGTATCTGCCAGAAGCCTCACTTCTTAACCCAACACTGCGCGAAGAACGGCGAATTGCCACGGAATCAAATAAAGCTGCTTCTAAAACTAGGCTTTGAGTCCCTTCATGGACTTCTGTTTCTTCCCCACCCATGACTCCCGCCAGTGCAACGGGTCTGTCGTTAGCGGTAATTAACAAATTTTGGGTTGATAAAGTGCGAGTTTGTCCATCCAGGGTTTTGAGGAATTCTCCATTATTGGCGAAGCGAACGCCGATGGTTAAATTTTCGCTACCTGCAACAGATTTTAGGCGATCGCCATCAAAGGCGTGCAGTGGTTGTCCCCATTCCAACAAAACGTAGTTAGTAATGTCCACAACATTGCTAATGGGACGTACCCCAGCCGCCCGTAAACGCTGTTGCAACCATTCGGGAGATGGAGCAATTTTTACCTGTTCAATTACCGTACCGATGTATGCAGGACAAGCTTGGGTATCGGCAATTTTTAAAGCTAAATTCCCAGAATTTTTGGGAATAGAGACTTCACCAGGCTCAGGAATGCTTAACTTTCCACCAGTTAAAGCTGCTACTTCTCTGGCTACGCCTACCATACTCAGAGCATCAGCGCGATTGGCAGTTGCGGTGAGGTCTAAAATTACATCATCTAGACCCAACAATGGCCGCACATCACTACCCAATGGTAAATTTTCCTGGATAAAAATATGAATTCCATCGACATCGGTGGGCAAACCGAGTTCCTTTAAAGAACAAATCATGCCCTGAGATGGGACACCACGTAGTTTTGCAGGTTTAATTTTTAAATCGATGTTGGGTAAGTAAGTACCCGTAGTTGCCACAGGTACATAGATATCTGCCTTCACATTGGCAGCGCCACAGACAATATTTAAAGTTTCACCTGTACCGATATCGACTTGGCAAACACTCAATTTATCGGCGTTGGGATGGGGTTGACGCTCAAGCACTTTGCCGATAACCACGCCATTTGCCCAAGTGCGGCGGTCTTCAATCTCTTCAACCTCAAACCCCGCCATTGTCAGGGTTTCGGCTAATTCTTCTGGACTAAGTTTTATCTCTACTAGTTCGCGCAGCCAATTTAGAGAAATACGCATGGAGTGTGCTTGTTTTAGGAATCGTCTTTTGCTCTTATTTTAGGGTGCAAGAAGCGCTCGATGGCTACTCGTCTCGCAAGGCGTACCCTTTCACTTGAACAATCCTACTACGTTAGACTGACAGAACAATCTCTGATGCTAATCTTTTCTTGGCGTGTTGGCTTCTGTCAATATGGGAGATATGTTTGAGATTCGCTATGTACCCAGCGAGCGGCTTTGAAATATCAACCAACACTAGGTAGAGATTCAGTAGCTTATATATTACAAATGGAACCCACGATTGAACAGTTAAAGGCTTTCTACGATTTATGTGTGCGAGTAAGTAATCTACTACAAACAATTGAGCTAACCAGGTACGACATGCGATCGCAAAGAATAGTAGTGCTAATAGGTCAAACTATTCAAGTAGAAATTTTGAGTAACGGAGAGGAAATTATCCAATGAGTAATTTAGATTATCAGCAATTAACTGAAGCAGAATTACGGGAATATGTAAAGCATCATCCCCAAGATGAAGAAGCTTTTCAACACTATCTCAGACTTGTTAGAGCTAAGCCAAATAGGGTTGTGGTTAGCACGGGTGAACAGTTGGAGGCTGAGTTAAGAAAAAGACTCGCATTATGAGTAAAACCCTTTATTCACTACAGACACAATTTTACAGAGAATCAATAGCTAAAAAGCTTGTATACCAATAGTTTTAGACTTACTTTGCCTAAGTGACAGTTTCGCGCTTATCCACCCAAAATTAGTAGTCCCCAATACTTGACTAATTAAATACTTTATCTGAGTATATATAGTAACTAGCAAACAACCAGCGAACAGCGTGACCTAACTTTTAGTTTGAAGCGTTTATGTTTGCAGTTAAACCACATCTATTTTGAGAAATATAGTTTTTCAAAGTAGTGGGAGCATCTTGCTCCCATATTGTAGCGGGCAAGATGCCCGCACTCCAGATTTCAAAAGGACGAGGTTAAATACAACTTTTAGAGAGGTTTAATCTATTATGATGAATCTGAAGAAATTATGTGTGTCTACCGTTTTGGCGAGTACTGCTGTAACTCTGACGACCTTTAAAATTAATTCTGCTCAAGCTGTTGAGTTTTCAAACAACTCATTTCAACAATTCAATCAAATAGCAACTATTACTGGAAGAGATGATTTTAATGATGATTTAAAAAACTTTGAACAAGAAAAAATGGTAGAGTTATATCAAAAAGATAACTACCTGATTGCTCAGGCATTGCCTATAACTCCCAGAACTTTCTATTTAACTACTGCAACAAACGGGGATGGTTTCTTTTCTGTAGGACATGGTTTGGGGAACTCTTTCATTTACGGAATCCAAGTAGCCATACAACATGTTAATGGAAATTGGCACACTCTAGAATTCAGTAATTCCGTTGACAATCGGTTTTGGTGGAATAATACAGATGTACAGGGAATAATAAATTCAGGTGCTTTTCAGTTTCGTCCTGTAAGAATTATCCTTTTTGTATATCCTTAGAAATGCCGTAGAGCTATATACAAGATAACGATATAACATGGGCTTGTTTTTTCTCTGCTCTCAACAAGCCTAGTTTTTTGCTGTGAGCAATTGATTTAGGACTCCTATATCATGCTGGTAATGAGTAGGGCATAAATAGAAATGTCATCAAAACCCCAAATTAATTAGAAATTATTATTCTCCTTAATTTTTAATTTTTAATTAAAAAAAGGTCAAAGGTTAGTCATCTAATTTCTACTAACAACAATTTTAGCGATGTAGTCTTTGAGGGCGATCGCCTTTTTGCTATTTGGGTACGGGGAAACTTCTATCAATCTCACCGAATATTTATCTAAAAATTGAATTGGTAAAGCATCACGACCTGGTATCAGGGTTAGCATTAATGTTGAAACTTGCTGACCATTTTTTATTATGTCTAATCCAATAATGACTTGCCCTTGCCAAATACAAGTTACATCAGAAGGACACCGAGAATCCTGGATAACTTTTGAAAATTTGATTTCAATATTTTCAGTGGGTAGGTAAGCTGTCCTTCCATATCTAAGATAAAATGGAGTATTTAAAGTACTTCCAACTCTAGCCATCAATTGTTGATGATTACCTTGAGCAATTGATTTAACTTCTATACTTGAAGGCTTGATATTTGATAAGAGTCCATATGTAGGAAAACAATTTGCTCCACCAATCAATGTTAATATAACTGCTGCGTTTACTACACTTTTCATTTTTTATACTCCATAGTCAGGAATTTTATTATGAGTTGAGCCAGAAAGTAGACTTATAAATTGTTCTGTTTTCTGCTAGAGTCAAGTTTTTGCGTCTGAGAGCTAAAGACCAGATCGACTCCGGCGCTGTTGACTGTAGTCATAATCATCCTCGTATTCAATCGTACCAAATAGCTCCAGAATTTTCAGTTGTTTTCGACGCTGTACATACTCTCGTAATGCCTCTTCTACAACGGCATCCTTTGTTGGATGGCCACCAAGTTCGAGTAGCTCTCCTTAATTAAGTTTTCGTCAATTTCGAGATTAGTAATCATGTGTAGATTATCGCACAAAGTAATGTGCAGTAAAAACTCATTGGAGTAGTTAATTTAAGTCAAATGCATAAAGACTATTTTCAGTAATTCGGCGCGAGTAAACGGTTTCGTCAGATATCCAGAAGCCCCAACTAATTTCGCTTTTACTTTGTCTACAATTCCTTTATTCCCAGTGACAAAGATAATCGGAGTGTTTTGAAATAGGGAATTATTTCGTATAATACGGCACAACTCATAGCCATCAATTCCTAGCATGTTTAAATCCAACAAAATTAAATCCGGTTTGTGCCTTATAATTGACAAAACGGCTTTCACTGGATCGTTAATAGTCACTACAGAAAAATTTTCATTTTCTAAGAAATAACTAATTTCTTTAAGAATTGTCGGGCTATCATCTACAGAAACGATCTTGTGGACTTTTTTTACTGTTACCGTAGCAGCCGTTACTCTTTGGGAAGCAGAATTTATGTTATTTGATATTGTTGGTTCCTGAAAGTTTTCTTTGGAAGGAGTAGAAATCTGTGGTAATCGCTGAACAGGAACTATTTTCTCTTCAGGAATATTTGGGTAAGAATTGACAGTGCTACTTAGTTCTTGTTTGGTGTCAACTAACCCTGAAATCAATTTTGAGAAAAGCGATTGCTCCTCAAAAATCTTTGGTAACTTATCAAATGGTGGATCGGGTTCATGAAGGATAATCGCACCCTTAAGGATGTAAGGGTATAAATTGCGAGCTAGTTGAATTTCATCTTGATTCAAAATTACAGCCAGATGGCACAGGCTAAAACCCTTCATCCAGTTAATTAAATCTGGCTGGAGATTTGGTAAATCTTGGTTATCAAACTTGCTGCTAATCAACAGATATGGACGTTGATATGGAGAAGAAATTTTAGGTACAAAAGCCTGCCAATTCTGTAATCTTACTTGGCAATATTCTAGAATTTTTTCTATACCTAGCCTGCAAATTTTTGGCATTCTATCAAGTGGTTCTGTTAATTCATAAGTACCTTCTTTGATGAGCAGAAATGATTCAATTACCTCTTTAACTAATTCTTGAACCAGCACTGCTGCTTGTGTAGAATGTAGATGTTGTTGACTAACAAGCCAGGATATAGCCTGATACTCAGGAGGGTTGCTTCTGGAATTAGTGTCATCTTTGATTAACTGACTGTGTAAGTCAGCTTCAAACATCAGCCGTACTTGAGAGCGAACCTCATTAGTAAGGAGTGGGATTTGCTGGCTGAGGCGTCGCAAATGGCGTTCTAGTCGATCGAAGGGTTCCACGGAATGGGTAGCGTAAGTTATTTTGCCCTGTTCTAAGTAAATCGACCAAGAAACTGAGTTACTCAATACTTGTAAACAAGTACTGTCGGAACAATTGGATAATTGTCTTAACAAACTTAGAGGACGTAGTTTTGTGAATGTACCTGAGTTATTCATATTTTTCAAGTTTTTTGCGGAATCAACAACCGAACATTTGTAGATTGAAAATATGAGCTATAAAGTATTCTCTTCTTTGTAATATTTTTCTAACCACCAATTATTTATTTGAAAATATGTACATATATTAAAAATTGTAATATCTCCAAGTCCTTTGTTACATTTAGCACATTTTACTTAACTTATCTCAAAAAGCAAGTAGGGATGAATAAAGGTAAGCATCTATCATAGCTAGATTATCAGTAGATGTTGGTTAATTCTGGATTTTACTAACTACTGACAACTCTTGAGTGAAGACCTTAATAATGACGTTTATTTATGCCCACTCCCTTCAAGATGCAAATTTGATTCCAAGTTCGCGTAGTTACACTGGTATACTTCTAGAGTTAACGAGCTTAATTATGGTTAATTACTTTTCCTTAAAGAAGCGATTATTCTACATAAAATCTTTAAAAACTTATCTAGGAAAGTTTACGTATGTATTGTACTGTAGGTTTAATGGATATAACTTTTTGGTAGATACATTACAACAGATAATGCTGGGTTTTGATAAACTCTTTTTTGCTAAACTAAGCTTTGCTCAAGTTCATCTTAAATATATAGAGAACTTCATGAAAATAATTTGTTTAATAAAGATTAGAGCATCTACCAATAGATACTATATTCTGTAGTCGCCTCGGCGATTTAAACTATATACTCTGAGCAAAGGGAAATAAAGCTTTGGACTTTAACATAACACAAAAAGTTATGCATGATACATTAAGACTTGATGAAGTAGTAGAATTTGCTGAGAACCCAGAACCCCGTTGTCCTTGTGTACTTTTATTAGACACATCTGGGTCGATGCAAGGAGAGGCGATTGAGGCTTTAAATCAGGGTTTACTGAGTTTGAAGGATGAATTAGTCAAAAATTCCTTAGCCGCTAGACGGGTGGAAGTGGCGATCGTCACTTTTGATAGTAATATCAATGTAGTACAAGACTTTGTGACTGCCGATCAATTCAATCCACCTATTTTGACAGCACAGGGCTTGACAACAATGGGTGCGGGAATTCATAAAGCTTTGGACATAATTCAAGAGCGGAAATCTCAGTATCGTGCCAACGGGATTGCTTACTATCGTCCTTGGGTATTTATGATTACCGATGGAGAACCCCAAGGTGAGTTAGAGCAAGTGGTAGAGCAAGCATCCCAGCGCCTACAGGGAGACGAGGCGAACAAGCGGGTAGCATTCTTTACAGTTGGAGTAGAAAATGCGAATATGACACGTTTAAATCAAATAACTGTGCGTACTCCCTTAAAGCTTAAAGGATTAAATTTTATCGAGATGTTTGTCTGGCTGTCAACTAGTATGTCGGCTGTTTCTCATTCACAAGTAGACGAACAGGTAGCACTACCGCCCATTGGTTGGGGAACTGTTTAATGAAAAATCGCAGCTTGATGTTTACACAGCTAGCTGCTTGAAAAAAAATTTATGAACATATCAAAACAGATTGCTCAATGGCGGATTGTGGCTGCTTCTGTATGTGGTACAAGTCACTTAAAAAACAATCAATTATGTCAGGATGCTCATCACTGGCAGATATTGTCAGATAATGTTTTAGTGGCGGCCGCAGCAGATGGTGCTGGTTCTGCTAGCCTTGGGAAAGTGGGAGCGATGGTTGCTGTGGAGACAGCAATCGAAAACATTTCTGCCAAGGGGCTGACTCGCAAAAGTTTGACTGATGATACGTTGGTGCGATCGCTCTTAAATGATGCCATATTCGCCGCCAAAAAAGCTGTGGAAGATGAGGCGGCTACTTGTGACAAACAGCCTCAAGATTTAGCAACTACCTTAATTATGCTGGTTGCCACACCAGAAGTTGTAGCTGTAGTTCAGATAGGTGATGGTTTGGCAGTGGCAAAAGATCGTCTGGGCAACCTGTTGGCACTGACTATGCCTGACAGTGGTGAATACATCAACGAAACCACTTTTTTGACTTCGCCTAATGCCTTAGATACAGCACAAATGAGATTATGGCGCACAGACATAGTAAACGTTGGTATCATCACCGACGGATTACAAATGCTGGCTTTGAATATGGTTGTTGGCGAACCTCACAAACCATTCTTTTTTCCGCTGTTTGAATTTGTCGCCAATACCGAGGATAAGACAGAAGCGAAGGAGCAATTGGTAAAATTTTTACGCTCAGAGCGGATTACGCAACGCACTGATGATGATTTGACACTCATTATAGCTGCATTCAACGACTCATGAGCAATAAATCTACAGGTTTCACATCTTACAATAACTTCCGTTAGCGGTAATTTCATTATGCAGGTACTACGTTGTTCCCCCAGAAAAGAAATCCTCAGCCTCAATGTCAGTTTGGGGCGTGGGGGTGAAGCTTGTGTTTATGCAGTGCCATCCGATAACGACTTGGTGGCGAAGATTTATCACAAGCCAACCACTGCCCATGCTGATAAACTCCAGGCGATGCTTGCCAACCCGCCAGAAAACCCGACGGCGAGTTTAGGGCATATCTCTATCGCTTGGCCAGAGGATTTATTACGGGCAGCAGATGGCAAAAATAGCATCCTGGGCTTTTTGATGCCACGTATTCAGGGGATGCGTCCAATCATCGACTTTTACAACCCCAGAACCCGTCGGCAACACTGCCCCCTATTCAACTATCAGTACCTGCTCCGCACGGCTCGTAACCTGGCGGCAGCTTTTGCCGCTTTGCACGCTAGTGGATATTGCATTGGTGATGTGAATGAGTCTAATATCCTCGTCAGTGATACAGCACTGGTGACTTTGATAGACACAGACTCTTTCCAAGTAACCGACCCAAACAGCAATGTTGTTTATCGCTGCCCAGTGGGTAAACCAGAGTTTACTCCACCAGAACTACAGAATAAAACTTTTGCCCAGCACGATCGCGAAATTTCTCACGATTTATTTGGGTTATCGGTGCTAGTATTTCAACTCTTAATGGAAGGCACCCACCCATTTTCGGGGATTTTTCAAGGTGCGATTGAGCCACCACCTTACGAAGCACGCATTGCATCGGGTCATTTCACTTACAGCGAAAAGCGTTACGTACCCTACCTGCCAACACCCATTGCCCCCCCTTGGGAAATTCTCCATCCCAGCTTACAAGAACTATTTGTTCGTTGTTTTGAAGATGGTCACAACAACCCACTGCTGCGCCCCAGTGCCCAAACTTGGCTCTCAGCCATCGCTGAAGCCGAAGATTCCCTAATTACCTGTACGACAAATCCCCAACATCGCTACAACAACCACATGCGTAGCTGTCCGTGGTGCGAACGTACCGTGCGATTAGGTGGACGCGACCCCTTCCCATCACATCGGGCTATAGAAGCTAGAGAACATCTCCAACCGCGAATCAAAGCGAGAAAGCGCTACAATCAGACACCGCATTTTCCCCAGCGCGCCATGTCACCGCAGGTAGCTAATTACTGGCAGCCAATAATGACTCCCAGCGGTTCATATAAACCTGCCAAAAAGTCAAAGTTGTACCCGGTTATTTGTTGTTTGCTGGGTTTTGGTTTATTGGGATATGCAGACGTAATGATTAAATTTACTCAGCCGTTGGTTTCCCAAAATGCTTACACCCAACAAACAATCAAATCTTCCCAGCCAAATAACAAACTCAGCTTCGCTGATTCCTATCAGCAAGGTTATATTGCTTACAAAGAGCGAGACTATGACAAAGCAATTGTCTACTTTAGTCAAGCAATTGAACAAGAACCGACACATGCTAGAGCAATTGTAAATCGGGGCAATGCCCGCTATAACTTGAAAGACTACGAAGGAGCAGTTACAGATTATAGCCAAGCTCTGAAAATCAATCCCAATCAAACTAAAGCTCTGGTAAATCGGGGCAATGCCCGCTATATGCTCGCTGAATATAGTAACGATCCTGATAAAGAATATAATCTAGCGATCGCAGACTATAATCGAGCCATTGGTCTGGATAATAATGAAATTGAAGCTTATGTCAGACGGGGGATTGTCCGCGCCCAAATGGCTAAATACAGCGGTGAATCTCAACAAGCTTACAAAAAAGCGATCGCAGATTTTACTCAAGCCATACAACTTAATGTCTCCAAAGCCGAAGCTTACTTCCAGCGGGGTGTTGTCTATTACCAAATTGCTCAATATAGCAGCAATTATCAGCAAGAATATAATCAAGCGATCGCTGACTTTAACCATGCATTAACTATTAGCCCCAAACTAGCAAAAGCATATCTCAAACGAGGTATGGTTCGCTATGAACTGGCACAGTATGGCGGTAGTGAAGCTAACAAAAACCAGACAAAAGCTGTCGAAGATATACAGGCATCTGCCAAAATCTTTCTTGAGCAAGGTGACATGGATAATTATCAACAAGCACTCAGTAATATGTGTGTAGTCATCGAAAACAAATGTGACCCTTTATTCCAAGGCTCAAGTAATGTGGAAAAAACTAACTAGAAACAAGTAAGTTTTGTTACTAGCATATTGTTGGTTTTGATTGAACAAATCAAGCCTAACTAGGGTTAGCTGGCGCTAATCCTAGTTATTTTATTGGTGATATTTTTATTTTATTGATATCATGTCCGCATAATTAGTTATGCTAACCACAGTCATTGCACCCCACACGCCAGATGCTCCACTTGGGGAGACCCCATCGCCCTTGGCGTCTCCCCTTGGGAGAAGACCGCACTGGCTCCCCTTAATCCCCTCCCCGCTCTTCGGGCTACGGTGTACACACAAGTCGAAAAATCCTCTACAG
>NZ_JAVRCS010000060.1:0-23632 GCF_034530635.1 Nostoc sp. EspVER01
TTGGCGGGGGTGGGGTTCTTCGGGTTTAATAAGCAATCAAGCGGACATGATATTATTTCTTCAATTTGAGGCTAGGCTAACGAGCATTTTTTCAAAAATTTTCAATACATACTCCTCTCCATTGTCTCTAATAAAAATGCCAAAGTTTGGGTGAGAGTTGATTTCAATTAACCAATATTGATTATCTCGATCTAATACGATATCAAAACCACCATAATCAAGGTCTAATTCTTCAAAAACTGGTTGAGCAAAATTAGCAATCTCTGATAGTATTTGTGGATCGTTAATATACTTAGCTTTTGCACCATCCCAGTGTAGAGGGCTGAGATTACCGACAAATTTCGCATCAGTTATATCTTTTTCATAGAGCAAAACTAACTCTTTGTTTAAGAAAACCGCTCTATATTCAGATTTGATGTGAATAAATTCTTGAGCAAGAGCGACGTAATCATACTTATTATTAATATTAAAAATTTCTTTTAAAGCAGTTTCAATTTTATCTATATTCTTACATAAAAAAACATTATGCCCGCTTGCACCGGAGTTTCTTTTAATAATTACTGGTGTTTCAAAATTTTCTTTTATTTCCAATACGATATCTTGAATAGTTGGGAATTTTAAGTAAACCTTATATTTGGTGTCACAAAAAGGGGAAAGAAAACCCACCGTTCGAGGGAGTTTAATTTTTTTATTTAAAACATGATAAGTATATTCTTTGTCTTTGAGCAGGTGTGCTACTGCTTGATTAAGCAACGGAGTACTATAGTTGCAAAAATAATGCTGTTTACTATTCAATTTTATTTTGATTAAGTTTTCTGAAGGATGAAGAATTTCATAGCTGATATTTAAATTTTCACAGGCTTTCAGCAATAACGAAACATTGTCTAACATAAATACTTAAAGTTAAACTCCAAATTACGAATTAGGTTGCCGAGCGTACCCCTTCGGGGAAGCAAGCTACGCGTAGCGTCTCGTAGAGAAGTCGAGGTACGAATTATTTTAACTTGCTATTTGCCGTTTAAAAATTACTATCTCAGTCCCAACAACCGGGTTACGAGCTATTAGCCTATTTTGGGAGTCGATAATTTCTAAATGAGTAAAATCAAGTTCTTGAGAGCGTTGTAATATTTCCGCAGCTAGTTTGTCTTGCTGAGATTCATTGAGAGTATACCAATCATTACTAATTTTGACAGTCAAGTTACTTGTACGGAAGTTAGCTTGAATTGACTTTATCAGACCAGAGGCAACGCGATCGCTAATTTCAGCTACCTGATTTTCAATAGCCGCAATCAAAGCTTGTTCTGGTGTCAATTCTATGATTGGTGTCGGCGTTGGTGTTGGGATTGGCTTTGGCGTAGGAATTGGTTCTGGTTCTGGTTCCGGCGTTGGTGGCGTAGTTTGTACTTCTGGCGGTGGCGTAATTTCCTCTGGTGGTTCTGGTGCGACTGATTCCGGTGGAGTAGTTATCGTTGGTGTTGGTATCGGAACCTCTTCAACCGGGGGAACGGTTGCTATTTCCGTAGGTTTACCAGTAAATACGGTTGTAGTCGTCCAAACAAGAATTACAGCAACTCCAGTCACAATTCCCGTCAAAGCTGTATCTGATAACTTTGTTGACAAATTTGATGGTAAAAACAAGCGGATTGTCCTTAACAGTCCACCCCACCTCAACTGAAGCTGCTGAAAAAAACCAGGTTTTTCCTCAGTACCAGGTGGGGGTGTTGTCTCCAGTTTTTCCACCGTTACTTCTAGAACCCCAATCGTTCCTTGGAGAAGTTGGATAATTTTAGCCTTCCAAAATGGCTGAACTCTCTGGTAAGGTTTTTGGGGAGGTTGAGTTACTTGCTTATCCGTCGGTTTTGACTGATTGTCTTGTGACATGGAACTTTCACCAAAAGCAGCGAATCAAAGACAAACAACGTACATTATTACTGGTGCTGCCTTCTTTTGCCTTAATGTATCACTACATTGCGCATTGCTTCAGCTAAACTGATTATTTATTAAATTTGGTGAATTATGAACCTAAAACGCCGTCAATTTTTATTTTTAAGTAGCGTCAGCACTATTGGTACAGGATTTTTCGGCTGGACGTTTCGTCAAAATTATCAAACTGCTGATATTACCGATTCAACAACAGCTATAGCCGCCAACCCAGCCAAAAAAGACTTGTTATTACGTTTTGTGTCTGTAGCAGATACGGGGACTGGCGCTAAGGGACAGTATGCTGTGGCTGGAGCGATGAATGCGTATCATAAGAAAAATCCCTATGATTTAGTTGTTTTAGCTGGAGACAACATTTACAATAACGGCGAAATTGAGAAAATTAATGCAGTTTTTGAGCGTCCTTATCAAGGTTTACTCAAGCAAGGCGTGAAATTTCATGCTTGTTTAGGTAATCACGATATTCGTACAGCTAATGGCGATCCACAAGTCAAGTATGCTGGCTTTAATATGAAGGGACGTTACTATACATTTCGCCGGGGAACTGTACAATTTTTTGCTTTAGATACTAACGGGAATGCTGATTGGAAAAACCAGTTACCTTGGTTAGAAAAAGAATTAAGTCTTAGTAAAGCTCCTTGGAAAGTAGTGTTTGGTCATCATCCGATTTATTCATCGGGTCAATATGGGAGCAATCCAGATTTTATTAAAACTTTTACTCCCCTATTTAAAAAATACGGCGTTCAACTTTACATCAATGGTCACGAACATAATTATGAACGCACTCGTGCTATTGATGGTACAACTTACTTAATTTGTGGCGCGGGTGCTGGGAATCGTCCTGTAGGGCGTTCTGAGTGGACAGGGTATTCTACCAGTGATTTAAGTTTTGCTGTTTATGAAGTGTATAAAGATAGAATAGAAATAAGTGCGATCGCTACTAATAATCGCGTTTTTGATAAAGGTATTATTCAGTTGAAATCAGCGTAATTATTATGAAAGTCAAGCGCTCGAAAATGCAATCCTTCCGTGGAATCGGCGATTTGACGCTTGAGTTTGATGAAACGAGTCCAAGGGCGCTGATTGGTATTAACTGTGTTGGCAAATCGAGTATTCTTGATTGCCTTGCTATTCTTTTGTCACAGTTGATAAGGGATATTGCATATGCAGAGTCAATAAGTAAAAATAGGAGTTTAGGATACCAAATAGTATATGATTCTTGAGGCAGTTATGCTTCATGTTAAACCTGGTCTGCAATCCGATTTTGAAGTTGCCTTCAAAAAAGCTTCTAAAATTATTTCCTCAATGGACGGATATTTATCTCATGAATTGCATAAATGTATAGAAGTTCAAGGTAAATACTTATTACTTGTTAGATGGGAAACTTTAGAATCTCACACTGTAGGATTTAGAAGTTCTGCTGAGTATCAAGAGTGGAAAAAACTTCTGCATCATTTTTATGAGCCATTTCCAACTGTTGAACACTTTGAAGAAATTGAAATATGAAAAACAACAAGTTACAAAAACTCATTCTTTGATAAGTTCGGAAGAAGCTGGAGTTAATACAACTTAAGCTCAACTTATAAATGTTAATGCTTTAGTTACAAATACTCGTTTTTTAGATAAGTAAAACTAAAGTTGGATTTCATCGATTTAATCATTGATTATAAAAAGTCAAAAAATGATAAGTAAAATAGGAGTTTTAGTTAGTAAAACTTCTCTCTAACTTATTAATGAACAAGTTTTAGTTAGTCCAACACGTTCTGGAGTTACAAATGCTTCTTCTGTAGTTGACACAGCTTGTTATGTAGCAACGCTCCATCAAAAGATAATAGTCTATCTGGTCGTTTATACACCTCATTACTCTACTCGTTGCAACTGTGCTACTCTTGGGTCAACAATTTTTTGTCCCAAACTGGCAAATTTAATTGCTACAGACATCTTATTACCCGTTCCGAAGACGTGAGTGATTTCACCAAGCCCAAAAGTTTTATGTAATACTCTATCGCCCACTTGCCAATTCTGCGTTGAGTCTTGTTTACCACTAGAACTAGAGGCACTTTTGGTATAACTTTGACGACTCGCGCGTTTGGTAGATATTAATTCTTCTGGCAATTCGTCGAGAAATTGCGATCGCATCGCAGGTTCACGAGAACCATACAAACGGCGTTCCCGCGCGTGTGATAAATACAACCTTTCTTGGGCGCGAGTAATCCCCACATAACACAAGCGGCGTTCCTCTTCCAAAGATGCAGGATCGCTCAGGGAACGGTAGCCGGGAAATAGCCCCTGTTCTAATCCCACCAAAAATACTACGGGAAATTCCAAACCTTTGGAAGCGTGCAAAGTCATCAAAGAAACGGCTGTCTGCCCTTCTTTTAAGTTATCCAAATCGGAACTGAGGGCGGCGCTACTTAGAAAATCTCGTAGGGAAATCTCTTCATTTTCTTCTTGAAATTGCAGTGCGGCGTTATAAAGTTCCTGGACGTTTTGTACCCGATCTGTGGCTTCATCTGTGCCTTGATTCATCAAGTCTTGAACGTAACCAGAATCTTCTAATATTCCTTGCAAAACCTCTGTCACCGGAAGCGTGGCGACTTGTCCTTGCCAACGGCTAATTATTGCGGCAAAGTTATTTACAGCTTTTGTCGCCCGTCCAGCTAATGTATTAACTGATGTTTCATCGCTGAGGATTTCCCACAAAGTCGTCCCTAATTGCTGAGATGCGTTCATCAAAGCATCAATAGTGGTTTTGCCAATTCCCCGCCGGGGAGTATTAATAACTCGCAATAAACTGACTGTATCAGCTGGATTATTTATTGCTCTTAAATAAGCTACGACATCTTTAATTTCTTTGCGATCGTAAAATCTCATTCCCCCTACAACTGTGTAAGGAATTTGATATTTCACCAACAATTCTTCAAAGGGACGAGATTGGGCATTCGTCCGATAAAGTATGGCAAAACTACCCCAGTTTAACTCTGGATTTTGCTGTTCTAAAGTGCTAATTTGATTAATTACAAATGCCGCTTCTGCAAGCTCTTCATCGGCTTTATGACAAGTAATCTGTTCACCCGTCCCCCGCGTCGCCTTCAGGACTTTATCAATCCGTTGGGTGTTATTTTCAATTAGTTCATTAGCCGCTTGCAGAATGTTTTCACAAGAACGATAGTTTTCTTCCAGCTTAACCATCGTTCGGGTATCATCATCTACCAAACCATCGCCAAAGTCTTCCTGAAATCCCATCAAAATGGTGAAATCTGCCATCCGAAAGCTGTAAATGGATTGATCTGCATCGCCGACAACGAAAACTGAGCGATTTTCCCATTTCCATTCGCTCTTTCTGCTTTCACCATTAGTCACTAATAAGTGGATGAGTTGATACTGAGTACGATTAGTATCCTGATATTCATCTACGAGGATATGACGAAACTGGCGATGCCAGTAATCTAAAACTTTCTCATTTTGCTGAAATAATCTTGTAGTAACTAGAATCAAATCATCAAAGTCGAGAGCATTATTTTGTGCTAATTTATCTTGATAACGATTGTAGACATCAGCAATTACCCTTCCGCGATAATTGGGTTGATCTTGCTCAAATTCTTGTGGTGATAAGCCTTGGTTTTTAGCGTTACTAATAGCGTAGCGAACAGAACGAGCATCAAATTTTTTATTGTCTAGGTTTAAGTCTTTAGTAACAATTTCTTTTATCAGGCTTTGAACATCAGATTCATCAAAAATGGAGAAATTGTTAGTCCAAGACCGACCTTTTTCATCTTGATATTTTCCAAGCTCAGAGCGAAGAATACGAGAACATAAACTGTGGAAAGTGTTACACCACAAGAATTTTATCGTGCTTTTATAAACTTTTGATCGCAATTCCATTTGTTGGTATTCTGTCAACAAATCCAACCGCTGACCGTGTTGTTTCATTGCCAGTTGTTCAGCGAACAGCCGTTGAATCCGTTCTTTCATCTCCCGCGCGGCTTTGTTGGTAAAAGTAACCGCCAGGATATTTTCTGGATCTACACGGTGTTTCAGAATTAGATTCGCAATCCGATAAGTCAGCGCTCGTGTTTTACCGGAACCTGCGCCAGCAACAACTAACAACGGGCCGCAGTAATGTTCGACAGCTTGACGTTGGCTAGGGTTAAGGTGACTGAGAAAGTCGATGGTTGTTGTCATAGATGTGAAAAAGCGATGTCTCCGACGGTCACTGAGCGTTGGTCATTGAGCGTAGCCGAAATGAGCCGAAGTGCTACGCCTACGCCTGGCATCACATCAATAGAGAGTTGCTATTGCCCAGGTTACAACATCCTAACGAAACTTGGTCAACAAAGATTGTCAGGTATCATCTTTATTGGATTTATGCCAAAAATCCGCGAAACATAAACCAAAACATTGTCGGGGCAATTCATAATTGCCCTAACAATACGTTAACTTTTCTACGTAGAAAACTTAGCCACTAGTTATTCCGGCGCGTTGTGTCGTAAAATCAGCCACGGGGAATCAAACATCAAAAGATAGTAGACAAGCTCTAACTTGTTGTGTTGTCAACAGTAGGGGAAATTAATTAATTGCCCCTAAGAGTTTTCATGGGGACATGAAAATATTCCCTAGCCCGTGGTTTATTTGCTTGCAAAACGCTGTACATAACTAACTGAGAGTATAGTCACCAATCGGACTATTCACTCATTGAGTACCCAATTGACAATTAGGTAGCAATACACCATACATCATCATTGAACCGTTAAATTTTTAAAGATGAAAAATTTCTTTAATTGCAGGTTTTACCAGTATAAAGAGGGGTGGATATGGATTTTAGCTTAATTGTATCCAACATTTTGAATCCGCCAATCTTGTTTTTCTTTTTAGGCATGACTGCTGTTTTTGTCAAGTCTGATTTGGAAATTCCCCCACCAGTACCCAAACTCCTTTCGTTGTATTTGCTGTTTGCAATTGGTTTTAAAGGAGGGGTAGAACTAATCAAAAGCGGACTGAATCAGGAAGTAATTTTAACACTCCTGGCAGCAATGTTGATGGCTTGTTTTGTTCCAATTTACACCTTTTTTATCTTAAAGTGGAAACTGGATACTTACGATGCTGCGGCGATCGCAGCAACCTACGGTTCTATCAGTGCCGTCACTTTCATCACTGCCGGCGCTTTTTTAACTGAGCTTGGTATTCAGTACGATGGTTACATGGTAGCAGCTCTTGCCCTGATGGAATCTCCGGCGATCATTGTTGGTCTGATTTTGGTAAGTATATTCACCGCCGATGAAAAGCGAGAGTTTGCTTGGTCAGAAGTTTTGCAAGAAGCATTTCTTAATAGTTCAGTTTTTCTACTAGTCGGTAGCCTCTTAATCGGTGTCTTGACAGGAGAACGTGGTTGGCACGTATTAGAACCCTTTACTCAAGGGTTGTTTTATGGCATTCTCACCTTCTTTTTATTGGATATGGGACTGGTGGCTGCCAGAAGAATTAAAGACTTGCAAAAAACCGGAGTTTTCCTGATTTTATTTGCCATACTAATTCCAATACTCAATGCAGGGATTGGGTTAGCGATCGCCAAATTCATCGGTATGCCTCAAGGAAATTCGCTATTATTCGCTGTATTGTGTGCCAGCGCTTCTTACATTGCTGTGCCTGCGGCGATGCGGATGACTGTTCCCGAAGCAAATCCCAGCCTATATGTTTCTACCGCTCTAGCAGTCACATTTCCGTTCAATATTATTGTGGGAATTCCGCTATATCTCTACGGAATTAACCTATTCTGGAGGTAATAATATGCACGTAGTTAAAAAGATAGAAATTATCGCCAATTCCTTTGAGCTTGCCAAAATTTTAGATAATTTAGACAAGTCAGGTGTACATAACCATGCCGTCATTAGAAATGTTGTTGGTAAAGGATTACGAGGAACGACAGAAGATTTAGACATGACCATGCTTGATAATGTTTACATCCTCGCGTTTTGTATGCCAGAAGAACTCAAGCGTGTTGTCGAAAATATCAGACCACTCCTGAATAAATTCGGAGGTACTTGTTACGTTTCCGATGTGATGGAAATTCGCTCTGTCAGATGTATCGCGTCTCTGTAAGAGAGTTATAAATTCAATGAAACATTTCATGGAACGTCGTGACTTTTTGAAGTTGGGAATGACCGGGGCATTTGGGATGATGCTATCTGCCAGCGATTTACTCTGGCGGGTAGAACAGGCGAAAGCTGCCGAAATCCCCTCAACTTCTGCTGAATCCCTCAGTCCCGATGCCGCCTTACAAAAGCTGATCGAGGGAAATCAGCGGTTTATTCAGCATCATCCCCAGTACCCCGATCAATCTGAACTGCGGCTGCACGAAGTTGCTCAAGCTCAACATCCATTTGCAACTATTCTTAGTTGTGCGGATTCACGAGTCCCCGCAGAAATTGTTTTCGATCAAGGCATTGGAGACATTTTTGATGTGCGGATTGCCGGAAATATTGCCACACATGAAGCGATCGGTAGTATTGAATATGCAGTTGTCTTATTAGGTTCTCCACTGCTGATGGTGATGGGCCATGAACGTTGTGGCGCAGTAACCGCCGCTGTCCAAAAGGAATCATTACCTGGTGATATTAGTACTTTTGTTAAGGCAATTAAGCCAGCCCTGAAAAGGGTCAAGGATCAGCCGGGTGATGCAGTTGAAAACGCTGTGGTGGCAAATGTGGAATATCAAATTGAACGATTGAAGCGATCAAAGCTTTTAACTAAGCAGGTGGAGTCGGGCAAATTGAAAATTGTCGGGGGTCGTTACGATTTAGATACAGGCAAAGTAAGTATTATTATTTGAATTTGCGTTTGAGTCCTGGGGGGAAATCTCACTTCTTTACAAAACGCCCATTAAACAATTCGTAATTCGTAATGACGCTCGTTCCTCTCTACCAGACGCTACGCGTAGCTTGCTTCTTCGTAGGAGTACGCTGCCGCTAACATAATTATGTTTTGTGACGTGGATTTAAACCCCGACACCAAACAAGACGTTTATAAAAACTAGGGTATCAACCCCAATACTGCTCGGTTAAGAAGATTCGTAGGTTGGGTTGAACGGAGTGATATCATGTCCGCTTGATTACTTACTAAAACCCAAGAACCCCACCCCGCCAAAGCTGCGCTTTGTCTCCCCTCCCCGCTCTTCGGGAGGGGCTGGGGGTGGGGTGCAATGACTGTGGAAATCATAACTAATTATGCGGACATGATATGAAACCCAACAAAACCCTGAAAATGTTGGGTTTCGTTCCTCAACCCAACCTACCCCAGAGTGCTTTTTTAGGCTTAACCGAGCAGTATTGGTATCAACCCTTATTCAATTACGAATTACGAACTTGTACTGAGCGTCTTGCCTTGAGCGAAGTCGAAAGGAGCCGAAGTATTACGAATTACGAATTATATTCAATCCTGCACAGTCATTGGTAGACGAATAGTGAAAGTAGAGCCAATTCCTGGCTGACTTTTGACAATAATTTCACCACCCATCATCTGGCAAAAGTGGCGGCTAATTGCCAACCCCAATCCCGTACCTCCATACTTTTTCGTAGTTGAAGTGTCACCTTGTGTAAAAGGTTGAAATAACTGCTGCTGTTGACGGTTAGACATACCGATACCTGTGTCGGTAACGGTGAAAATAATGCTGCCTAAAGGAGCATCCAGCCGTACTTCATCTTTTTCTCTTTTGACTGTCAGCATTATCTTACCGTTTGTAGTGAACTTACTAGCGTTACTTAGTAAGTTTAATAACACCTGCCGCATCCTGGTTTGATCGGCATACATGGTGCCAAGTTGCTCATCAAAATCCACTTCTAAAACATTGGCATTTTTTTCTATAGCTGGCTTGACTGTGAGGACAACGTTATGAATCAGCGTTGCAATCTCGAATGTCTCAGGATACAGGGTCATTTTCCCCGCTTCAATTTTTGACAAGTCGAGGATTTCGTTAATCAAGTGCAGTAGATGTTTCCCAGCAGCATTAATTGTTTCTAAATCTGTAATAAAGTCTGGCGATAAACCAAGATCGGTAGCGTCGTCTTCTAGTAGTTGGCTTAAGCCAATGACAGCATTTAATGGTGTGCGTAATTCGTGGCTGACATTGGCCAAAAATACGCTTTTTGCCTTGCTAGCAGCTTCGGCTAATTCTTTAGCTTGTTGTAGTTGTTTTGTTCGCTCAGATACTCGCTCAATTAGACGATTTAGAGATTTGGCAAGTAATCCAATTTCATCTTCAGTGGTAACGGGCGCTCGCAAATCGAAATTATGTTTCCTGGCAACTTGTTCAGCTACTTGGGTTACAATAATAACTGGTTCTGCGATCGCTCGACTGGTACGCCAAGCTACAATGGCTGCGATCGCTACCGAAACCAGCATACTCATTATTACAATTAACCGCTCAACTATTCTCGCCTGCTCGACAGCTTTTTGCCTTTCTTGCTCTTGATCTTCAGCAGTTTGCAGGATGTTAGTCAAGCTTTGAGAAAGCTGGTCTAGCCGCACGGCTGTTTGACCACGCATAATTGCCAATAACTGCGATCGGGCAGAAGAAATCTGCTGAGGCTGCACTTTTCGGGAGTCAATTTTCTGTAAGACGACCTCAATTTGTTCAACGTAGGCTTTTAAATTAGTCTTGTAATCCAGCAATAATGTCTGTAAAGTCGAACTTGTTGCTGCAAGTCTTTTAGGTTTACTGTCAATAAATCCGCCAATTTTTGACTCTAGTTCCTTGGCTTTTTCAACATTATTCAGAAAATCCGCTTTTTTGTTTTGCAGTTGTTGTGAATTTTCTAATACAGCAACTAGGTTAGAACTATGTAATTGCGCCCCTACTACTGCATCTTTATAATTACTCAGTAGTTGTCCTTGTTCATAAGCTTGATTAAATTGTCTAACTTCCCTTCCCCGGTAGTAATTAGCAATCACTAATCCAGTCAGTGAGCCAAAAAAGCCAATTCCGATAGCTACAAAGTACCCATAGCCAATTTTTTGATGGATACGCCAAGAACTAGCTTTGAGTTTCCCTCGTGAAGGAAATTCTATAGTTGGGAGTTCGTCTGTCGATGGCTCTTCGGCTGACACTTTTTTGCTTTCTGAACTGCTGTAGATAGGGGTTGGCTTTTGAGTTGGCATTTCTCAAACCTCCTTGCCTTCCCGCAAAAATAATCAAATTAATCTAGATTGTCAAAATACCTTAATTAGTCATTAACATCTACATTATCTTCTTTTATCGCAAGAGCAAATCATTGCTTGCTAGATAATTAGCATCAGCTTAGATTATATAAGTTAATTTTGCAACAGCCCTTGTAAGTATAATTACTAAACTTAATAGAGTTCGCTTCTTTTAGGAGCAACGATATAGTTTCCTGCACTAAAGACCCTCCTAAGAGCGTCTTCTCCTTACTACACTACTTTCCACAATATGCGGTTGATAGCAAGCAATGAGTTCTTGCGATCGCCTACGCCACTACTCTACCTTATTGCTTCCTTATAAAATTAATACAATCAGGAGAAAAACAAAAGGTTTGATACTTCTTGGGGATTAGGGATTGGCAAAAAGAGTGCTGAGTTTTGTTTATCCTCTTGTCTCCTTCATCCCAAACACACATATCATAAAAGAGCTTAAAAGTCTAGTCTATATGAACACACAAAAATTTTTATTACGTATTAATATCAATACGAATGCGTTAATTGACGAACGCGGCTTAAGATAGCTTTAATATCGGATAAAATCGGCTTCTAGGCTTATATAAATGAGAGGTGGAGTGATTTTTGCATGATTTGTACTTAGATTTAGTACGATTATGAGCAAATGACACAGAATGGGATAATCACAACCTGAGAATTCCAGTTGATTCCAAAAATAGAACTCAGGAAGTTGATTATAATACATCCTGCTGCCTTCTGAGTTCTATCCTCCTACTGACTGTCTACCTTGTAGTTGATGCAGTAGATAGTACGGGGCAACTATGGTTATAGGACACTAAAATATTTTTGTGCCTCTCACCAAATTGTACTGATGCACAAGTGCATTACTTAATCAACAATCTTTTGGTTGTAATTATCCAGATTAGAAAAACTCAACTGTCAAATTAATAGGAGTGAAAATGCCAGAACAAGAATTTACCGAAACCGCATCTAAAGAGACTACAGTGGCAGAGATCAACAGCCAAACAGGAACCATTACCAAACTTCAGCCTCCGGCACAGCCTCAAGACGAATGGGTAAAATACGGAGAGCAAATTTCTACCTTTTTAGCAACATTACCAGATTATCTGGGAAGCTTTTTTAATCAATATAAGCAACCCCTGGTAACAGTTGGTTTAATTGTAGGATCAATTGTTGCCGTTAAGGTACTCTTGGCAATATTAGATGCTTTGAATGATATCCCTTTGGTAGCACCTACTTTTGAGCTGATCGGTATTGGTTACTCTGCCTGGTTTGTTTACCGCTATTTACTCAAAGCCTCAACTAGGAAAGAGTTAACTAGTGAAATCACCACTCTTAAATCACAAGTTGTCGGTAAACAAATTCCAGAAGCTTAATATCTAATTATTGCTTCTCTACGTTCGCGCAGCGTGTCGTAGACAGACGCTACGCATAACTTGCTCCTGTGTAGAAGTACGCTCTAATTCCAAATCATGAAGTCTGAATGCCGAAAGTCGGCGTTCAGACTTCTCTCAAAATTCCTGACGAAATTTTTTTACAATTTGTAATATCAAAACTACACCCATAACGCTAGTACTCGTAGAAGTTGCTTCCTACGATCCTTAATTTAATTACGAATTAGTAATTATTGTTGAGGCGAACCTCCGGTGGTCAATTTAGCTTTTGGGGTCGGTATTTTTGGACTCTGTGGAAGTTCTGGAGATATTTTGGACGATGATCGCACTATATTAGGAGATGTAATTGCCGGCAGTTTGCCCCGTTTGACTAAAGCTTGATGAATCATCGCCGCCACTTCCGCCCGACTAGCTACTTTGTTAGGATCGAGGACTTGGGGATTTGGATAGTTAACTACTAGACCATTGGTTGTAGCAGCAGCGATTTTGCCTACAGCATAAGGCGGAATGTCTTTAGCATCTTTATAGACACTAAGAATCTGATTTGGAGAAGTGGGTGCTTTTAAATTCAGCCCACTGACAAGGGCAACTAAAACTTGTACTCGCGGAATATTTTGTTGTGGTTTAAAGGTTTTTTTCGGGTAGCCTTTGAGAAATCCTGCACTAATGGCTTGGTCAATTGCTGGAGTTGCCCAGAAGTTTGTTGGTACATCTTGAAATGCGATCGCAGTCTTAGACGGTTCTTGGTCAAAGGCTTTTTCTAGTATGGCAGCAAATTCGGCGCGATTTACAGGCTGATTTGGCCTAAAAGAATAATCAGGAAACCCTTTGAGAATCCCACGGGCAGAAAGAACGTCTATAAAACGCCGACTCCAAAAGTCATTGGGCACATCATTAAATGCAATTGGCGGCGGAATGATTGATTTTGGTTTTGCCGGAGTTACTAAAGGCAAAGCTGATGATTTGAGTGATGACTCAACTTCTGTTGGAGGAGATACAGGTGTTTGTAGTTGTGGGGATTGAGTTGGGATTACCAGAATAGATGGTAACATTGCGCGGTAAGGAGTTGCGCTGTTAGTTGGGAATGAAGGCGTAGTGGGTTCAACAACTTCCGGTGAAGAAGATGGCAAAACGTTGTCGGGGACTGCATAAGGTTTTACCTTCGCAGTAGGAGAGGGGAATACTGGATTTGGTCGAACACTAGGAGACGGAGTGGAGGAAGGTAACAGCAGCCCGTTTAAGTTCCAACTAGAGTCTCTGCGAGACAACGACCAAAAAAGAATCGCTCCGATAGTGGTGAAGGCAACCAAAATGGCTATAAATTCATCAAAGCCAAGGGCAGTTTTTTGAGATGACTCCGGTTCGGAAGGAGGTCTATTTGTCATCGTGATTACCCTGGTAGCAGTAAAAATTTGTGTCTAAACAAATTAAGCCACAGATGACTCTTTTACACCAGCCCTTTTTTAATTCGTAATTTGTAGTACGGTATTAGATTTCTGGTTCAACGCCAAGCGATCGCAATTGAGCAGCTAGACGATCAGCTCTTTGAGATTCCTGTTCTGCTCTTTGGGATTCCTGTTCTGCTCTTTGGGATTCCTGTTCGGCTCTTTCATCTCCACTCAACAACAAATTACCTTGTAAATCCCACCAACGCAACCAGGGTAATTCCACATTCTGATATTTTCCCTGCCATAAGCCTAATTCAACACCCAAAGCAACTATAGGATAATGTCCTCGTTCATTTGCTGGTAAAACTTGATACTGTCCCTCAATTAGATGATAAACTTCTAGGCTGGCTTTACTCGCTTCATAAATGCCGTAGAAGGCAGGACGAATCACCTGCTCATAAATCCAAAATTTACCCTTCAAAGGAGTTTTATCTCGTTCTTCACTACCGTCCCCAGAGACAAATTCTAAGACAATCAACGGGGCAATAAACTCTCGCCACATCACATAAGAACGTCGCGTTTGCCCATTGAGCAAAAATGGTACATTCGGGACATAAAACCAATCTGGTGCTTCCGCGCCTTTTTCAAGGGGATCGGTCAACCGCCAGTAAATTCCTAAGTCTTGCCCTATACAGTATTCCCCTTCAGGATTTAATTGCTTGAGGATGGGTGTAATTGAGTCAGTTAGTAGAAGGCTTTGGGGATGTTCTTGCCAATTTTTGCCTCCGGCACGCTCCGCGAACACGAACGTACCATTGGACTCAGGAAGCTGGGTATGATCGGGGAAGGGGAAAGGAGCGAGAGCGTTGGGTGGATCGGTTACAGAAGTCATAACGCTACCTTTGCACTTTTGGTAAAGGTTATTTTTAGTTTAGCTTGCGTAGGCGTAGCCCGCACTTCTCTACGAGACGCTGCGCGAACGGCTGCGCCCTTCTCTACGAGAGGCTGCGCCAACGGCTACGCTCAGGACAGGCTCAGTGACCATCGTAGACATCGCTTTCTCAATATTCTCCACCCAGATTCTAAATTGCACGCCAATTACTTCCAGTCGCCTGAGAAAGATTTTCAGCTTGATAGACCATTAGTTTTATTAGATACCTAAACTAAAACCGGATTTTGAGGGTGGCAGAATGTAAAATATTAACTTATTCTTTACCTGTCTTTGAAAAAATCAGGGTGTGTAGTGCCAGAAGAATTCAGTTGCCAAATTTCACCGCCATTTTTGTCTGAGGGTAGCGATCGCGATCTTGGTTTAGATTCAACCCTCCAAGAACTACCAATGTATAATTTCTCAGTGGAAATTAGCCACACCGGGATGGAAGTGGCTAGTTTTTTGGACAAATACCCCTTGCTACCAGGAGTAATTTTGGTAGAACAGGGAAATTTCATTGGGATGATTTCGCGGCGGCGACTACTAGAATTTTTGATTCGTCCATTCGGACAAGAGTTATTTGTTCAGCAACCATTAGCTGTTCTCTACAGCTATGTGCGGACACCGATGTTGCTTGTTACTGATACAACATCGATTTTAACAACAATGCAACTGAGCTTAAAGCGATCGCCAGAATTATTAGCAGAACCAATTGTAGTAGAAACCGAATCTGGTGCTTATAGATTATTAGATGTCCAAGAATTGAATATTATTTCTTGGCAAATTCGAGGAATCGACAATCTGATCCGCTATGAACGCAGTCAAGCCCAAATGATTCAAAATGATAAAATGGCAAATTTGGGGCGTTTAGTAGACGGCGTAGCCCACGAAGTTTTAGACCCAGTGGGTTTTATTTGGGGTAACATAATCTATGTTTCAAACTACAGTCAAGATTTACTCAAACTAATCGCCGCTTACGAGCAAGAGTTACCATCAGTTTCTCCGGCCATTAATCAGATTAAAGAAGAGATTGAATTTGATTTTTTAGAACAAGATTTGTCGCGATCGCTTGCTAGTATTCGTACAGGAGCGGAAAGATTAAAAAAACTCGTTACTAGCTTGCAAAACTTCTGTCATATTGATGAACTTTTTCCCAAGCCAGTAGATTTACACGCCTGTATAGATAGCATCATTTTATTAATTAATAGCCGACTTCAAGGAGAAATTGAAATCGTCAAATACTACGGTCAATTACCCCCAGTATATTGCTTTATGGGGCAATTAAACCAGGTTTTGATGAATATTTTAAGTGAAGTTGTGGATACTTTACTCAATGAAGGAGTGCGACAGCAGTTACATTTAGAAGAGACAAAGACTGTTCAAAAACCCCGAATTGAGATTACCACAGAAGTTATCTCACAAGAAGCAAGCAACCCAGATGCACCAGATTCTCGCTGGGTTTTAATTCGCATTGCTGACAATGGCTCTGGAATGTCTGAAGAATTACAACAGCAAATTATGGAGTCTTTTTCTCTGGAAACAAAGAATGGTAAAAATACTGGTTTAGCAGTAAGTTATCGAATTATCACTGTAAGACATGGCGGTAAATTAAATTTCCATTCACAGATTGGTATAGGTACAAAATTTGAAATTTTATTACCTCTGGTGTAAGAAGATAGATTGAGAAAAATGATCCATATATTAACAATTTTTTCAAATAAATAATTGCTCAAATACTGATTCTGAAATCAGCATGAGATCGTGTTTAAGTTAGTCTTTGATCACTTTCGGATACTTAAATGTTATTTAAGGTTTCCCACTCATCTAAAGAAACTTCAAACTCTCTCTTAACTTCTTCCATAACTAAATTTTCTGTCTCAAAATAGCCAATTTCTGAAATTTCTCCCGCTTGGGATACATCGAAACGGTAAAAGCCAGAATCGGTTGTATATTGCACAATTCTAATTTCTTTAGGTGGATCTAAATCTTTGTATATCCCATCTATACATATACGTCGATATATAGCTCCAGTAGATTTATGGTTCTGATTTAAGAAAACACGATACTTGAGTACAGGAAACCTTTGCTTAAATAATTCAAGGAGTTCAAAGAATACATCACATGCTTTTGCTTCGTCTCCAACTTCTCGGAGAATAATATTTTTCCATCCTGCTGTTGATTCGTACCATTTATAATATCGAGCTACCCAGTCGTGGAACTGACTAAAGGAAGGATTCTCTTCTTCAATTAAGATCCCATTTTCCTCCATAGCACAAAAATAGCCACCAATAAAGCCACTTAATGCAGTTAAGGAACGCTGTCCTAAAAACATTTGTGGTCTTGGTCTCATCATTTCTAAAATCTCATAAATATTTTTCATTTATATCGCCTATTTAGAAAACAATATACTTTATTTAGTGATATTTTTCCTGCAATACAGCGCTTCTGGCTATTATGCAATACAGTTTTTCTCCTTGCCCTCTCCTATCAAAGCTTTCAGATTTGAGGATGTACCTCATAGCTGCCGGAAGTGCTGTATAGCCTCAGCCCCACTTTTAAAAAAGCAGGGCTGTTTCATTTTTTCACCTGAGTTCTTTATTATTAAAATATCGTTTTTAGCAAATTTTCGCCACGTTGGTAAATCTCCCGCGCGTGATCAGTCCAAGCACCTTGTCCCCAATAACGAAAACAACTGGTTTGCAACAACAGGTTATGTAGAAGAACATTACGATAATGAGATTGTCTGGTTACAGGTTCTGCTGAGTCAACTTGTTGTAATGGATCAAATTTTTCATGGAATAAACTGCTTAATTGATACATGGGAGACAACACATTCTCATATCCTTTTACCCAACTGATATGATTTGTCCATGAGGCTCCATCCATATGAAAATTAGAGTTTGTTTGCTTTAATTCTTGAATGGCATTCTCTACAGCTTGCGGTTGAATATTATCTGGTGAAATTCGCTGCCAAATTTGATGTTGTCCCACTGGCTGACAAGTTGGATAATCTTCAGGTTTGCATCCAGCTGCTTCGATTAATTCTAAATATTCTGTACCACACATTCCAACTACACCTGATTTTCCTCCGCCATTATTTACCATATCCCACCAAGCTTGTTTAAAAGCGCTAGGAAATTCATTCATCATCACGCCGCCATTTTCACCATCGCCAATTTGGCTAACTATTGGTGGTATAAATACACCACCAACTTGTTGTTTGGATAATGTTTTCGCTTCATAATAAGGCTGCATCTGAGCAACTAATTTAGTATCCGAACCTTGGGTTTTAATTAAAGCTGTGATGCTAATTGTTTCGCCTTGAGAATTACGGGCAATTAGACGATGTGGTAAATGTTTATAAGTGAGAGATTGGCCGGTAAGAGTTTCTACAGAATGTTCTTGAACAAGTAACCAGCGATATCCACATTCTTTTAGCGCTTTCACAAATTCAAAGAGAGCATCAGGGTGATTTGGTAGGTGCATTTCTGGGGGCGAAAATCCTTTGACTCGCGCTAGTGCTTCCCAGCCAAAAATTGCTGCAAAGTGATGTTGCCATGCAACGATATGTAATTTTATATCTGCTATGGGTGTGGAAGGAATAACTGCATGACCCCACATTGTACCCAGCCATTCTACATAAGGTTGGTAGGTGCGATCGCAAGTGATCCGTTTAAGGTTATCGAGAACATCACCGCGTCCCATTTGCCGCAGTCCCCACAGCAGATTACCAGAGTAATCCAACATCACACGCGGATTGCAACCTTGACTCACAAGTTCGGGGATCAAGTCACCCATGCGACTGTAACAATAAGCAAAAGGATCTGCGTTGTGGTTATCCCCTTCATGGGGATGTTCAAACATATATTGCAGATTGCTGATGAGCGTACCGCCATTTCCAGCAGGTATAGTTGGCTGGTGCATGTGCAAAGCGATCGCAAATACAGCATTTACGTCTTCTAAGCGGATATTCGTTGTTGGTAAAAATACTGGTTGATCTTGGTTAACCACAGAGAGAACCTCTGTTTCCCAACCAGAAATATTCGGTAAGCCATCAATGATTTCGGGCAAAGGAGTCAGCGTTGTGGGAAAGGAAAGCATTTCTGATTGCTCCGAAACAAGGTATGTCTAATTATGCGATCGCCCAGCAATTTCTGCTCTGCAACTTTATGTATTGATGCAAACTGCGATCGTCTTGTAATCCCACAATATCTGTGTAGTTCAACAGTTGGGATATCACATTTGTATAAAAAGTATTAAAAATATACAGTAATTCTATTTAATTTTGTTGCTAGTAGTGTACATCTGTACGCCCCTATAACCGATTCATTATGTTGCAAAGATTTTTGGAAATGGTATGATACAACTCAAAATTCAGAAATTCAGATTTCATCTGGATTTCTAGGTTTGAATCTGTTTCCCTCTTTTAAATAAGCTCTAAAATCCACAGAAACTATAAATATTAAAAATTATTATTTATCAAGATAAAATTTCCTATTTTATGCTTTACGCAAATTTAATTTTAGGAGGAGTGTCATGAAACTAAAACAATTTGGAATTACATTTTTGAGTGTTTGTATTGCTGCTTTTTCGGGAATGGAAGCAGCAGAGGCGGCATCATTTTCGGTAATTGCTGATGGTCTTAATAATCCAAGGGGTTTAACTTTTGGTAATGACGGGAGTCTCTATGTCACGGAAGCAGGAACAGGTGGCAGTGGAGCTTGTGTTCCTTCACCGAGCGTTGCAAACCAATCTTTATGTTATGGCACAACTGGTGCAGTCACCAAAATTAGAAATGGTACGCAAGAACGTATACTTACAGGACTTCCTTCTTTAGCATTACCAGATGGTACTGATACTTCTGGGCCTCAAGATATTAAATTTGATTCTACTGGCAAGCCTTATATTGCAATTGGGTATGGTTCCAATCCCACATTTCGGGCGGCATTGGGTAACACTGACTTAGGAAAAATCATCACTGCTAATTTCAATACAAATTCTTGGACTAGTGTTGCTGATTTAGCTAATTATGAACTTGCAAATAATCCTGATCAAGGCGATCTAATTAGCAATCCATTCTCTCTTCTTGTAGATGGAAATAATATTATTACAGTTGATACTGGTGCTAATGAGTTACTCAGCGTAGGTACTGATGGCAGAAATTTAAATGCGATCGCCACAATTCCCCGACAGACATTAACTAATCCAATTTTTCCCTCTGGCCCATCATCATTGCCATTTGAAATCCAAGCAGTACCTACAAATGTCGCTAAAGGCCCAGATGGCGCTTATTATATTAGCCAATTAACTGGTTTTCCTTTTCCAGAAGGTGAAGCAAAAATCTATCGAGTTGGTGCTGATGGTCAAGCAACAGTTTATACTGATGGCTTTACGCAACTTACTGACTTAGATTTTGATAATGAGGGTAATTTATATGCTTTGCAGTACGCTAATCAGTCGCTCTGGAAAGGTAATCTAGATGGTTCGGTAATTAAAATAGCCAGGGATGGGACTCGCACAACTATTCTGAGTGGCAATGGATTAGAATCTCCTACTGCTTTGACTATTGGTGCTGATAATGCTATTTACGTAACAAACCGAGGCGATCGCCCTGGACTTGGACAAGTTATCAAAATTGAGAATTCCAAGTCTGTTCCTGAATCTACTTCTACTTTCAGCTTATTAGCATTTCTTGGCACTGTGAGCCTTACTTTGTTGCACAAGGGTAAAGCCAAAAGACTGAAGATTTCGGACAAGTTTGTTCAGGAATGCTGAGTGTTGAGTCAGCGATCGCCCTCGGTGTCTCCCCTTCTCTACGAGATGCTACGCGAAGGGATAAGTTTTTCCATCAGCCGTTGTCTGCTTGGTGCTGGTGGTGTAGCTATTCGTAAAATTAGCTCTAACAACCAAGGGGCGAGGCGTTGACACAACACGGCTAAATGACTTTGCCATCCAACTAAAATTTCTGATGAATCATTCTGCATTCCGGTGACGAGTGCTTTAGCCACTTGCTGGGGAGTCATGGGGATCACCCAGCGAAATAATTTGAAGTCGCGCACCATGTCTGTGTCTGTCAGGGAAGGCAATAATGCAATCACACGAATATTGTGTTCAGCTAATTCTTGGCGCAAGGCTTGGGTAAATCCTAAGATGGCAAACTTGGTTGCTGAGTATGTCGCCATCGTTGGTGCTGCAACTTTCCCCATCAGGCTCGATACATTGACAATTGTCCCTTGTCTTTGGCTAGCCATGCGTCGAGCAATCAAACTAGTGAGGTTGTACATTCCTAACAAGTTCACAGAGAGTTCTTCTTGAACTTGGGGCATTTTAGATTGCAAAAATGAGCTTTGGTATGCAACTCCCGCACAATTAACCAGCAGGTGAATCTGTCCGTAATTGCGCCACAGTTGAGCGACAGCGATATTTACTTCAATTGTTTGAGTCAAATCTAAGGCGACGATCGCAGCTTCAGTACCCATCGCCTCGATTTCGTTGGCTACCTCCACTAACTTGCGGCGATCGCGTGCTACCAATATCATTCGCTTGATGCCTTGTTGCGCTAATTCGAGGGCGATCGCTCGTCCAATTCCACGCGAAGCCCCTGTAATTAGGGCAACTTTACCTTGAATCTCCATTAGTTTTATTCTCCAAAATTTAAGTCTTACCAAACTCCTCGTTATTGCCGATACACACAAGCAAGAGCTACTCACTTGTTGGCACAAAGTAAGACAAATAATCAATCGCAATTGAAATCAAACTGAAACTAAGCCTTTAGCAATGAGACATTTCTTGGTTAATCTGCAATCCCTCATAGTTGTCTATATGAGGCAGAAATTTCTCGTTTTGAACCCGTCAAAGCCTAACACACTTGGCTGAATGGGTATAGCTCATAGATTTTATTTCTCCTAGATCCGAGCGTTCATCAGCATTGCTGTCATACACACGTTAGCAATTAAATCAAGCTATTGCAATATTCTTTAATAAGTATTTCTTAATACTTCTTAACGACAAGTATATATATACAAAAGATTTTATTAAATAAGTTTTTATGAATCCCTCAGTATAAATATCTCATTTTCCTGACAAATAGCCCTGTTTTAGGAAATTGTGATATCTAATTCATGGTTTAGAAACAAAAAAGACATATAGCATTTTGGCTGATGGTTGCAATAGTTAGAGGCCTCAACTAACTTATATAATTGCAACAGTATATTTACTGTTTTCTTGAAAAGTAAGGTTGATGGCTTTGATTGATGGAAAATAATCAAAAAGGGCTAGATCGCTGTCTGAAATTATCTGCCAAAACTTTAGGACAAATAGTAATTTGTTTAGGTTTAGCTTTGAGTTCATCAAAGTAATGTTTGAGACTTACCTCGTCTATAGCAAACTTCAATCATTCTCGAACGCTAAGATCCCCAACTTCTTTAATAAATCGGTGATCTAACTGTAAGTCAACATGATTCCTAATTGATGATTCTGCCTAAAGCCGTACCCCGTAAATTTACGTAATTAGTAATTATTATCCCACGGCTAAATCGACTTGCTTGGAGTAAGGATAGATATTGGCGGAAATATTTCTCTATTCAAAACTCTTGTAGAGACGTGGCATTACTACATCTCTACAAAAGTTTTCACTCATATATTTATTGTATTTTCCCAACCTAACGGGGTGTAGAAGTAGGTTGAGGATTTGATGGTTTGCTTGACTGGGGAGTTGATCCACTCCAAACTTGATTGAACTGAGCTACCGACAACGACTGTAAAATACTGAGATTAAGCGGCTCTTTGCTGATAAATGTGGCGTAGGAAGGCTGCAAATAGGAACGATATTCAGGGCGGTTGAGGAGATGGGTTTCTAAAAAAGCGACGCTCAGGGCGTTGAGATAGGAATAAACAGCAGCACGATCGGGACCCAGCAAGGCGGGTGGCACAGGTAAGACATCATTTTCAGGAGTAGGTTCGGCGATCGCTGAAAAGTGGGTGGCATTTTCGATCAAAGCCAAGTACTTATTAGAGTTAGAAAGCCAGGTAAAGGGGCGAATTTGCTCAAATACGGGTGGTGCAAAAACATCTTGACTACCTGTTACCAACATGACGGGAGTTTTAATTTGACTGATTCCCTCCTGACCCAAAACTGAGCTGTCAATGGGATTAATCGCAATGATGGCTTTGATGCGATCGTCTTTGAGTTCGTAATTCTTTGGAGGTAACTCGTTTGCTTGACACTGCAAAAACAGCGACAAATTAAAGGATGAATTATCGGGATTACAATCTTGGCGCAATTGCTCAAAGTTAATATTGGCTCCTGCTAAAGTCAAAACAGTATAACCACCAAAGGATTGACCAATCGCCCCAACTTGCTGAAAATTGAATTTTCCCTGGAGGCTGGGATCGGATTTATCTAGACGCTGGAGTTCATTGAGTAGATATTTGATATCCAAAGGTCGGTTGATAAATTCTGCTGCATCTGGCGGCCCTGCCAAACCCGCAAAATATTGTTGAAAACGTTCGGCATTACTACCAGGGTGTTCTAGTACAGCAACAGCAAAACCGTATGATGCTAGATGTTCAGCCAGGTAGACAAAGGTAGAGCGATCTGAGGCCAGTCCGTGAGAAATTACAATCAGGGGAAAGGGAGGCGAGAATAATTCTCCAGTGTTTTGTGAACCTGCTTTTGGCAGATAGATATCTACAGGTAGACGGCGTGAGCGAGAAATGTCATTTAACTCTAGGCTTTGGTTGAGTCGATGGGGGATATTATTCCCCGCACCTCTCAGTTAAATCTGGGC
>NZ_JAVRCS010000061.1:0-23602 GCF_034530635.1 Nostoc sp. EspVER01
GACAATTCTTGTAAGCAGGCTTTGATCCGTTCTTGTTTCTCTTGGTTCATTGTCAACGATCGCACAGGGTTTTTTCCCTTTAGATTTTCCCATAAATGGTAAATCTTCCAAAACTGGATGCTCCCACCGAGGTTACGGAACTACTGCCCTCAAATATCCGCTTTCTGGATTAATATTTTGTGGCGAATGCCGCAGTGCTTGTTACTCAGTTACGGGTAGTCGGGGGCGTAATTTGCCTGGGCTTAATTATTATTTTCAATGCAAGAATTGGCGCTTACGAGCGTGCTCACAAAAACAAATGGTGCGAATGTAAGTTGCCGAAGGAAGAAGCGGTGGTGAACGCCTTGATTACCGCAGCGGACAAATTGCCGCACAGCACGCATTATTGAGTGGTGAACAATTAGAGCCAACGGAAATTAGAGAGTTGCGATCGCGGTTGGAAGCGCTCAATCAAATTGCTGGTTATGATGCTGATATTGAAGCAGCAAAATAAAAACTTCGCATTAGAATTCAAGAGAAACAGTATAGTTTTTCATTTCAAAGCCAGCAGCAAAATACAAGTAATGAAAAGCTGCTATCTACTTTTTTAGAAAAGGATTATTGGCGTACTCTCATGGATGAAGAAAAACAAATAATTTATAGGACGTTGGTGGACAAAGTTATTGTAAAATCCGGCGAGGTAGAAGAGGTGTTTCTAAAAGTCTAAAAGAGTATGACTATTATCAAAGAATCGACTGTTAAACCTTGCGCTTGCCAGCTAGAAAAACGAGGAGACGAGGAAGAGGAAGATTACCCTTATTATTAAAGGGCTGAAAAGATGCCTGCTGGATATGTGCATATCATCGCTTCTCCCTCCTGCTTTCGGGAGCGCACAACTCCTTTATGACCTCTCCTTATCTGCGGTATTATCCGCATGGGTACAACTGTTGGCAGCTAGCCAGTGGCACAGCAGGCATCCATTATTATTACATCAATTGTCACTGTTAACAAATTAGTTATCCCAATACTGTTCAAACTCCAGACCAGGAAAATTTTCCTGGAGTTAAACTGCAAGCTTCTCTGTTTCCTGAAAAGAAAGGTGAGCGATTCGCTTATCTCCTGCTTTGTCAAATTCTGGCTCGGTGACAAACCAAACATGAAATTGAGCAAAAAAGTGCGATGAAAAACAGCCATCTGGCTTGGTTCATAATTTTTACAATCAGAGCATTATTAGTGATTTCGTGATTTACAATGAAAAAAGAAAATAAATAATTGGATTTGTCCCCCCAATAGCATTTAGCACTGTCGGGGGCTTTTTGTTTTCAAACGAGGTGCTTATCTGACAGCCTGAAAAACATCAGAGCTGAAATGACACCTCAACAATAATGAATAAGGGCTTTTTACTGTCAACGGCTGATTGAGCCAGTTTATTGAGTGCATCAATACGTCGCCTCACCCCAGAATAGTGCGAATTAATCGCTTTTCAAGCAGCGCAGGAAGGAGTATCTTTTGAAGAAATGTTTGTGAGGCTGGCAACAGGCGAATAACGAACCTCCTGAAAAGCTTGTCAGAGGCGATCGCTACAGAACATCCAGGAAAATTTTCCTGAAGCTATAAATCTTTGTGTCCGTGGATTTCCGTGGACACTTTTGAGTGAATAATGCAAGCTGTTTGGGGTGGTAGCCTTGGGCTAGTAGCTGGGCATATTCGGTCTCGGTTGTGTCATGGTTGTGGATGTTGGTCATGGTTGGGGTGGGGGGCGATCCCGGCGTCTGATTTAGTTTTGATGCCGTGCTCAACGCCTTGCGGCATCTAAGGTTTGGTCAGCACAATCATCAGAACCGTTTTCAGACATCCAACAGTGCTCAACGCCTTGCGGCATCTAAGGTTTGGTCAGACCGCGTGCTGAAACGTATACCAGAAGACTTCTCAGATTCAATCTTACAAGTACCTCATCGAAGAGATTAACAGAGTAACAAAAATCCTAAACAAATGTCATCCTTGACGACAAGAAGCAATTTTAAACCCTTTGCCCTGTCTAGGTTCTAAGCCATTACAAGAAAATGCAAGCACCTCCAGTAAGTCTAAAAAGTCAGAATTGCAAATACAGTAAGAGTTTGGAGCTTGTTTAGTTCTGTTTTAGCCTTAACAGCCCCAGATCCATATATTAGACAATCCGGTAAGCTTCTTGTTGAGATGACCAAGCATCTGGACGATTATACGATGGGATGCCAACAACGCACTGATTTGACAAACGAATTAAAAGCAGACTATCCTCTGGAGCCAATATTTTTTCAAGTTCCCAACGTAATTTTTCGCGTGAGCGCATAGTCAACCAAGAGCGAAAAATGGAGTATTGCATCCTTTCACCATAGCCTTGAAGCAAGTTGTAAGCTTTGCGCCAACGCTTGGGTGAGCGAATATCGTAACAAATGAGGTAACAATTTTTCTGTTCTGCCATTTTGATACCTCACCGCAGTACTAAATGACCAAACAAACCAGCCTCACCAGACCATTCTTTTTCTACGAGTCGCACTTCTAATTCAAATAAACGGCGATAAGTAAGGGAATAACCTGTAACTCGATGTTTCCAAGTTTCTTGTTTCCGATTTTCATACAGTTCTACGAACTTGCGCCGACCAACTTCACTTAACCAGACTTGCGTCCCACGAATTTCAAAATCTGCCAAAACATCCCATTGACCTCGATTGACTGAAGCCATTACTGTCATATCTACCAAAGGCACGCGGAAAATTTCAAGCAAATCAAGTGCTAACGGTGCAGCTTGCGATCGCGGTTGATGGTAAAAGCCTAAAGCAGCTTCTAAACCAACAACTAGAATACTATTTATTACATCCTTGAGTAAAAGTGCATAGCCAAAACTCAGCAGTGCATTAAACCTATCTTTGGGTGGGCGGCGAGGCCACCAAAGTGCAGTTTTTTTGAGACTTCTGGTGAAATTAAACAGGGCAAAGCACCAAAATACAACCCTGCTAAATTCCCTTCTAATCCCAAGAGTGATTCTAAAGATTTTGCTTGGAGAACTTGTTTAAGAACAGCTTTCATTTGAGCGATCGCTTTCTCCAAATTCTCTGCTTTAGCTTTACCTCTAGTTCCTCGCATTAAAAACTTACGCTGTCCCTGTCCACGACAAACTACCAATTTACGGGCTAATTCCAAACAGAAATCGGGATTACTTAAAGCAGTATACTGGCGGATACGGCGTTGAATGCTACCTTGGCGAGTATCGAAACTACCAAGATAGCGCCCACCTCCCGAAATAAAATGCACTCCTATACCTTGGTCAGCACAAAAATGCAGTGCTTGGGTGGAAATTTGCGAAAAACTATGTAATACCAGTTGTCCCACTTGACGAGCGGGAACTGTTTCTACAGGTTGATTGCGACGAGTAATTTTGATTTGTTCTCCTGTTCTACCAACACAGGTTCCAGGTTCCAAAACATGAATTACCTGCCGTTCATCATCTTCAGGAAACAAGCGAATTGGTTGCCACTCTTTATCATGGGCGAGTCGGGCTTCTTCTGGCAAACAGACGGGAGCTAGGGAGCAACGGGCGCACATCCGAGAGCGATCGCTCGACTTGCCCACTCAGCTGAAGGCGACCTGCAAAACTGCATCTTCATGCCCCAGGGTAGTAATCAGGCTGCCATCAACTGTGCGATGGTCATTATTTGGCCTACCTGTGAGCGGTTTTTCTGGTGGTAATAGCGGTTTTAACCGCTCCCACTGTTCGTTGCTTAAGTCTCCTCGATTCATCATCACAACAAAGTGATCGCATCTTTTTTAGGATATAACGAGTTTGAAAACACGCCCTACCCCAACAGAGCAATTAACGCAGTGGCAACAGCTAAACCCTGAAAACGATTGATTAAACGCATAAATTTTAAAAAAAGATTGCAGATTAAATTAATCATCACCATTTTTGAGGGGATGTCCAGTTTTTGTCTATAAGAGCGTAGCTTGCTGCCGTCCTACTTTCCTCTGGTGCGGACACTATTCGCGTTCGCTTGAAATTGAAAAGGCGATATCTACAGCTCCGCTAACGCTCCCCTCTGAAGCTCAAGTTTCTTCTAAGAAAATAGCGATACCTAACACCGGCAAGCAACGCTTTGGCTCTACAATCAGTTCATTGCTATCAAACACCACCAAACAAGGATTAAAAGCTAATTTCACAAAATTAGCTTTTAATAAAAAGCTAAAAAGCTAAATTAATTAATGACAAAGTTATTAAATAAGCTTAAGTTAATTGGCTAATTTAATAAATTAATAAAAATAGAGATGCTGACAATTACGGTAAGCTCGTTGAGTGGCGGTCAGGGCAAGACGACAACTGCCCTGTTCCTTGGTCGGCTGTTATCACGCCAGGGGTTCACCACCTTAATGCTCGACTCCGACCCCCAACATAATCTGACTACCTATCTGGGGTTCGAGTTGTCACCCAACCAACCAACCCTATTGGAGTTTCTGAAAAAAACAGTTGCGCCAGAAGACTGCATCTACCCGACTCAAGACAACGACAATTTATTTCTTATCCCGGCCGATGACCAACTCGATACCGTACAAGATTATTTATCTAACAGTGGAATCGGTGCAACCTTACTCAAGCGACGATTGTCAGCCATCAGCCAAATTTTCCAAGTTTGCATTATCGATGCCCCACCCCAGCGATCGCAAATTTGTTTAACAGTAATTGGCGCAGCAGATTTTTTAATCATTCCCGCAGAAGCATCGGTCAAAGGTTACAGTTCGCTCGTGCGGACGCTCGACTTACTAAGCGGATTGCGCGATGTCGGAGCAACGAATGCTGAAATCTTAGGTATATTACCCTTCCGCGACCGCTGGTTTGGTAACACTCAAGCCCAAGAAAGTCGGGCTGCGGTAGATGGAATGCGCGATGAAGTAGGCGAAAAGTTAGTTCTACCTTCAATCCGCGAATCAGAACGCTATAAACAAGCCATCAACAAACGTATAACTCTCGAGGAGTTGGGCTACACCGATCTGGAATATCCATTTGAAATGATAATCTCGAAAATCCGCGCCTCTGTTGGGAGCAAATAAAAATGTCAGATAACATACTCGACCAACTACGCAACAAACGCAATCGCCCGACAGTTACACCACGTCAGGATGCACTTCTGACTCAAGAACAGCCCCAAGCCCAACCACAAGAGCAAAACTTATTGCCACAACCCACCCCAGTTACAGAACTTGCCAACTCAACTGCTGCCCCAGCTGACACACTTGCTGAACTTAAAGCCGAACTCGAAAAATACCCCCAAACTCGGCGACATTCGGCAATCGTTCTAGAAAAAGACCTCGACCAGGAATTGACACGGTTTTGTAAAGAATTAGGTATCACAGTTGAGGTATTTTTAGAAGCTGCCTGGACTGTTGCTAGTGCCGATAACGCACTTACAGAAAAAATTACTACGGAAGCAAAGCGCCGCTACGACCAACGCAAGCGGGTTGGGCATATTAAACGGTTAATCACAATGTTGAGCAACCCTTCAAAGTAAATAATGAGCCTCAATACCCAAAAAGAAGATTTCAGTTACGCTTATGTGTATGCCGTCACTGCAACTGCTGGCTACTCCTTGCAAGCAGCCACACGTAGGTTAGATGATAGCGGCATCGACACTACAATCACCGTACCAGGAAAACTCAACTCCAAGCGTCTGCCGAGATTTGACGTACAAATTAAATCTACATCCCAAGATGTTAAGAGAGAAACATCCATCAAATACCGACTTAGCGCCAAAAACTATGATGAACTCCGGGAAGATGACCCCTTCGTGCCACAACTATATATATTGATAACAGGATGTCGTTGGTGTGATGTTCCCAAAGGTCAAGCGTTAAGTAATGAGGATGTCTTCAAGAAAGACTTGATCGACTGGATAAAATCTTTGGATGACAAAGATTGCAAAGATGCGATGCGGCGGCAAGCTGCTAGGTATGGTGACGGGGCCGCCTGAGAGGAGCATGGAAGAAGCTAGAAGCAGGAAAATTTTCCTGGATCTCAAATGCCCAAGGTGCGATCGTGCCAGAGACGCAACTTACGTAGGCGAAGATGGTGAAATGGTCTATGGAGATTGGTTTAGCACTAATTGCGGTATATACTTTTACCAAGAGCAGATCAAGCCAGAGATAATGCCGACGACTCACGAGCAAACCCCCAATTGGTAGGCAGAGTAGCCAAGAGCCTGGATGTAAGTTTAGGAGCCTGCTTCTACCCACTCGCCATTCGTTCAAATTCCTCATCTTGAAACCCGCCAGTTGGAGTCCAGAGCGGAGTGGCTGGGCGACTCAACCCCCGCGATCGCTGCCGTGGTTGCATGATGCGATCGCATCCATTCAAGATCGACCAAGCCCGATGCAATCCACTCAGCTTTAACAGGTAGCAGCGGCAGCGCACATGGAGAATTGCAAAAGCCTCATCCAGCCGATAAATGTTGCCGCAGCGCAGCGCACAAAAGCCGCAAACCCGCTCGTCTTCGGCTGAAAGCCTTTGAGCGTAACCGATAGCATGCTCACCTCGCTACCAGTAGATCAAAAACAGTGCGGCATCAAGCCAATCATTGCTGCTACGTTGCGATCGACGCATTCTTTGATTAGGTTATTTGAGATGTATCCCTCTTCAACTTTTAGGAGCAAAGCTGATGGAGCGCAATAAATATTTGGCGTGGAAACGCGGTATAACACCAGCACAGCTATGGATCGACGTGCTGAGTGGCAACGCCAAGCCACCGACCGCTGAAGAATTATCGGAGTTGCGATCGCGCGGGTTGATAGATGAATCTGGGGATGTACCAGGATTAGGCGTATGAGCGATAGCAATCAAAGATAAATTCACCAAACTCAGTTGGTTGCTCCGTGTTCGTGTAGCGTGTCGTAGGCAAGATGTATTGTGTGTGGCTGTTGGCGGTAGTGAGCGAGTTATTGGGCAGCGATAAGCAAACAAATAGAGATTATGGACGCATTAAAACTAATAACAGCAGGAAAATCAGCTTTAGATGGAATTAAGTTACTAAATCAATATGCTGAAGAAATAAAGGACACGCAAAAACGTGGCGAATTCATGAGAATTATTGGTCAACTTAGTATAGAGTTAGCAGAAACTCAAATGAAGCTAGCAGAGCAAATTCAAGAAAGTATTGAGAATAAGCAAAAAATAAAACTTTTAGAAGAAGAAATAGAAAAATTAAAAGACCCAACTAGCAAACTAATTTTGAAAGATGGACTTTATTACAAAGAAAATGGAGATGGAGAGTATTGTACAGGTTGTTATGACAACAATAAAAAGTTAATAAGAGTAATAGAACCGCTTACGGGGTTCAAAATGCACCAATGTCCTGTATGCAAAAGTATATATAACTAAACTATGTCTACTCAGTAAGTAGAAATTGGGAGAGGAGATGAGAGCGATCGCCTTTAAATGGTCACACCTTATGAAAAATTTTCACTTTCTTGAACTCAGGTTTTATGAGAGCAATTGCAAGCCTTAAGTTTCAGGAAATTTTCCTGAATTGGCTGTACAGATCATCTGCATTTAAAACTAATTAGTTAAACAGCCTGTGGTTATTGCAGGCTATTTTAATCGCTATCCTCGCCCAGAAAGTAGCTCATTGTGCTAGAACAGTTGAACTACTAACTGACAACTTATGCAACCCTATAAATTCAAGTACCCTGAACAGGAGCGCATTTATCGTAGACTAAAGTCCCTTGTAGGTCCAGGCGCAGCAGTCTTTTATAAAGATGCTTGCCGTCTCATGGAAATGGATAACCCGTTGGAATCTACAACGCATCTGGTGGGACATCTACTGCGAGAAATTGAGAGTTCTCTGCGTAGTGTTTTAAAGCCGACATTGGTTCCGACAGAGAGTAAAAAATCTAGTGAGGACAACCACAAGAACGAAATTGTAGCAATATTGAAAACACTAGAAATTCCTGAAACATTTGCTGCTAGCAAAACTTGGCTTAAGTTAGCAGGTAAAACAAATGAAGATGGATTGCATAAGCGTACTCATCGCGACGATTTAGCTCCACCCAGGAAAATTAATGATAATTTTGAAGCTTTTTGGAGACAAGTCAACGAATTTCTGGATACAGTTCTTGATAAGTTTGAAACTCGTGCATCTGTAATTCGAGAAAACCTAGAAAAGTTACTTATCAAAACTGAACCCAGTGAGGATAATAAAGATATTAACTATCTGCGACTTCAAACACCCAATAGCGCATTCGGTTGTTGCAGGAACAATTCAAGAACCTTCCGAGTGAAGCTCAAAATAAAATATTTCAGTGGCTAGTCGAAGGGCCGTTAGATGCACTAGAAGTTGAAGAAGAGAAACGGGATAGCTACATTAAACATTGGCAACGAAACTGGCTATCTATCATTAGTGATTATCTTCCCGCAGAGTTAGAGCAGCTTTACGATCAGCTTATCCAGGAAATCGGCGCACCTATACAGCACTTGCGTCTATTATGAGGTACACTAAATTAAAATATAAATACTTTTAAATGAAGTCTTACTCTGTCGATCTTCGAGAAAAAATAGTTGCAGCACATCTTGAGAAAAACATCTCAATCAGGAAAGTGGCTAACATTTTTTCCGTCTCAAAGAGTTTAGTACAAAAGCTTGTAAAACAGCAAAAACTTGAAGGAAATTTACAATCAAAACCGCGAGGAAAGCCACAATTTAGTCATTTAACAAATGCTGACATAGAGTTGAGAGAATTAGTTGAATCATATCCAGATGCAACATTGATAGAGTTGTGTGAATTATTTGCAGACAAGACTGGTAATTGGGTAGGTCAAAGTGCAATGTGTCGTGCGTTACAGAAATTAGGATTAAATCGGAAAAAAAAACGAAGCGGAGTACCCAAGCAGGCACAGAGCGAGTCCTGAATTTAAGATTAGATTATTGGGAAAAGGTCAAACATATAGAGCCAGAAAATTTAGTATTTTTGGATGAAACTGGTGTCCTGCTTGGGTTAACGAGGACTTATGCCCGTTCATAAATGGGAACAAGAGCTTACTCTCTTAACCCCTTTTATAGAGGCTCAAAAGTTACAGTAATTGGAGCAATTAGTATTAAAAAAGTAGTTGCATTAATGACAATGAATGGTTCAATGGATGGCATTGCATTTGAATTGTTTATTGAAAAGTTTTTAGTGCCCAACTTATGGTCAGGAGCAGTAGTAGTAATGGATAATTTATCCGCACATAAACTAGATTCAATTGTGCCAATGATTGAAGCTGTAGGTGCGAAAATTATTTGTTTATCCTCATACTCTCCCGATTTTAATCCAATTGAATTATGGTGGTCACAACTTAAATCTTTTTTACGCAGTTTTGCTCCAACTACAACAGAAATGGTTGATAAATTAATCTCAGTTGCCCTCGATTTAATAAATCCTCAACATTTAAGAAACTGGTTTGCTAGTTGCTGCTACTGTACCTCATAACAGCCGCAAATGCTGTATCTCTAGATTCTGTAAATGATAGGTATACCTATACTGTGCGGATTGGTTCCGACAGCCCTAAATCAGGGACTGAATTGGCTCAGATGGCTCAAGATGACATGGATGGACTATTCACTTATTTGCGAGAATGGCAACCATCTGAGGAATTAGGTGGAAAATCTAGGAATGATTTGGCTTGGGAGCTAGCCGAACAGGTAATTACTCCCAATCCTGAAAGCTTTGTTATCCAAATCGAAAGGTTCAAAGAACTCGATCCGGTGTTTATAGTCTGGCTGCTTCGAGGACTAAAAAAGCCTTAAAAAATCCGCCCAGCGAACAATCGCTTTTTTCGTGGCAGCCTGTAATTAATTTTTGTACATGGATGCAGGAAAACTTACATGAAACAAGTAATAACAGTACCTCAAACGGATACTCAAACTGGAGTCGAATTTGCGATGTGATCGTTGAGTTGACTGAGGCTGGATTGTTGGCAAAAGAATCAAACAAAATACCCTTAACACTTCGCAATCAGGTTTGGAAGCTCTTGAAAACCCTGCTCAATGATCGACAGGTTACACCGGGCTTTACCCTTCAATATCAGGGTAGCAACATGAGTGCATATGAAGCCTCTTATAATACAGTGAGAGGCAAAGCAATGCACGCAGTTGTTCGGTACGCCTTTTGGATTAGACAATATACTAACGATAATGCAGTACCATCCCAAAACTTCAATGACCTACCTGAAGTTCAAGAGATTTTAGATCATCATCTTGATTTAGAACAAGATCCGTCATCTGCCATCCGTGCTGTCTACGGTCAGGAGTTTCCCTATTTGTTCAACCTAGCTTCTGAGTGGACATTGCACAATATTGATAAGATTTTTCCTGAATCTTTTGAGTTCCAATCAATCTTTGAAGCTGCTTGGGAAGGATATATTTTCAATGAGGTTTATACTAATATTTTCAGCGTTTTAAGAAAAAAATATAATTATGCTGTAGAGCAATTATCTGTCATAAATTCTACCTCTCGTCAACAGTTAAAAGTAGTTGAACTTGTGGTACTTCACTTGCTCAATCTATTCTGGTGGAAAATAATTGAACTAGGTGAATCTGACAGTCTCCTCGAAAAGTTTTTTGCTAATGCTTCCGTCTCTGCTCGCGAGGAGTTCATCCGCAAAATTGGCTGGAGACTGCTCTATGGCAACTTTGAGGTTAACGAAGAATTACGCCAGCGTCTCCAAAAACTTTTGGAGTGGCGTATCAATCAAGTTAAAGAGCTTAATATTTCAGTTGAGCAAGTATCTGATCTTAAGTACTTCAGTTGGTGGTTCGCCTCTGGTAAGTTCGATAATCAATGGGCGATCGCAAAGCTAGTGGATGTCTTTAAGCTACTCGGAACAGTACATCATTGCAATAATTTTTTTGAACATCTTGAAATTTTAGCATCGACTCTGCCACAAGATGTTGTTCAGTGCTTGTGTCTTATGGCTGATAGTAATCAAGCGAATAAATGGTTTGTGTCATGTCCCACTGATTGCCATCCTGGCATATTGAGAGCAATTCTACAAAGTGAAGACAAAGTTGCTCAGAAAATAGCCAAGGATCTCATTAATCGCCTACTAGCACGCAACTTAGGAGATTATCGAGAATTAATCTCTTAACTGTGCCAACACCGACCGAACTTGACGATCTTGTAGCTTGAGTTTGATACTGGCGATCGCCATCCTTTTTACACTTTTTCTATAGCTTTAACTTCCTCAAACCCCGCTGCCAGCGCTGCCTCCGGTGTTTGAAAGCTCCCGCTCAGAAACGGGTCGTCGGCACACTCTCCAAATGAGGCGGCTCCACTACCATACCCCAATGCGAAAGAATAGCGATTTGGGTCAGCGGGACAGTACCAAACGCTCTTGCGATCGCCCTCATGCTCCAGCATCATTTTCCACGAGAGCGATCGCAACAAGGAATCCTTGCGTCATCTTGCGATCGCTGATGAGAAAGGCTTGAGAAATTGGGACTTTGGGACTGTTGATGGCTCTTTTTCCCCCTGGAAAGGGAAGAGGTGAAGAGGTTGCTTATGGCGGTAAGGGAAAAGGAGTGTTAATTCATACACTTACGGAGGGAAATGGAATGCCTTTAGCTAACTGTACAACTCCAGCTAACGGAAATGGAAGAGAGCAGGTATTACCACTGCTAGATAAAGTCAAACTTAAAACTTTAAAGCCTGGTAGACCGCGTAAGAGAGTGAAGGTCTTAGCGACTGATAAAGGTTACGATTCACTTGTATAAACGCGCTGCTTTACGCAAGCGAGGAATTAGACCTCAAATTCCCAAACAAGTTTGGAAAACGAAGAAAAACAGAGGTAGACCAATCAAAATTTCTGTTCCCAGGTTTCAGCAGGAACGTTGTTTTGCCTGGTATCAACGTAAATATCGTCGTTTAGTCGTCCGATGGGAACGTCAAACAATATATTTTGATTCCTTTATTGACCTTGCAACTATCCATCTATGGATTCAACGGATTTTATTAGTGGGATAGCTTCCCAGTAATCTTAATAGCCTTCAGGTATCGGCCAAGAGCTTTAATATCCGATCCACAGACCCAGTATGATTCAGTAGCTTCATCGTACTCCCACTGTTCTTTAATGAGCTTTTTAGCTAATTCCTGTTGCCCAGATTCTAAAAGCATCCACCCACACATACCTTGTGGGCGATTCTTGCCACAAGAGTAGAACAATAGCTTAAAAAGTTTGCGCTTATGATTTTCAAGATAGTCGTTATGGGAAGTAAAAAAAGTACATCACCATTCCATTCTTCCAGTCTCCTTTCAGCATAATGTCGCTCATCAATGAAATTTAAGGTCGCTGACAAAAAAAAGTATCTAGCCTATCGTAGATTTGGGCGATCGCCACTTGGCTTGTGCCGATAGCACCAGTGAGTAGTTTGAGTGAGTTGACTTCAGATGTCAGACTATCTAAACGAGCATAAATGTCTTGGATTTGTGCTTCTGTCATATATTTTTAGTTACTTTTCTCTATATTGCAAAGCGATCCAGTAGATTGATTAACACTGACTCCAGTTGATCAAGTTCATCCGGTTCACAGCAAAGCCAAGCAACTCTATTAGCACCAATACCTACAAATTCTGAATATCTATGATGTCCAGAGCATAATCGTTGACGAAGGTTAGTGCTTTATCCTAGATACAAGATTTCCGCAGAGGAAGTAACACAAAATAAATACCGGAATCCTCTGGTAAAGCTTGGTTTTGCTCGAATGACGTTGATGACAGAGCAAGCAAATTAATTACTTGAGAATCAATCATTGTTGTACTGCCTTTTCGTAATTCGCTACAGATTCTTTGGCTGCTTGCTCTAACTCATCAATAGAGCAATTGTATATTCGGCACAAAAGAGCTACTTGATCAACCCTTAGTTTTGGAATAGTTCTACCCTGCTCCCAATTTCGGATGCTTGAGTGAGCAACGCCAACCTGAGCGGCAACCTCTTCGGCTCTTAACCCAGCTTTTTGACGTAATTGCTTCATATCCATCTCTACAATATTGACTCCTCTATTATAACCCATTAGTCTATCTGGTTGACAGATGGTCTAACGGGTTAGTAGTATGGAGTAACAACACAAAAGCGATCGCCCCTAACGCCAATCAGAGAACGACCGCTATTTGTGCTAACCCGTTAGTCTAGGTTTATATCATTATGTCAGAAGGAATCCTTGACTCTCAAGTGATTGCTCAAATCGAGTTGACCATCCACCTCATTGAGCAGTCTGAGCAATCCGCGCGCTACGAAATCGACTCTACAGACAACGTATTTGGTAAGTTCTACCGAATTTGGGGTGGGCAACAGGGAATCAATCTACTCGGCACGTTCTACCAAACTCATGCTGGCAATTGGATTGCCCAAAAGAGCAACGCCACACAATGCAGCTGCTGGCTAACCGACACCCAAGCGATCGCTGCTATCACCGCATAGGTCAAAATCTCCCGTCACCGATGGGCGCAATATGCGCCCAATATACGTTGTGCAATTAATACCAAGGTGCGAGATTGATGGACTACGAACGAGAAATTAGATATACATTGCAAGACCTTCGCTGCCAAGCTTTAACCCAGTTCATGGGTGAATTTATGGTGATTTTAGCTACCGAAGGCTATACCCTTGAAGATTTGCTAGATGCTGTTACCAGTTTGGCAAGTGAGAAGCCTGAACTGGAATCGGTAGTAAAACATCTTGAAAACGCTGAACAAGAATTACGTTCAAAATCCACCGCAAGACATGGCAGTAGCTTTCTTGGAGGCTTGAAATGATTGCCTCAGTAGTTGAAACCTCAAGCCCCGAAAAGTTATTTAAATCAACCGCGCAGTCCCTAGACTTCTGGCTATCAGTTGCCAAGAAGCGGGAGACAATGCCAGCAAAAGACTACCTTGCATACTTGGACAGCTTCGGATGGAATCGCCGCAGCGCTGGGCCTTATGTAAAGCTTGCCGACTTTATCCGAGAGCATTTGCCTGGGCAGATTGGTGCGATCGCCAAACTAGATATCAGAACCCTGCTTAAATTGCCCCTGCCTCGCTATGCCCCAATTGTGGAGGAAATCAGGACAGCGGAACCGACGCAAGCGCAGATTACTGAACTAATCAAGAAGCTGCCGTCAAAACCGAGAGAGAAATATAAGTCAGTCGAGGAGAAGAAGGACGAGGCATTTGAATTGAACGTCCCGGCACAGACTGGCAAGCTCATCAGCGAAACGGCTGAACTCTTGGGACTCTCGAAGCAGAGAACCATAGAAGTGAATTGCGAACTAGTGAAGACGATCCTCTCAGGTGTCGATCCGACAGATGCGATCGCTAGATTCAAACAGCAGTTTGCCAAACATGAAGAAGAACCTCTGAAAGCAGATTATGAAGTTGAAGCGCTTGAACTTCAAACAGATTTAGAACCTTATCCCGTGCAGTGGCACCATGAAGGGGAAATCTACGCTTCATGGTTAACCAACGTTAAGGGTGAGTGCGCCCTACTAGAGGTCAATGACGTGATTTACTCGGTGCCATTGTCAGACTTGAAGAAGATCGACCTAGAAGCGATCGCCTCTGAGATTAGCGACCATAAAAAACTGTCATACCCCTATCAGCAGTTGTACATCAATGCGGTAAATGCAAAGCAGGAATGGGTGACTTTGCAAGCGTTATCTGACGGCGACGAAACTTACGATTCTGTTTTTAAACAGTACACTCGCTGGATGTCTTGCGCGGTAAATGGTGTCAAGAGGAACGGGATTTGGCTTGACTTGATCGAGCTTGAAGAGAATCAAAGATTGGTTCTTGTTCCTGGCGGGGATGACTTAATTGCTAATGTCGCAAATGAGCCTAGATTTAAACACAAGGTCAGCAAAACCTCTTTTTTAGAAGCCTTTTATTCAGGCGTGCCTGATGTGCCGAGCCTAGAACAGCGATTAAAAGAAGCTGATGATTGGGATGAGATTGCCTCTCTTGTCCAACGCAATAACAAAACTTTAACCCAGGCAACAGAGTATTGGACACTCGAAGAAAAGCAACAATTAATAGCCAAGCTTGCGACTTTCTTGGAAAGCAGCTTCACCTGTGCAATTCAAGATCGGGAGGTCGCTTGGCTACATCAAGCAGCTTTAGCTAAAGCATTGGCTAAATTGGAGTTTGAAGTAAAAGGTCAAGTGTGTAAATTCCAGAAGTTTATAGATTACGGGACGGGAGGTGAGCAATGGATCTTTCGGACAGAAAAAAGCGAAACCATAGTTGCTTCCTGCGAGGAAGTCAAAATATTTAGATTTTAAAGAGCATGGAACTTGAATCACTTAAATTAGGGATTTGCAACCTACCAGAGCCACTCTACCTCTACGTTAAAAGCGGAGATTGCAAAGGAAAAAAGTACTGTTGGTACTACCACGATCCAGACACCAAAATAAATACGCCTGAATATTCCACGGCCGTGTGTGGATATCTGTTTGAACTGCGTTTGACCTCTAAAAAGTTCAAGGGCAAGGAAAATATGAAGTTGGATATTGTGGTTTCCGCAGATGAAACCTATATTATCAGAACTGGCGTTGAGACGAACTTTGCTAAAGGTTTTCTTTTGGCGATTGCGTTATTCAAAGACTTTTCTAGACCAATTATTGTTGGCTGTTCACCAGGGGATCAGAATACAGTTTTTTGTCGAGTTTACGATGCTTTAACTAAATCTAGGGTGGAGGTTGATTGGGGTGCTCAAGTAGACTTAAGCATCATCAATACTGTTCAAACCAGATTAGGTGGCGCGGTTGTTCAACAGCCGTACTCAGGGCAAACCTCGTTACCAAATAAGTTAACAGGTCAAGATTTGCGAATCAGGGAAATTCGCACTTTATTAAACTACCCTACGGATTTAATTGTGGAGTGGTTAAGCTTTCAGAATGTCAAAAGACCCAGTGAACTTGACCCGAAAATGATTGATACTTTGGTGCGGACTATTTGTCTTGATTGGGCAAAAGATAAGTTCAGCCACTCTAATCATGCCGCTAATTCTACAACAAGCATGTGCTTAACGCTGTAGCGAACGGCCTAGAGGAATTGGTGGCGATTCAAAACTGGACTGATTGTGTCATGTCTGAATTGAGTCACAAATAGGAACTTCGCTTCTTCTTCAATCTGGGTGAAGAACTAATTAAGCATTACTTCAATGACCTTGTTTACTCTTACCTCGGTAAGAGTGATTTTCGTGCGTCAATATAATCAGGAAGTTAAAAGATGACGACTACTAAATCTCAACAGTCTACTGGCTCAAAATTCAATCATCCTCACATGATTATTCCTTCAGAGGACACCACATGGGCGGTCGAACAAAAACCATGTGTGTTGAGATTTTGGCAGCAGTGTTGGCTAGCTGACCCATTCGGCTCACGCTGGATGAAATTGATGACTAATTTGAGTGATTCAGCTTTTAGATTGGCCAGAAGAGTATTGGAAGCAGCTAGTTTATTTGTGTTTCGTCGTATTAGCTGTGGCAGTGATGGTAGAACATCAGTTTGGGAAGTGAAAAATCTGCATGGTGCGCGGGTTAAAGATTTTTGGCAGGGTGAAAAAAATGAAGCGAATACCGCCTCAAATAAAGCGGATAACATTTCAAAGCAAGCGTTTACCGCAATAAATGAGCCGGATACTGTTATCCAAAACCAGTCAGACCAAGCGTTTTGTGAACCCTCACGAACTCCTCAGCAACACCTCACGAACTCTTCAAAAGAGTTCGTGAGGTGTGATTCTTCAGCGCCAAATGAAGCGGCGATCGCACACTCTGGGTGTGCATCGCCTTCAACTGTTGCTCAGGAAAATGTTGAATTGCCTGCCGCAATTGATGAGAAGTGGTCAAGTGAAGCGTTGTTTACAAACGATGCCATTGCGGCTAGATCAAAATCAAGACCCATACGAATGAAGAAGCTGAAAATGGCTCATTTACTTGCGGAAAATCCTGGTTTTGACTTCTTGTTATCGTGCTGGGAAGATGACCCTGCAATGCGTTTTGTGATTAAGCAATTGCTGCTCAAATTTCCACAGTGGGGAATTGTTTGTGTCGATGGAGAATTGGTAAATTGCAACAATTGACATACTCCCCCGAATCGAATTCGGGGAATTCTAGCTTCAAACAGCGATTGCAGTTTCAAACTGTCTGACATCACCTAAGCCAACAGTCGATGCCCCGACTGCACAAATTACCTTAGATGCGTTGTCGTCCCTTCCATTCACGCTATTACAGGATGAACAACGCCACTATCTAACTGATAAATCAAGACTTTCTAAAACGTGTCCACAATGAAAGCAAGTCTTACTGCTGGGATACCATTGGTTGATGAAAACAACCAGTTTGTTCTTCTTAACAACCCATTCTAAGATTTGTAGGAACTCGCCAAAAGCCAAATCTGATATTTTCCTACCCCAAAGTCGTTGCATTCCTTTGAGGTTTAGTGTTTCAAAGCACAGTACATCGAATTTATCAGTAAGGGAATGGGCTAACTTCCAAAACCAGTCGCGAGTATTACGCCTATTAAATATATCTTTGATAAACAAGAAGCAGATGACTTGGTAAAACAGCTAAATACGGTTTTGGCAATAATTTATTTAACATGAACCCAGAAATCAGAGAAGAATTACGTCGCCTTTTAGTAGAATTCAAAAAGCCATTCCCCGCGCATGTTCATTTGTTCAGGGAAATACCTGGTAGTAACAAGAAATGGGTTTATTTGCCGTGGCAGGCGGTTCGCGAAAGATTAGAAGAAGTCTACCCGGAGTGGACGTCTGATTACTCAGAGATTCAGTATCTGACAAACGAGGCGATTTGTCGTTGCGCTATCACAATTCTGGGGATTAGAAAAGAAGCGATCGCTTGCGTTTCCATCTCAGTTATTAGCAGCAATGGCAAAGAAATGACTAGGGGTAATCCGCCCGATCGACTAGCAGCAGATTAGGAAACCGACGATAATCGGTGGCATCAGAATAGTTGCCAGGAAGTTGGCTCCGAATGCTTTGAAATCTCCTATTGCGCTGGACAAAATAAGGGTATGGCATTAGGGATACTAGCTCTAGTCATGACAATTATGCGTGCAATGCCAGAGTCCATATCCTACGGTAATTTAAGAAAAGCTTTTCCGATCCAAAAGAACAAGCCGATGATTAACGATCTTGAATGTTGGGATGCATTGGCTCAAGCAGCAAAAATAATGATACCAGAACATCGGCAACTGATTTTAAACCTCCAGGAAAATTTTCCTGGAGCCCCCTCCACAAAAAAAACCAGCTTTAGAGGATGTTTGAAAAGTTACCCAACGTATGTTTGACTACTCTGGCTATCGAGAAGTTGAACGAGATAATGAGGGTTATGGGACTTACTAGCGCTTCTCTAAGTTGTATTTAAGGCTCAAACTGACACTTTTCAAACAATTTTAAGTTATTCCCAGCGCCATCTCCCCCCAAAAAAATTGCTCTCCTTTTACTGTTAATTTGCCATCAAATTAACAAGTCCATAATAAATACAAGCTATGCTACCAAAGACGTACACAAACCAGGTGAGGAAAAAACCGAGCGCTCTTCCTGGAGAAGGTCCGTAGGTTTTTATCAAACCCCATGCATGAGCAATCCTAGCCACAGTAAGACTACTTCCAAAAAGCCATAATAGCCATGTTTGTGCTTGCATTAACTCTAGCGCCAGTACAAACAATAATGCATGAGGTACGTACTCAGCAAAATTGCCATGAGCACGAACCTTCCTTTGTAGTAGTCCATAATCATTGACTTTCACTTTTATAAATTTCTGAGTTGATTGCTCAACCATAGATGCCCAAGGATTAGGATTTGCTAACGGATCCGGTTGTGCCGCTACATCTTCCTTAGATTCACCATGCCAAACTCTTGTTTTTGTTCGTTCAAATGCTGCAATGTATGAGAGAGAAAAAGCGATAAGACCATTAATCCCAATAAAAATAGTTGAAATAGGGACAGTATTTTCAATCATCTTGAATTATCACCAAAATTTACGATGCTGACTGGAGTTATTAATTTTTTGGAAAGGCTGTTTAAATACTTTACTTAATAAGTATTTAACTTAAGTACTATCATTTAATTTTATCATAATTTAGGTTTAAATAAAAAGTTATAAATCTTTAATATTTTTTATAAACTTTACCTATTTATTCTACTAATTTAATAATAAAAACAAATCTTAAATATCGCTATATAGCTATTTTTATTTTAAAAAAGATTTATGCCTAAGATGAAGTTAAAAATCGATAGTCTTGTTCATTTGTATAAAGTCTAGACCAATCAATTTGTACTCCAGCCAGCCAGATCTGTCCAAGGGTGTTTAGTAAAAATGCAACATCGGATTCTTTTTCATATGGATGACGTAATGAAGAAAGTATCATTTCAGAAGTACATTTTGGATGTTGCATTGCCATTGCACTTAAAGTTCTCCCAGGACCAACTTCTAGCAAAATATAGTTTGGGTTTTGAAAAATTTCCTCCAAACCTTGTGAGAAACGCACGGTTTGGCGCATATGTCTAGTCCAATACTTAGGATCTGTTACATCTGTTACGTGAGTCCAAGTACCACTGACATTAGAGATATAAGGTATTTGTGGTACTTTAAGAGTTACTTTTTCTACATATGATTGGAATGATGATAGTATGGAATCCATTTCAGATGAGTGAGGAGCATGGGAGGTGTCCAAACAAAGACAAATTACTCCTTGATCACTTAACTGGTTATCCAATTCCTCTAACATATTTTTGGGACCTGAAATCACACAGAGGTTTGGCCCATTAATCGAAGCTAAAGAGAGCCTTTTACCTAAAAGTGGGAGAACTTGGTTCTCGGAAAGCTGGACAGCAAGCATGGTACCACCAGGTAGCTTTTGCATAAGCTCACCACGAGCAGCTACTAATTTTAATGCTTCTTCTAAAGAAAAAACTCCAGCCAGGCAAGCAGCAACGTATTCGCCAATACTATGACCTATCATTGCTTGAGGACGTATACCCCATTTTTCCCATAATTTAGCCAAAGAGTACTCAATTGTAAATAATGCAGACTGTGCAATTAAAGTCTGTTTTATTTGTTGTTTCGCCTCATTGATATGTTTTTTGTTAGGGTATATTATCTGGCGAATATCAATTTTTAAATCAGCTTTTAATAATTCCGAGCAAATATCAACTTGTTCTTGAAATGTTTTCTCGACTTGATAAAGTTCAAGCCCCATGTTTATGTATTGTGAGCCTTGCCCTGGAAACATAAACACGATAGGTCTTATTTTCGCTTCTTGAAAGTTGGTAAATATACGTTTCTGATCCAATGTTTCTAAGGCATTTACTGCATTATCATGGCTATTACAAACAAGCATTCGCCGATAGTTAACTGCTTTTTGACTAACTTGATTGTTGTAAGCTATGTCAGTTAAACTCACATCAGTAGACTGTTTTAAGTAGTTAATCAAATTTTTAGTAGCTACCTCCAAATCTGAACTAGTTTCAGCAGAAATAATTAATACATTCCAAGGTTTAAAATTTTCTAACGTTTTATCCATTTACTTTACCTAAAAAATAAACTATCTTCTTCTTCTTAGAAGAATTAGTTTTAAAAGTTAATAGTTTTAATTTTTATGTTTGCATTTCTGGAACCCGAATTGCATAAAGATTATAAATATTTGTAGCTGTGTACAAGCTATCTTGCTCTGCTACAATACTATAACCTTTGCCGCTTAATAATGAGCTAACTTGAGCTAAACGATTTGCTTCATTATGTACTTCAATTACAATTTGTCTAATTTTTTGCCAATCATTTTGATTGATCCCTAAAAGCACGTCAAATTCGCTTTTTTGTACATCAATTTTTAGCAAATCTATGCGATCAAGATTATTTTCACTAATAATTTCGGAAATAGTTTTTAATTCACAGGTAAAGGTTTTACTCTTAAAGCGCTCCTCTAATAGTTCTTCTGTGTATTGTAAGACTTGATCCATTTCAACCATTCCTGCTTTTTGTTGGTTGACCATGATTGTTTTTAAAATCTGCTTTTCTTCTTCTTCATTGGGATAGAAGGAGGACATACCAGAACTGTTAGGGTAAAAGGTAAATGTACTTGTTTTATTTACCTTCGATAAACCACAATTAAAAAACTTTATTTTACCTCTACATTTAGATGTATTAGCTTTCAAAATATCAAAAGTAGGAGGTGAAGGTTCAAAAGCATAGATTGTAGCATCACTACATTCTTGATCTGCAAAAAGCGTAAATAGACCGATGTTGGCACCTACATCAAAAATACAATCTCCTGGATAGAGTGTAATACCGTTTTTAGCATAAACTCTATGTTCAAAAATGTCCTCGTAAAAATGATCTGTCTCAGCTTTGCTTTGATGAATAATTTCTATGCCATTTGCTAATTTATAAGTAGGCCAATTAGGAGCCCTAAGTTCATTTTCTAACTGCCAATTATTTGTTGATAAAGATTCTAAATTTTCTATATTTTCTGTGTCTAGAGTTTTACCTTTTGCTAATAAATCTTCTGCAATAGTTTTAGCTAAATCAGCCACAGTTAAATTTGCAAATATAGTACTTAAAGGTATTTTTTTGGAAAATTTATTCTTGATTTGAGAAATTATTTGAATAGCTATTAAAGAATGACCTCCTAAACTGAAGAAATTATCATAAACACCTATTTGATCCAACTTGAAAACTTGCTGCCAAATTTCAATAAGTTCTTGCTCTGTATTATTTCTGGGCGCAAGGTAGTTATTTTGTAAATTTAAGCGTATACGTTGCTCTTGACCTAATTGAGATGAATTTTGCTCTTTTAAATGTGAGGTATTTAGTGATGATTCTTTTTTCTTAACTTCTACCCTTTTTTGCTGATCTTCAAAGAGGTAAGTAGGTAAAGGAAGTATAGAACGATCCTGACCAGCATAAAATTTAGACCAATTTACTGATATTCCTGTAAGCCAAAGTCTACCTAGCGTCTTAAATATAAAGGCAAATTCTGACTGTTGATTATAAGAATTCGGTAATGAGGAAAATACTAATTTCTGAGTAACATTGGTGCTAGCTGGATGTTGCAAAGCTATACTACCTAGTGTTTGTCCAGGCCCAACCTCTAAAAAAATAGAATGGGGTAGTTGGCATAATGTTTCAATGCCATCAGCAAAACGTACCGTTTGGCACAAATGTTTACCCCAGTAATGGGGGTCGGTTGCTTCTGCTGGTGTAATCCACTTGCCTGTAACATTAGAAATGTATGGAATTTCAGGTGGTTTAAGATCAAAGCTATTGACTAGCTCTATAAAAGGATCCATGATTGCTTCCATGACAGGCGAATGAAAAGCATGGCTGGTCTGTATTTGTCTACAGGCTATTCCATTATTAATTAACTGTTGCTCTAACTTCGCTATGGCTTCTACACTACCTGCAACTACAGACAGTGTGGGGCCATTGACAGCAGACAAACAGATATCCTCAGTAAGCAGTGGTTCTAGTTCCGATTCTGACAGAGATACCGCTAACATGGCCCCAGTAGGCAACTGTTGAATGAGTTGACTTCTTCTGACAACTAAAGTCAAAGCATCCTCAAGAGATAAAACTCCAGCTAAACAAGCCGCAACGTATTCACCAAGACTGTAACCAATTAGTATTTGAGGCATAATACCCCATGCTATCCACATTTGAGCTAATGCATACTCGATGACAAACAGTGCTGGTTGAACAATATCAGTTTGATTCAACTTTTCACTATATACGTCTCTTTCTACTTGAGTACGCCCTAGCATTTGTCGCAAATTAAAACCTACAGCTATACCTGAGGTCAGATTGCTTGCCTGCGAGCTAAGCTCTACTTTTGCTCCTTTTGGGTAAAGTACATCTCGCAAATCGAAACCTAAGTGAGGCTTTAATATTTCTGAGCAATAAATGATGTGCTTACGGAAATTTGGCTCAAGCTGATAAAGCTGTAGAGCCATATTGACATATTGTTCTCCTAGTCCTGGAAACATAAAAGCCATAGTACTGTAGCTAGTCGCTTGCGTACTACTGCTAAATACACGTTGAGGATCTCTGGTAGTTAACGCGCATACTGCTTCTTCGGCATTATTACATACAACTATCCGGCGATAATTAAGCGCCTGGCAATTCATTTGTAGAGTATAAGCTAAATTGGCAATATTAATTTCAGTTTTCTCTTTGAGAAATTCTACTATATTATTGCTGACCATCTCCAACGCAGATTCTGTTTCAGCAGATAAAACTAATAAATGGATTGACTTATAAAAATCAGAAAAATCAACAGGATATTCTGAATTATTGACAAATAAATTAGTTTCAGTTTCAGATATGTTTAATTGATTATTGTTACTAAAATCTTTAGAAAAGCTCACTGATATCTCCTTGTGTAAAATGTATTTTACTTTGTAAGTAATTTCCAGTTTTTTACTGTAAAACATTTATTTTGACATAGTTCGGAAAAGAAGGACTATGCTGAGAATCGTGTTGAAAAATAATTATATTATTCTGGCTACTAATTTCTTTAAAACGGGAGCATCCAGTTTTGGAAGATTTATCATTTATGGGAAAATGTAAAGGGAAAT
>NZ_JAVRCS010000062.1:0-22899 GCF_034530635.1 Nostoc sp. EspVER01
GTGCAAGGTCAGTACCAAGTTGAACGTTTTATGTTTAATTAGGTTGACCTACTTAGCAATATTGATAATTGCTAATTTGGGATAATTGAATCCTCCTCATACTTCAAGTACGGGGAGGATTTTACAGCAGTTTTCTTTTGTATGAAGTATGAGGTTACGGAGGCAGACACTCTTTATAGATGATATCATGTCCGTCAAATTACCCATAATAAAATAACCCCACCCCCAACCCCCTCCCCGCCTGCGGGGAGGGGAGACAAAGCACAGCTTTGGCGGGGTGGGGTTCTTCAGGTTTAATAAGCAACCAAGCGGACATGATATGACACGCCCTAGGGGATTGACGGCTGTTGTAAATTAAGCTCTTGGAATGCCTCAGAAGACTCTTCCAATGTTAAGCTACCAGAAGATTTACCGTTGATTTGTAGAGTGTATTTACCTTGTGGCAAGCCTTCTAAATAATAGACTCCAGCACCGTTGGTAACAGAAAAACGCCGAGTCCCCCGATCTGGTTGTATAGCTTCTACACGTGCGCCTGCGATCGCTTGGCCTTGAGCATCCGTAATTACCCCCGATCGCGTGTAAGAACGAATTAGCGGAATCATCACAGGGGTATAACTCCCCGCAATCACATCAACGGCTAAAGATTCAGCCGCAGCCTGCCAATCAGGCGGTAAACCTGCTGGATCGAGATCGAGGCGATAAACGCCGGGAGACATCCGTACTAAAGTGCAATCGCTCTGGATTTGTGGTAAAAACGACTTCAGCGGTTTATTATTCAAAGTCAACAATAAATCAGCGTTATCTGTATAAACTTCCTCGCCTCTATCCTGTTTGCCGTTATTATTCCGGTCAAAAAATGGCTTAATTGACAGTCCGCCTTGTGTACGGAAATAATTAGAACGGCGATCGCCTGGACTAATACCCCCTTGTAAATTCAGGCTAGAAGCTAAATCTATGCTGAAAGTTGCTTCATCGGAACTTGCCGATACTCCTTGATAGCGCGCCCGTAATAGCAAACCTGGTAAAACTGTTGTTGATAATGTTGCTAGTAGTCCATTACCCTGAGAACCAGTGCCATAACCCAACTGTATTTCCCACCGATAACTACCATCAATCGCCTGTTGTTGTGAACGATACCGCCAACTCACACTTAGCAAGCTGTCGCTACGATTTTGATTCTGTGTTTCATAATTTAACAGCAGTGCGCTGCCACCATTAGAAAAGCTGTTTTTAGAAAATTTGTAAGTCAGTTCCGACAAACTGCCAATTTCGTTACCGCGTTGCGTTAATTCTAGTCTCCCAAGACGTTGCAGCAAATTCCAGCGCAGGCGGTTTTTAGTATCTAAGCTGATACGGGCAAAGGTAAAGGCATCTTTGCCACTCCAGTTAATTTGCATACCGCCAGATGTCGCATCAGCTGTGTCAGTACTAGTGAATAAGGTGAATTGAGGCAAAACTCGCCAATCTAGATTAAAACGGCTAGACAAGCGATCGCTAATAAATGCAGCACTCAAGGTAGAAAATGGATTATAGCGAATATCTGTATTCACATCCCACTTATTACCCGTCAGTGCTGAAACTGCTACTTGCAAAGGTAACTTTCCCGGACGCCAAAATAATTCTGCTAAGGCTCTAGGCGATTCGTCGTACACTCCACCTAAGCCTACTGTCAGATTTTCTGATAAACCCCAACGCCCAGCAACTCCGCCCCGAAAGTCAGAAAAGTTGCCCAACAGACTTTGATTTCCCACAAAATCCCGTCGTAACCCACCAGAAACGATTAATGCTGAAGCACCTGCTGGCAATTGTCCTAGTACTGTCGAAAAAGTGGCCTCTTGAATTTCTGGTTGGGCGGTGAGTCGCCCTTGGGGATACAGCAAGATGCGATAATTGTTGCCCAAAAATTGATTTTGGCTTTTAATATTTTCAAAGCGGTAAATGCCAGACGAATCAACTAAAATTTCGGCAATTACGCGATCGCCAAAACCTTGTACCAACCGCGCTAATGTACCTGGTTCAGTCTTACCAGAAATTGTCCGTCCAATAGCATCTGCTTGTAACCGTTGGCGAGGATCGGAAGAACCACCACCGAAGGGTTGAGGTGGTACAAAACCCTGTCGTTGAATGGATGTAAAACCCCAATAGTCTCCTGTTCCTTGATTCTGCCAAAACGTTGGCTGGGAACCTACAAAATAATCAGCTGAATTAGTTTGTCGAAGAAACTGCGCTTCGGCAATATTCCAAGTTTGCGGATTTTCTAAATTTGGTTGATCGGTGCGGATGAACCACGAACCACCAAAAACACTACCAACAGCCAGAAAATCACCTCTATAGTTTGTCGATCTGGTAGCACTACCGCTAGCATTTACCTTTTGTTCAATTGCGGCGACACTAAACTTTTGAGGTGCAATGTGTGGTAATCCTTCCAGTTGAATCGGAGTTTCCGTTTCTGCTAGTTTGCCAGTAGATTGATCTAATCCTGGAACATCTAAAACTATGGCGTATTCATTGATATCAAATTTTGCCGTTACGCCAAAGAGAGTTTGTAAATCTTGGATTGTCAAGACTAATCCTAATTCTGGATCGGTGCGAAGTTTTGTTGGGTCGATGCGAGTCACAACACCAGGCGATCGCACTTCTAATTGACCATCAGGTAAAGTGGTAATATTTAATTTTAATCCTTGAATTACAGCATCATAGGGTAAGAGCCAATTTGCAAAATCAATTGCTTCAGAACCATCTTCTTGACCGCGCACTAAAACGCTAGGATTGACATTGCGGTTCCCTACATTCAATCCTACGGGAAAAACTTTAAATTCAGAATCCTTCGCTAATTGGTCAGTTGTGGGCGTTTGTAGATTTGAAATCGCAGGTGTATCTGCCTTCGCTGGGGCGATCGTAATTTGACAGATAATAGCGATCGCAGCTAGCAGACATTTGCTTATACTAGTTAATAAGCGAAGTTGCACAAAATTTTCATTTCTCAAGAAATTTATTAAAAATAGAGACATTGCAATGCAATGTGTCTACAACATATAATTCCCACGTACCAGGCAAAATTATATATATTAATCCTGTATTTTACAGCCAGACTAATTCTCCCAAATCAGGCTAAAGATGCCAGATTTAATTTGAATTTATTAATTACAAATTACGAACTTGTACTGAGCGTCTTGCCCTGAGCGTATCGCTAAAGCGAAAGCTCCGCTAACGCGTAGCGTCTCGTAGAGAAGCCGTTGGCGTGGTAACAGAGCGTAGTCGAAGTGCAGCCTCTCGTAGAGAAGGGAGCCGAAGTATTATGAATTACGAATTTTTACACAAGCTATTTTTTATTTGATGCCGCTGTTTGTGTAGGAATAGTAATATTTAAATTGAAGGGCAACTTAGTTTTTTTACTGTCTTCACCCCAAAACAACTCACCACTTAGCTGATATTGACCGGGTTTGAGGGCTGGTTGGTCTTTATTGGGGTAATTTAATAAGAAATTGCGATCGCTATTTGCCACCACAGCATTAGTATCTACCTGCCCAGTTTTGATAACAGTTTGCCCTTGGCGCAAAGTCCAATTTAAACTAGGGAGAACAGTTGCTTGACCTTGATTGCGAACTAAAATTTGAATTTGTTTTTGCTCTGGGTTAAAGCTGGCACTATCAATCGCTAATTGTGGAGAAAGATTGCCTTTTCTGACGTAGAATGTCACGCCAATTCGTGCCACCAAAGTAACGTTATTACCAGCAGCATCTTTGGATTCACTGAGAGTTTCATTAAACACTACCGCACGATATTCCCCATCAGGTAAATTAGGAGCCAAGCGGCTAATGAGGCGCACCCGCCGAACTTCTCCTGGTTTGACAGTCAACTCACGCGGTGAGAATTGCAGATATTTTGTCAGGTCATTGGGACTAGAGGATAAGGTTTGAAACCCTGTATCGCGGCTATATGTGAAAGGTTGAGCATAGATCCGAATCCGAGAAGGAGTCTTACTGGTATTGGAAATTGTAATCATTCCTTGGGCTTGTCCGCGTTCCGCCTTGGCTTCAATCACCAGAGGAGAAACGCTCATTTGTGCTTTAGCAGCAACAGGAAACAAAATTAGGGCGAATAAGCCAGCACTAACAGCAGCTAGAGAGCGCCAATTATGATTGAGCATATTTATAAATATGGCGGGATTGTAAATTTAATTCCTGATTTATAATTCCCAAAAGCAGGGTTATTTTATCTCTGGGTAATCAGAAAAATATCTTGCCGCTTGAAAATTTATTCTCTAGCGACAAGATATTCAGCAATTATTTTTCTCAATCAATCTGAAGGAAACGGGAAAAATTTTAGACTATGGCACGATAGTCAAGGTTGTTACATAGCTGTAGTTTCCAGGAAGAAGGGGACTGCCCTTATCTACGATCATGTCTATATCCAAAGGCAAACCGCTACCAGGGGGCAGTAACACAGGACTACCACCCTGAGAACTCGTACTACCAAAAGATGAGTTGATATGTCCGGCAGAGAACATAGGTGTAAACGCAGGGCCTCCGGTCTGCTGTGGCTGAGATATACTCACTCTGGCACCTTGATTACAGCTAACAAAAACCTTACCAAATTGCCCTCCAGTAAATCCTCCCGCTAGTGCAGTTGCATTAGTCGGCTGGTTGAGTCCCAATTTACCAGGGATAATTTGATCGAAGTTGCAGACACCACCGACATTTCCTGTAAAAGGAACATCAGCAGTTTGTGCCATTGTTTTGGGTGCAACAGCAACAGAACCAACAATTATCAAAGCAGCGGTTAATAAAGAACGACGAATCATTTTTAAATCCTTCTCAAATGAATTAGAGTTCAATCAAACGAAGCATCAACAAGAAAAGCAGTTATGGTGCGATAGTTAAGGTAACAACGTAGGTATAAATTCCTGGCGTAAACGCTACTGGTCGTTCTACTAACAAATTCACCTCTAGATTGGTGTTACCTGCTGGCAAAGTTGCGCTTCCACCACCAACATCACTGCGAACATTGGTCGAACCAAATTTTAAAAAGCCAATGTGCGTTGTCCCAGATGGATCGGGACTAGGGCCAGATACAAGCTTGGGAGGAGAAACAGTAACAGTTGCAGATGTGCTGCTTTGCACACCGATAGTGGCAGGAGTTTGTGATTCAAGATTTGTCGCAATTCCACTAGAAGTGCTAGAAATAGTTGGTTCAGCAGTGCCAGGGGCAGAAGAAATAAAGGTAGCTTCAGCTGGAACTGTTCCACTGAACGGAACATCTGCACTTTGAGCTAGCACAGCTCGATCTAGAGCGAATGCCTGCAAGCTTAATGCACTTGCCAGCACCAGGCTAGAGGTTAACGCTAGACGGTAAAGCATAAAGAAGTTAACTAATTACTCAGCGCTGTCTTGTCTCAGTGCTTTTCTTAGAATAGCTATCAAATGCTACATTATCGACCGCAGAAATACGATATTTCTATCTCTAAGAGCAAATTCCGTTAAGATACTTAGCCCAAGTTACGGTTTATGAAATTTAGGTTTTTTGTCGATTCGCACAAAACGTGCGGGGGGCTACACCACAGATTTAGCTGAAGAGGCGAGAAACATCAACGAAACCTCCATGAAGACTGACAATATTTGAAACTTCTGAATACATACTTCCGACTTTACCTGATTGATGGGTAAATAAATTATGACAACCCACAATTATCAGGAGTTCTTGAGCGCGGGAAAATGCAACGTTAACCCGTTCTGGCTTCTTGGCAAATCCCACATCTCCTTTACTATTGTTGCGAACCATGCTGACAATTACAACAGGTCTTTCCATACCTTGAAATCTATCTACAGTACCAGTACGAATTTCTAGGGAAGGGAAAAGTTCAGATTGCAAACGCTCATCAATTTTTCTTAATTGAGCGCCATAAAATGTAATTACGGCAATTTCTTTTTTGGGTTCACCATTAGCAACTTTAGAAGCCCAAGTATTCTCAAACTGCTGACACAAACGTTCAATCGCATCAATTTCTGGAGTATTAAAGTAAGAAGTTCCATTTTTTTGCTCTAAAAACTGATTCTCAATAGGCGTTTTTACCCAGAGAATATGGTGAGATTCTCGGATAATTTCATCTGCTAAATGATGTGCGCGTTTTGTGTCAGGTTCCAAAATCCCAGATTCTAGTTTACCCTCATAAAACTGATTGATTGCTCCCATAATAAATGGATGCATTCGATATTGTGTAGTTAGCATTTGTTTAATGCTTTCATCAGCAGATTCAAACTGACTTTTAAATAGTGATTCTTCTAAGAATTGTAGTTCGTCTCTTGTATTGCCTATTGTTTGGGCAACTTCTTCTAAAGTGCTAGTATCAAGCATGGGTGGTAATTGCCGATGATCTCCTACCATAACTAACTTTTTGCCTTTCAATGCAGGGATTAGTAACTCTGGTGGAGTACATTTACTAACTTCATCAATGATAACGACATCAAATGATTTGAATTCTTCCGAAAACCCTCTATTTGCAGCTTGAACGCAGGTGATACCGACGACATTAGCATTATCTAAATAAATGCGCCTTAAATCATCGCGATCGCCTTCAGTTGGCTCTCTTAATTTTCCTATCCAATCTTGAACAAAATTCTGATATTTATTGAGATAAGTTTCGTCTGTCTGGAGTTGTTGTTGCCAAGATTCAAACTGAGTATTGATATTGCGTAAAAACTCTATACTAAATAAGTCGGCTTGGGAATTTTCTGGTTTAAATTTATCAGGTATTGTTTGCCATTCTGTCAACCACCAGCTTCGTTCTTCTCTTAGGTTTTCTGATGGCTGTGGTTGTAATTTTTGTTCTATCTCACGTAGATTAATTTGTAATTTCTGAAGTTGCTGTAGAGAAGTTTCAGTTTCTACTTTTAGCTTTGATAAATGCTCATTTAAATAATGTTTAATTATCTCCAGTACAGCAAAAGGTTCTAATGATGAGATTAAAGTTTCAAGCTGACTAATAGAAGTTATACAAAAATTTACTTGATTTGCAAATTCTTGGGGATGCTCCCAAATATTTGATTGTGTTGCAAGATATTTTTCAACTAGAATACGTAATTGAGCGGGGATATTTTTTTGATTAAGCTCTTGCAAGATATTAATAGCTTGTCCAAGTTGGAAATTAGCATCTTGCTGTGCTTTTTCTACCTCAGCTTGAGTAATAGATATTTGCTGTTGGCTAACTTCATTTTTCTGAAGTTCATTTAATTGTCGTTGTAGATGTTGAAGCTGTTGTTCAGTTTCGGTTTTGACTTTTAAAACGCATTGACGCGCATTTGCAAGGATAGTATCTAGCAATTCTTCTGTAAGGCGGGTGAGAGTAGAATCAATGTTATTCCATTCCCATGATGCGCCATAAGTCCGTTGCATTCTAACTAAAAAAACCTGGGTATTTTCAACTAGTAATTTTCGCTGTTTGGGGTTGAGTAGCTGATAGTTGTTGAACTGTTGATAGGTTTCTTGCCATTGGGTGCGTAGGCTTTGCCCACCGTAGGTATCACTCTTTGATAGCACCATTGGAATCTGACTAAAGTTTTGTTGTAAAAAATAGCTGAAATTATGCTGTTTCCCCTGTCTATCAGTAAAACCTCCGTCTATTTCATAAGCGATCGCCTTTGCTAATACTTCCCATTCAGGTAAATTTATTTTATAATTTTTTGGTACTATTGGTAGTTTTAATGTGTTAGCAAACATCAACAAACCTAGCGGTAAGTCAACTAAATTTTCTGTGAGTGGTAAACCTGATTGATGACATTCTTTTAAAGTTTGATAGAGATGAGAATGTGCTGTAGATTTCCATTCTTTAACTGCTGAAATAATGTAATCTATTTCCCGTTGGCGATTTTGCCATATCTGGATTGTTTGCTGTATATTTTGCAGTTTGGCAAGATATTGCTGATAATTTGGTTGTAACTGATTTAATGAGGCGAAATTTTGTTTGACAACCTCCACTGATGCCGCAACTTCTAAGATGGCTTTACTTGCCTCCTGAGCATAAGTCAAAGCAGTTTTAAATCCAGAAATTTCTCTTGCTACAGTTTCACGCAACCAAACCGCTAAACCAAAAGCACCAAGCGCTGGACGCACAAAGCCAAGTTCATCAGTATATTTGATGGTTTGACGAACATTTGCTAAAAATTCTTCTACTAAACTGTTACCTTCTGTATAGGGTTTAAGAAGTGGCAAAAAATCTGTAACTTCTGAAGCTTCCCAGTTGATATTTGGTAAAGTATTTAATATATTTTCTAATTTTGTAATTAGTGATTCAACCTCGTTCTGTCTTTCTACAGTTTCGTTGTAATATTTTTCTTGATTTTGAAAGTTTACCTCTAGTTTTACCTTATTTTTATTGAATTTAGTTTGTTGATGATTAAATTCTTCCTCTGCTTGGAAGTAGGCTGCAAATCTTTGTGATGATGCCAGTAATTGAGTGAAAATTTTAATATTTTCCAGCCGTTGAGTCAGATTATTTTCACAGTCAGTTGCAGTATTTTCTAGCCATCTGCCAATCACTTGGTCTTCTAGAAATGGCTGTCCTTCTTCCCCAACTTTTTCGGCTCTCCCCTTGCGTACAGCCCGAATCACTGGGTTGTGAACTAATCGACTCAGGGCGTTATCCACTGCTAAATTGGCTTGAGAAGCAATTAGAGTGCGTCCACCGCGAAGGGCAATTTGATAGCAAATCTCGGCAATTACGGTAGTTTTCCCAGTACCCGGTGGCCCTTGGATGAGAACAAGATCCTGAGCGGCAAGTACCTTTTCCACTGCTGCTTTCTGACCAGGATTTGCAGAAGATAATAATAAATCTTGTGGTTGAAGTTCAACAGTTGTTTTGATTTGTCTAGCCTGAGAAGCATCGAATAAAAAGTTACCCAAATAGGGATTTTGGGTGTAACCGTTATTCAAATCATCTAAAGCTTTTTTCTTACGCTGAATCTGCTGAATATCACCAACTGCCTCAAAACACAAAAATCCTGTATCTGGCAACTTATAACGCTCTGCTGCCATGAATTCAGCTAAGTCGCGTTCTAGTCGGAGGCTGATAACACAACGGTTGGGGTCAACTTCTTCAACAGTCCCTAATTGACGACCGCTAATCCAATTTTTGCCGACGGGAGCAGTTTCAAAAAGCTTTAAATCTTCGTTTTTTGTGCGTCTTGCTCGTTCCCAGAAGTTTTCTACATCGAGGGAATTTTGATAAAAGCCGTCAAGGGTGGCTGAGCCTACATCTATTTCAAAACTAATCCGTCTTTTGAAGTTATAGTTATGACTTACGTAACGCACGCAAAACTGACGCGCTTTCGCAATTTTTTCTTCAATTTGCAAAAACGCTTTCCAAGCTTTAAGCTGATCTTCTGTAGGGACATTTTCGCCACAAACTGGTGCGGCTGCAATGCGTTTCAAGGTCGTGGGTGCAATGTCGAGATGATGCTGATGATTAGGTAGCAAACGTAAGCGACAAGGTATCGCATAGCTATCGACGTGTCCCCGTGAGAGCTGTAATAACTGAGCCGATAGTATTTTTAAACCTCCCCGTCCATCTTTTGGTACAGCCGCTCTAAATCCTAATGTTTTTCTGAGCTTCTCAAGTCTTGTAGGTAACTGAAAATCATCAGAATCTGTTGCTATGGTCAAATCCCAAATTTCTTCTCTTGCTTCTTTGCCTGCACCTTTACGACGTACATAAAAGAGAGAAGGCTTTTTCCCTACACATTCATACATTAATTCATTGGCGCGATCGCGGCGCTCTCTAAATTCAGGATATGATTTAAGAGCGGTTTCCCCTTCAAGATGGCGGATGAAGCTATCTATTGCTGAAGCTATAAACATATAGCCCCAATCTTCAGAGGTTGTTTTAGTTTTCGAGGATTTTGCTGTTAGTTTATTTATCGCTACACGAATGCGTTCTGCATCGGATTCGGGAATTGCACTGGTATGACTTTTGACTGCAATTTTAAGTTTTTCACAAATTAATAATAGCTTCTTGCTATCTAAATTTAGTTCTTTTGCTAGTTCGTAAATTCTGAGTTTACCGTTGTTCATCCAGTTTTGTAAATTCGTGGAAAATGAGGGGTTAAATTTAAACGCAAAGGGGCGCAGAGGTGAGCGCAGAGGAGCGCAAAGTTTATTTTAGTGCGATTTGCTATGAGTTAAATTTGGTAAGACTCTGCGTTTAAATACGTTACGAGTTTAAGTAGTATTTATTAAATTACTATAGTTTGTACTGATGGTAAACTTCACTGGCGGCACGATGCAGCAGAGAATGACGCCAAACTAGGGATTTCATGTCATCAGCATAACCGCCGCCAATAACGCAGGCGACGGGATAACCGCTACTCATACAGGTACTCAAAACCTGCATTTCCCGGCGAAAAATGCCAGCATCGGTAAGGGCTAATTTTCCCAAGCGATCGCCTATATGAGGGTCAACACCAGCATCATAAAATACTAAGTCTGGCTTGACTTTAGACAATAAATCTGATAGATAATTCGCCAAGGTTTGTAAATAAGCGTCATCTTCCATTCCCACCGGCAAAGGAACATCCAAATCGCTGTTTTGTTTAGTACCGGGGAAATTGACTTCGCAGTGCATAGAGAAAGTAAAAACGCTATCGTCGTCTTGGAAAATAAAAGCTGTACCGTCTCCTTGATGGACATCCAAATCGACAATGAGGATTTTTTGGACGAGTCCAAATTTTTGTAAAACGCGACAGGCGATCGCTAAATCGTTGAAAATACAAAAACCAGACCCATAACTAGGAAAGGCATGATGAGTTCCACCAGCCGTGTTACAAGCTAAACCCTGACTTAGTGCCAGTTTTGCAGTCAGTATCGTACCACCTACCGCTACACAAGTACGATTTGCTAATGCTGGACTCCAAGGCAAACCAATGCGTCGCTGTGCTTTGGGGTCTAGGGTTCCTTCACAGTAAGCTTGAACGTAGCTTGGGGTATGGACTAACTCTATCAATTCTAGTGGCGGAAGTTCAGGGGTGTGAAATTGTTCTTGATTCGCTACACCATCGGCTAACAGCAATTCATAGAGTTGTCGGAATTTAGACATCGGAAAGCGATGTCCTTCAGGTAGAGGAGCAATGTAATCTGGGTGGTAAATAATTGGCAAGTCCATAAGGAAAGAAAATCTCAAGCAGCTAATCCGACAACTAACAAGCTAAAATTTAGCCATAATCACAGCAAAAATGCTGCTCTCCTAAATCTAAAATTTCAAATTTAGAATTGATATGATGGAATGGATTATACCGATTGCATTTATTCTAGCTGGCTTATTGGCTGGAATAATTGGTGAAAAAGTTATCTTCAAAAAGCTGGAAATATTCGTTAAGAATAAACGAATTGCCGGGGGTAATATTATATTTTACTCTCTGCACCGCATGACATTTATTTGGTTTGTCATTGCCGGTTTTTTTTGGGCAATTTTGAGCGCACCCCTAAGACCTGATATTGCGATCGTACTGCAAAAAGTTTTGACGATTGCATTGCTGTATTCTGTAACGCTAGTTTTAGCCAAATTGACTGCTGGTTTTCTTAATTTATATATTCGTAGAGCAGAAGGGGTTCCCACATCACTAATTTCTAACCTTGCTAAGATTACTGTTTTAGTTTTGGGAACATTAATCATTTTGCAAACGGTAGGTGTTCAAATTACACCAATAGTTACTACTTTAGGTATTGGTGGTTTAGCAGTTGGTTTGGCACTTCAAGACACACTGGCAAATTTGTTTTCTGGTTTTTACTTAATTATTTCTAAGCAAGTTAGAACCGGAGACTATGTAAAATTAGATGCTGGACATGAGGGATATGTGATAGATATTTCTTGGCGCAATACGACGATTAAAGAAATTTCAAATAATGTAGTCATTGTTCCCAATTCTAAGTTGTCTTCTGCGATTTTCACAAATTATCATTTACCTGCAAAAGAAATTACTTTAACAATGGATGTTGGTGTCAGTTATGATAGCGATTTAGAACAAGTTGAAAAAGTGACTGTAGAAGTTGCCAAGGAAGTTATGCAAGAAATTGCACCGGATTTAAAAGAAAATGAACCATATATCAGATTTCATACTTTTAATGATTTTAGTATAGATTTTACGCTTTATATGCGCGTTAGTGAATACTTCGATCAGCGTATTGGGAAACATCTGTTTGTAAAAAAATTACACAAGCGCTATCAGCAAGCAGGAATTCAAATTCCTTTTCCGATTAGACAAGTGTATATGCAAGATAATTCAGCTATGTAACAAAATTAGCCCTGGCGACTAGAAGTCGCGGCTATACAGACGAAACCCGCCTGCGCGGGTTGAAAACCTCGATTTGTAATCGCTAGGGCTAGGTGCAACTTAGATTGCTAATGCTCGTTTTTCTAATGGTAGTTCAAAGCGATCGCCTGGTTTCGGTTCAAGTACCTGCGTTGAAAGATTGTTCTCTTTTAGCAACGAACGAAATTCTTCACTACTTCCTTTAGTCTGAATAAGTTTCATCAACAATCCCTCAAAGAATATATCCCCACCAGCCGCAGTAGGTAATATTACTTGAGGTTTTAACGACTTTACTACTTCTAATGAACTATTTTTCCCTTTAATAATCGGCCCAAGCAAAGGTAGGGTCATGTCAATAAACGGTGTAATCACTACATCGATAGGTGCAGCTTGCTGAAGTTGTGGAGAATGATATCCATGAGGCTCGTAGTATACAGTTAAACCACTTTCCAATTCTTTGAGGAGATAACTATTTTCTACCAGAGTGGGGCCAATGGGCGAGCCGGGGAAAGCCTTGATTTCAACTTGATTATCTAAAGTGAAAGTTTCACCATGAGGCAATACTGTTACCTGAGTGTAACCTAATTGCTGTACTACCTTGGCTGCATTGGGAGAAGCTACAACCTTGATGCTGTGGTCGAGTTGCTTAAGTGTTGGTGGGTGAGTATGGTCTTCTAAACCCTGAGATAAAAGGATTAGATCGATATTATCTGGGATTGGGCGCTCTTGCGATCGCGAACCTTTAAATAACCATTCTAAATTGCTGAAAATTAACGAACCAACCAGCCAAGGGTCAATTAGTATTCGTTTCTCGCCGATTTCCAGTAACCAAGAGTTGCTGTCTAACCAAGTTAAAAACATAAATTTTGTGAAGATAACGCCTACCTTCATTATCAATGGTGTCACCTTTCTTAGTAAGCACTCAGTCCAATACCTACATTAGACTTCTTGCAAAAGTCAGGGTAAAGGGGAAGGGGAAAAGGTAAAAGAAACTCAAAATCTTTTCCCTTTAACCTTTACCCTTTTCCCTCTCTTGCAAAAATATATTTTTGCAAGAGGTCTATTCGTCCGGTCAAGTCTACCACGGAGTTTTTTTATGTCCGATCTTGGTTTTACTCACATTGCACTTGCAGTCAGTGATGTTGATGCAAGTATCTCATTTTATGCAAAGTATGCTCAGATGACAGTCGTGCATCATCGCATTGATCAAGCGACTCAATCAGATGTTGCTTGGATTAGTGACCTGACTAGACCTTTTGTGATTGTCCTAATTAAAGTAGCGAAAGTAGAAGGCGCACTTTTACCACAATCCCATCTTGGGGTAGCTTATCAGAATCGTGGGGAAATCGATCGCCTGTGCAATGAGGCACGCACTGAGGGAATATTGTTGGCTGGGCCAAATGACTGGGGCCATCCGGTTGGTTACTGGGCTTATCTTCAAGACCCAGATGGTCATACATTAGAAATTTCCTATGGTCAGGAAATTAGTTTTACAGTCGAGCAAGCTAGAGACGCGATTAATCGCGTCTCTTAAAAGAAAATATTATTTATTACCAGGGGTACGTCCACCTTCGTCGTTACTACCACCGTGAGGACGGGAATTACCTGGGTCGCAACCCTCAGCACCATTACCAATTCCTTGGTTGCAATGGCGACGCGGTTTGATGCGCGCCCTTGAAGTTTCAGTCTGCTGCTCAACTGCAACTTGTTGTTGTCCAACGACGTACTGCGAGGAGATGTTTGCTACCTGTCCAGTACTAGACAGAGCTTGATATACCAAAGCAGACACTTCAGACCTAGTTGCTACCCGTTCAGCATTTAGCAAGTTCACGTTGGGATAGTTGACGACTATACCGCGTTGTGTCAAAGCAGCAATCAGACTGCGATATTCACTACGAATAGTAGTTGCATCACTATAAACAGATAATATCGTATCCGTGGAACCACTGCTTTGATAATTTAATCCCCGCGCTAATGCTACCAAAATATCAAGGCGAGAAAGCCTTTGAGTGGGGTTGAAATCCTTGCCAATAACAGTGTTTAAAAAGCCCATTTGATAAACTTCGCTGATGGCATTGTATGCCCAATATCGAGTTGAGACATCCTTAAATGCTACTGCTTGGCGAATTTTCCCCTTGGCAAACGCTTTCCGCAGCATTGCCGCAAATTGGGCACGAGTTACTGGTGCATCCGGGCGGAAAGTCCCATCAGGAAAACCTTCGAGAATTTCCATTGAGGCCAATTCGGCAATAAAATCTTTAGCCCAGTAGTCTGTAGAAATATCAGAAAACTCAACTTGGAAAGGGCGAGACAGTCTAACTTGGCGATAATTCATTAGCATTTGGCTAATGTCGTAGCTAGAGTTATCGCTGACTTCAATCACCTGTACCAAGCTGCCAGGAGTAGTTTGCAAAACCTTTGCCAAGTCGGAATTAAAGATATTCACGAAGGACTGACGCACTAAAGCATAATCACCCTGAGTAAAAGAGACGGGATAAACGCTGGTTCCGGCAATTTTTGACAAACCTTCTACTTGGAACTGACTACCTTGAAAAGTTTGGGAACTGCTCAGGAAAATAACACGTTGGTTCCTGACTTGGGTGAAGTAGTCGTAAGTGTTAGTACCTGCGTCAATAGTGCCGTTTTGGTCAGCATCAACACCATAAACAGTGCGAACTACTTGGTATTCTCTAGGTTTGGCTGACAAAATCAGGTTAACTGTGGTATTTGCTGGCAAACATTCAAATTCGCTGTAGCCAATAAAACGGTTTTGAACATCATACAATCGCACGACGATGCGATCGCTAGCTTTTAACCCCTTAACAAATTTTGCTTTTTGCTTAATCTTGTACTTGTAATCACCCAAAAACTGCTCTTTTAAATAGCCCTGGCCACTTTTACTTTTAACAGAAATGCGAGCAATCACTTCTGAAAAATTACCAGATGGTTGCCAAATGGCAAGGCTAAAACCTGTTTTTTTCGCTTTTACCGAAACGTTACGGCTTTCTGTAATCACAGTTTGCCGTTGGATAGTGGTGTGATTCCTTGTTTCTACTTCTTTATGGGCTAAAAGTTGTTGTTCTGTGGAATTATCTGTTATTTGAGCGACGATGGTAGAGAACCCTAAAGCTGCATAGGCAGAAGATATTGGCGAAAATATTGCTACAAAGGTTGCAGCAAGAACAAATTTGCTCATTTGAGCAAAGTTACTTTGAGTTATGTATTTCATCCCACACTACCATTCGTCTAAAAAGTCACAGGGCTATTTGATATCCCTCAACTTATTAATCCCTTGGGGTAGATGGAACTAACATCTCATCAGTGCTGAGTACTGAGTACTGAGTACTGAGTTAGGAGTTAGGAGTTAGGAGTGTGATTATTGCTTTTTTACTCAGCACTCGTTACTCAGCACTATTTCGGTCAGAGAACATTACTATATTTGAAGAAACACTTTATGAATCTTATTAATGACTGTAACTACACAACAGCTTCCAACTCAAGACGCCTTTGAAAAATTCTTTTGGACTTGGCAGGGTTACAAAATTCAGTACACTGTCATGGGTACAGGACGCCCTTTAGTTCTGGTTCACGGCTTTGGCGCTTCCATTGGACACTGGCGCAAAAATATCCCAGTTTTAGCTGATGCTGGCTACCAAGTATTTGCCATAGACCTTTTAGGTTTCGGCGGTTCCGATAAAGCGCCCATTGATTACAGTGTGGAAGTTTGGGTGGAACTGCTAAAAGATTTTTGCACAGAACACATCCAGGAACCGGCTGTATTTATTGGCAACTCCATCGGCGCACTTTTGAGCTTAATAGTACTGGTAGAACATCCAGAAATTGCTACTGGTGGTATTTTAATTAACTCTGCGGGTGGATTGAGTCATCGTTCCCACGAATTGAACCCGCCGCTACGGATGGTGATGGCAGCTTTTAATCGGTTTGTGCGATCGCCAATTACAGGTAAATTTGTCTATAACCGCATCCGCCAAAAAGCCCAAATTCGCCGCACCCTCTATCAAGTTTACCGCGATCGCCAAGCTGTCACCGATGAATTAGTTGATTTACTTTATACTCCCTCTTGCGATCCAGGAGCGCAACAAGTCTTCGCATCTATTCTCACAGCTCCTCCTGGCCCCAGTCCAGAGGAACTTTTGCCCAAAGTCGAACGTCCTCTATTAGTAATTTGGGGTGCTGACGACCCTTGGACACCAATTACCGGGGCCAAGATTTACGAAAAGGCGCGGGAGAATGGCAAAAAAATCAAAATTGTTCCCATTCCCAATGCCGGTCATTGTCCTCACGATGAGGTTCCAGATGTTGTCAATGCCCAGATTGTCGATTGGCTAACGCAAAGGTAAGAATTTTTTGCCAAGACGCGAATGCAAAAAAACTTCCTGCCGATGCGCCTTGGCCTATGCAGATAGAAATAGAGCTAACAATCTGGGTGAGTGGATCTTAATCTTTACTAATTGCACCTTGACAGAATCAAACTCGTATGGTGCGTAATGGAGCTTGATGTGCGTAATAAACATAAAAGGGTAATTCCCTTAAATCACCATCCAGATTTTTCAGAACTTGGCTATCAAGTCATCAGTGAACTAGGACGCAATAGAGAAGGGGGACGCATTACTTATTTAGCTAATGTCCTCAACTCTAAGCAACAGGTAGTGATTAAAGAATTTTGTTTTGCTCGTGCGGATGCTGATTTATCAGGTGTGAAAGCTTATGAGCGCGAAATCGAAATCTTGCAGCAACTAAATCATTCTCGCATCCCTCGCTATATAGATTCTTTTGAAATACCAGGGGTTTTTTATCTAGTGCAGGAATATAAAAATGCCCCGCCTTTAGGCTTAAAAAGCAGCTTTCGTCCTGAAGAAATAAAGCAAATTGCTCTGTCAATCTTAGAAATTTTGGTTTATCTGCAAAAGCAAGTTCCCTCAATTATTCATCGGGATATTAAGCCAGAGAATATTTTGGTTGATGAAGAACTAAATGCTTACTTGGTGGATTTTGGGTTGGCTAGAATACAGGGTGCAAAAATAGCTCTGAGCAGCTTTGTCGCCGGAACTCCAGGTTTTATGCCTCCAGAAGAACAGTTTGGTCATTCTCTGACTGAGGCATCAGATTTATATAGTTTAGGAGCAACGCTAATTTGCTTACTTACTAATACCCGTTCTGTTGAGATTGGCAAATTAATTGATGATAACTATCGCTTTAATTTCCAGCAATTAGTTCCTCAAATTAGTCCGCGTTTCCGGTGGTGGTTGATGAAAATGGTGGAACGTAACCGAAAACGTCGTTATGCTAATGCGGCTATTGCTTTAAAAGCACTTGGGACAATTGAGGTTGTTGGTAGTGCCACTGGGATAGATAATTTCATCAGTACAATTAAAGCTAGAAAACGAGCTACTTTGTTGGGACTAGCTACTATTGTTACACTGGCTGCGGTTGCCGGAACTTTGATAAGTTATCAGTCTGGTAATACGGTTAGGCAATTGTCGGAAGCTAGAGAATGTCAAAGTTTTGATTTAAGCTCTGATTGCCAAGAAAAAATCGGAAATTAAGATTAATTAGGTTGCATCTGGCTAAGGGTTACAACGGTTTTCAATTGAATAGACTACACGCGTAGGGGCACAATATATTGTGCCCCTACAATTATGTGTATTCGATGCTTGTGAAAATTGCTGGAATTTGCATGAGTATCAAATACTCGTCAACGGAGTTCAAAGGTGGATGAATCCAGTTCAAATACTCGTTAACGGTAATGCAGTATCAGTAATTGTGTAGTTATCTGCTGTAGTAAACTACATCTAAGCCAGAAGACTGCATTCAATAGTTGATAGCGCTGTGAAAAAAATCCTGATTGTGTCAGCTAATCCCACGACAACAGATAAACTTCGCTTGGACGAGGAAGTAAGGGAAATTCAGGAAGGGTTGCAACGCTCTCGCAGCCGAGATAAGTTTGAACTTATTACTAAATGGGCAGTGCGTCCTGACGATTTGCGGCGTGCGCTTTTAGATCATAATCCTCATATCATCCATTTTTCTGGGCATGGTGGAGGAAATCAAGTTTAGCCTTGGAAAATAATACAGGGGAAATGCAGCTGGTGAGTACGGAGTCACTGGCAAGGCTATTTAAGTTATTTAAAGACAAAATTGAGTGTGTATTATTAAATGCCTGCTATAGCCAGGTGCAAGCTGAGGCAATTTATCAAAATATTAACTGCGTAGTTGGGATGAATCGGGCAATTGGCGATCGCGCCGCAATTAAATTCGCGGTAGGCTTTTATGATGCACTAGGTGCTGATAGGTCTTATGAGGATGCTTATGAGTTTGGCTGTAGCGCTATTGACTTAGAAAGTATTCCAGAATCTTCCACACCAGTGTTGAAAAGTCGGAACAATCCCCAAGGTGCTAACTCTGTTAACGAAACGATTCCAGATACCGATATAAAACCAGCAGTCACCTTAGAAAATCCAGAAGGGCAGGTATCCCTCAACTCTGCTTTTTATGTGGAGCGATCGCTTATTGAGGTAGACTGTTATGAAGCGATTCTGCAACCAGGGGCCTTAGTTCGCATCAAAGCTCCCCGGCAGATGGGCAAAACTTCCCTCATGTCGCGGGTTCTCCATCATGCTAGTCAACATGGCTATCAGATAGCACCTGTAAATTTCCAGTCAGCCGATGCAGAATTTCTCGGTAATTTAGATCGGTTTTTGCAGTGGTTCTGCGCCAGCATTACTTACGAATTGAATCTACCAGAGAAGCTAGACGAGTATTGGAAGGGTGTTTTAGGTAGCAAGAATAAATGTACAAATTACTTTCAACGGTATTTATTACCCGCCATTAATAGCCCCATAGCTTTAGGTTTGGATGAAGTCGATGAAGTCTTCAAGCATCCCATAATTGCTGCTGATTTTTTTGGATTGCTACGAGCTTGGCATGAGCAGTCAAAGAATGAGACAGTTTGGAAAAATCTCCGGTTGGTAATTGTGCATTCTAAGGAAGTTTATATCCCGCTCAATATTAATCAGTCGCCTTTTAATGTCGGCTTACCCATTGAGTTACTAGACTTAAATCAAACACAAATACAAGACTTAGTACAGCGTCACGGACTCAATTGGACTGACTCACAAATTGAAGAATTAATGACACTCGTGGGTGGTCATCCTTATTTAGTGCGGGTAGCGCTTTATGAAATTGCTCGTAGTAGGATGACGCTGGAAAATCTGCAAAAAATCGCGGCAACCGAGGAAGGGCCTTACAGTGACCATTTACGCCGCCATTGGCTGAACTTGCAAGAAGATGCAGAATTGCTAGCTGCCGTCAAACAAGCGATGATGGCAAATCGCCCCGTGGATGTAGGCACAACTGAAGCGTTTAAACTCCGCAGTATGGGGTTAGTTAAGTTTCAAGGTAATCAAGTAGTGCCACTGTGTGAATTGTATCGTCAATATTTTGGGCATCGCTTGGGGTTGAAAAATTAAGAAAGTACATTAGGAGTGCAATAAGACTTTTATCTGCAATTACCATTTAGCAAAAAGGTTTAACAAATGGTTCAAGTTATTCAAGGAAAAGATATCACCCTAGCCCAACTCATCGATGAATTTGGGCTACAACTTGTAGACGACGAACTTTTTTTTTCAGAGTGGCAGCAAGATTTACCTGAGTTGAGTGATTTAGAAAAGCAATCTCTCAACGAAATCAAGACAGAATATTTGCATCTATCGAAATATCCTATTTTAGAACCTGTAGTCAAAATGGTAGTGCTATCTCCACTATTGCGTCTAGCAGGTTTTTATCAACCGCCTTTCTACATCGCTTCAGAACAAGAGGTCAGAATTTCTTCTGAAGACGAAGGCAAAATTATTAGAGGACGTATTGATATTTTGGTGTTTCATCCTTCATTTTGGGTTCTCGTAATTGAGGCGAAACGAGCAGATTACTCCTTAGTGCCAGCAATTCCACAAGCATTAGCTTATATGTTGGCAGATGCAACTTCGGCTAAACCTGTTTTTGGGTTTATCACCAATGGTAGTGAATTTCAATTTATTAAGTTGACGAAACAGAGTACACCGAGATATGCCTTATCTTATACACTGTCGCTTAATCGTGGGGATGATTTATATACTGTCGTAAAAGTGTTAAAACGCCTAGCTTATTTAGTTTCGTAGTAGCATGTCAAGTTTAAATTGATGGGTAAGCAAGTTCGTAGTAAGGACTTTAGTCCTTATCTTCCAAGCACTAAAGTGCTGACTACAAACCCTCAAAACTCGCTTATATTTCATAATTTTTAATTTTTAATTTTTAATTGTTTATGACCCAGTACCAATATCAAGTCGGTGGTAGTCTGCCTCAAAATGCACCAACTTATGTTAGACGGCAAGCTGACCATGACCTCTATGAAGGCTTGAAGGCTGGGGATTTTTGTTATGTACTCAATTCCCGGCAGATGGGGAAATCTAGCTTGCGGGTGCGGGTAATGCAGCAGTTGCAAACTGAGGGATTTGCTTGTGCTGTTGTTGATATTACAGCTATTGGGACGGCAGATATTACGCCAGAACAGTGGTATGCCGGGGTGATTGATACTCTGGTGGGAAGTTTGAATATTTATACAACTTTTGATTTAGATACTTGGTGGACTGATAACGGGTTGCTTTCACCAGTACAGCATTTGAGCAAGTTTATTGAAACGGTTTTACTAAAAACAATTACTGAAAAGATTGTTATTTTTATTGATGAAATTGACAGCATTCTGAGTCTTTCATTCAACTTAGATGACTTTTTTGCAGTTATCCGCGATTGCTACAACCGACGAGCAGACTATCCTGAATATAATCGCCTCACCTTTGCTTTGATTGGCGTATCTACACCTTCAGATTTGATTCAAGATAAACGCCGGACACCTTTTAATATTGGACAGGCAATTGATTTAACTGGCTTTCAACTCCAAGAGGCGCAACCCTTGGCGCGGGGTTTGGCTGAAGTGGGTGATTCTCAAGAATTGATGCAGGTGGTGTTGGACTGGACGGGAGGACAGCCGTTTTTGACGCAAAAAGTTTGTAAGTTGCTGGTGCAGGGGGGACTGGAGACTAGAAACTGGGGACTAGAGAATGCAGACTGGGTGGAAGAGTTGGTACGCCAGGGGATTATTGAGAATTGGGAGACGCAAGATAAGCCGGAGCATTTGAAGACGATTCGAGACAGAATTTTGCAGAGTGGGGAACAGAGGACTGGGCGATTGTTGGGGTTGTATCAGCAGATTTTGCAGCAGGGAGAGATAGCAACTGATGATAGTGTTGAACAAACGGAACTGCGGTTGACGGGTTTGGTGGTGAAGCGAGACGGGAAGCTGCGAATTTATAACCGCATTTATGCAGAGGTGTTTAAGCAGGAATGGTGCGAAAAGATTTTAGCAAAATTGCGCCCCTACTCCGATACATTGAACGCTTGGGTTGAGTCTCAACGTCAAGATGAGTCGCGCTTGTTGCGAGGAAAGACTTTGGATGATGCCCAAGAATGGGCAGTAGGTAAAAGTTTGAGTGACTTGGACTATCGGTTTTTAGCTGCTAGCCAAGAGTTGGAAAAGCGTGATATGCAGAAAAGGCTAGAGGCAGAGGAACAGGCGAAACAGGTTTTAGCAGAGGCGAATCACAAAGGTAATCAACGGATTCGTATTGGTTCTTTGGTGTTAGGACTGACTGTGGTGGGGGCAGTTGCATCATTAATATTTGCTCAATATCAATTAGGGCAAGCACGAACAGCAAAAGCACAAACAGATAAAGCCCAAACAAAATTAGAAAAAGCAAAAACAGAAACCGCAGCAACCAAGCAAGATAACCAACGGATATCGAGAGAAAACGAAAAAATATCACGCGACAATCAAAAGATATCGGAACAGGCAACACAGGTAAAACGGAATCTTAGTAATGCAACTTCACAACTGAATGCAGCAAATACCAAATTGAATCAGGCACAGCAAAACCTGAAACTAGCTCAAAACAAAGTGGCAGCAGCTAGCGCAAAGGCTAGTCAAGCTGAAGTACAGGCAAACCAAGCAATTCAACAACGGCAAGAGGCACAACAGCAGCGTCAAAAAGCTGTTGCAGATTTAAATCGGGCAAGGCAAGAACAAAAGCAGGCGCAAATTGCTCTGAATGTGGCAGATGCAGCCAGAAAAATTGCTTTAATAGGTACGCGATTGGAACGAGACGGAACTGCTGCATTGCGGGAGTTTGTACCTTCAAAGGAAATAGAGGGGCTGCTGTTAGCAGTGCAGAGTGCGGAAGAACTAAAAACTCTGGTCAAGGATCAAAAATCTTTAGCAGATTATCCTGCTTATAGTCCTTTGTTTAGTTTACAGAATATTCTGCTAAATATTCGTGAACAAAATCGCCTCGAAGGACATAGCAATTCGGTCAACAGCGTCGTCTTCAGCCCGGATGGCAAAACTTTAGCTTCCGCCAGTGGTGACAAGACGATCAAATTGTGGAATCGGGACACGGGCAAAGAAATTACCACCCTGAGTGGGCATAGCGCTTCGGTCATCAGCGTCGTCTTCAGCCCGGATGGCAAAACTTTAGCTTCCGCCAGTGGT
>NZ_JAVRCS010000063.1:0-22056 GCF_034530635.1 Nostoc sp. EspVER01
TGCTCCCTGCTCCCCTGCTGTCTTTATGATGATCTCACAAAATCGCATTGCTCCCAGATGGAATACACTATAATTTGCCTATGATCAAACCTTAGCGTAGGCTTAGCCCGCACTTCGGCTCATTTCGGCTACGCTCAATGACCAACGCTCAGTGACACCGTAGACATCGCTGATAAATCATAAATCTACCTGGAATATATTAAATAATTGATTATTCCTAAGATTATTAAATGAGCCGGGTAAAACACATAGAACCATCTAGTTCGTGAACCTTGTTTACCATTGAATTGAAAAACAATGAGTCCTGCAAAAACTGCCCAACCTTGAGATATATTAATCATAGATAGGATTACTAAAGTAAAAAAGTGAAAGATGCACCAGTAGAGCAACCATATTTTGGGCTTTATTTTGTCTGTAAGGGACATCAAGAAAATTACTCCAATCCCATAAGCTCCATAGGAAAAGTCCAACTTCTCGGCAACTACTGCACACAATCCAATAATTATTGATTGCTGCCATAATTGCGGGTAACGCTTTACTAAGCGCAACATCACAAGTCCAAGAACAAGCGTGTAAAGAATATTAAATGATAACCTCTGGAAAATAAAACTATAGATTGGCTGAGATATAATTGCTGTAATTAATAGCCTACTTCCATAGCGGTAAACATTTTTGGTGTGTTTTTCGCCTTTCGCCAAGAGCCATGCAAAAAGGGGAAAGCTCAATCGCCCCAAAAAATGCAAAATTAGAAACTCTGGCATTAGCAAATAGCACACATGATCCATAACCATGAACACTACTGCTAAGATTTTAATGTTAAAAGCTGAAACTTTAATCACAACGTTACAATTACCTTATTAGATTCGTTAATATAAAATATCTAAAACTTTATTTATTTAATATAAGAGTTATTCAAAATCCTAGCAATTTGATAACATTAACAAAAAGGGCAATATCTACGAAGGGCTGTTTAGTGACACCCTCTTTAGCAGAGATAACAAAAACACTATGGCAAAGCGTAAGAAAAGCAATCTCCAGTGGATTAAAGAAACGCTTGAACTAAAACCTGACCATCGCTGGGAATCTCCATCAGGCTACAAAATATTTGTCGCAGATAGAGGCGCTGTTCGCTTCAATGTTCCCCAGGATTGGGTTTTTGAGCCACAAGAGAAATCTTTCAAGTTCATGGATAAAAAACCGCCCAACGATGATTGCTGCCTAGAAGTATCTTTCAATCGTCTGCCACCCAATGACTGGAGCCAGTTTCCGCTAAAATCTACCTTGAAGAAAGTCTTGGAAGACGACAGCCGCAACATCATTGAGAGGGGAGAAATTATTACCGTCAAGCGTCAAACCGCCAGAATTGTCTGGACAGAGATGAAGTTCATTGATGTTCAAGAAGAACCACGGGAAGCTTTTTCGCGGACTTGCATTGGTTTGGGGTCGAATGTTCAGTGCTTGATTACATTCGATTATTGGGCAGATCAAGCAGAACAATTAATACCTGTTTGGGATGAAGCGATGCGTAGCCTAACGCTAGGGTTATATATTCGTGACCCCATGACTGGTTTAGCTTTCCCAGACTGAGTTACAAGAATGAATTGAGGCGATATTTACGATGGGCGTAGTTGTAGCACCTCACAATTTCTATATGCTAAATTTGGAGCGGGATAGTAACAAAGTTACAAAGCTATTGTTTAGGTTCTATATGCCTAACTGGTGCGCCAAGCTTTTGCATAAGCGTATACCGCCGAGTCCTTTAAACTATACCATCGTTTGATTAGCTCAGTTGGTAGAGCGATCGACTCATAATCGATGGGTCACAGGTTCGAGTCCTGTATCAAACTCCAGGAAGTTAGCTCACTGGTAGAGCAATCGACTCATAATCGATGTGTTGTAGGTTCGATTCCTATACTTTCACCCAAAACCCTGTCCGGGTCAAAAGACACTACCCTTTTAAGGTAGCCAATATGGTACGGATCTTAACAGATTCGAGACCCCTCATTTTCTCAACTCTGCGTGCAAGTGTTTTGCTGTCGGTCATCACTCATAAGGGTAATGTTCGGTAGCCACAGTTAAGGAGTAAGCGCAACTGCATTTTTCCCTAACTTGAGTATGTTCCTTCCTTTCCTACATCTAGTTTTCCTTCGGGATTCTAGATTGGCAAACGAACGGCATATTTGAGCGCGGTTATTTTTTTCTAGATTGCCATTGAGTAGTCGGGGAAAAATAACAGCAATCTTAATCCAGCTTTGGAGAAGCTTTTGCCCACACCTGAACTGTAAACACTTGCACTAGCAGAGTTAAAAAATATTTTGTAGTATTATAGTAGTACGAATAGCTAAAACAAATCCTTGAGCCTTTTTCTACAAGGTTGCAAACTTCAATAATTCCTATATTCAAGCTGTAATATGGTATCTGTCAAATCACCCATAATAAGCAGTTTGTAGTGGGGACTTCAGTCCTCAAAGCTAGGACTAAATTCCTTACTACGAACTAACATTTTTATTCTATTTGATTAATCCAGACATCGTAGAAGATGACAAGTTTTCTTGCAGGTGGTATTTAAGTTTAAAGAAGGTTATAAATGTCTTGACTAAATATTCTTGGCTAGTTGCGTTGGCGTAGCCCGTCGTAGACATCGCTACGCCAGTCGCAAGCATCGCCTAGCTTATCTAAAATATCGTGCAAATTATCTATGCAAATTACTATGTGGCAAACGTTTTATATCAAACCTAACGAAATCGGCATCTTATATCACCGCAGTGACTTTAAGAAAATTTTGCAACCTGGTACGCATACATATTTAGGTCGGCATTGGCAAGTAAAAATTTATGATCTCAATCAGCCACTAGCTCAGATTGAAAATCTAGAACTGTTGTTGCGAAGTTACGAAGCCGAACTACAACAACATTTATTGATTATCAGAACTGCATTCAACCAAGTTGCGTTAGTCCGCTACGGTCAGAATTGGGTAAGCGTTGCACCAAATAAATTGATTGCTTTTTGGCGTGGTTTTATTGAGGTAGAGTCTCATATATTCAATTTGGAAGAAAGCTTAGAATTACCTAGTTCCTTTGTACAGCAATTGCGCTCAGTTGCGTTGAATGGACTGAAAAAGTTCCAAATCTCCGAGTATGAGATTGGTTTACTATATCTGCAAAACAATTTTGTGCGACCTCTAGAACCAGGAGAGTATGCTTTTTGGTCGGTAGATAGAGATGTTACAGTCCGAACTCTCAGCCGAATTATCCCTAACCCAGATTTTCCCCTGGAAGATGTACTCATTGAAAAACATCCCGATTTTATTGCTGCCTACTGTCAAACCGTGCAATTACAGACTTCGCAAGTTGCAATTGTGCGCTATCGAGGTAAAGTGATTTCTATTTTGCCGCCCACAAGCCGCAAACTATTTTGGCAAGGTGTTGCAGTGGAAATTCTCGACATCAGCGGTGATGCTCAGTTACAGCCTGCCTTAGTGGCTGAGTTGGTTGAGGGTTCAACAGAAGTGAAATTGCTCAGTCGTAACTGTTTGCATATTTGCCAAGTTCCAGCACAACACGTGGGACTAGTATACATTAATCAAGAGTTTCAAGGATTGCGATCGCCAGGAGTACACGCTTGGTGGTTATTTGGCCGCTCTTTTCAAACCGAAGCTATCGACCTGCGACTCCAAAATATGGAAGTATCCGGTCAAGACATCCTCTCTAAAGATAAAGTACCTCTGCGGTTGAATTTGACGGCTGGCTTTCGCATACTCGACCCATTGAGGGCAAAAAACGGGTTATCAGATATTTCTGGTTATTTGTACAAAGAATTACAATTTGCTTTGCGTGGTGCGGTTGGCGAACGCAACTTAGATGCTTTATTAGAAGATAAAGGTGCAATTGATAGAAGCATCTCTGAATACATCCGCCAAAAAGCCGCAGACTATGGGATTGAAGTAGATTCTGTAGGTGTAAAAGATATTATTTTACCTGGTGAAATTAAGGCTATCTTGAGCAAAGTAGTGGAGGCAGAAAAAACCGCTCAAGCAAACGTAGTCAGACGTAGAGAAGAAACTGCTGCTACTCGTAGTATGTTAAATACTGCCAAAGTCATGGAGGATAACCCCGTTGCGTTGCGTTTAAAGGAACTCGAAGTATTAGAGCGGATTGCAGAGAAGATCGATCGCATTCAAGTTAACGGCAGCTTGGATAGTATTTTAACAGACTTGATTCGGATGAATCCGCAATGATTTAGTTATTAAAAGCGATCGCACAAACCAAGTGTTGAGTTATCTAGCGTTAATTACCGCGTCTGCTAGATGCAACGATTTCTTATTTGCGATCGTTTTTATCTATTGGTTATTCCAAAAACGATTAAAATGCAGCTTTTGCCAGCATAATGATTTCGCTTCAACAACTCTATTATCGTGATAGAGTTATTAGATAATTTGTTATCTATTTGAGATGACTAGCCTCCCACATCCAATTCAATATCAAGGCAGTAAAAGAAATCTAGCTTCAGACATTCTCAGATTTCTACCCACAAGAGTTGAGAGACTGGTAGAGCCATTTTCAGGAACTGCTGCAATTAGTATTGCTGTCTCTAATAAAGGAATTTCACAAAATTTTTGGATTAACGATCTAAATAAACCTCTAGTTGATCTACTAGAGTTAATTGTAGAAGAACCAGATGAAATAGCAGATGCTTATACCAATATCTGGAATGAACAGCAAGATAATTCTGTAGAACACTTTTATCAAACCAGAGAAAGATTCAATAAAACTAACAATCCAAAGCTTTTTCTATACTTGTTGGCTCGATGTGTAAAAGGCGCTGTACGATATAACTCTGAAGGGTTCTTTAATCAAAGCCCTGACAAAAGGCGAAAGGGAACCCAACCTGAAAAAATGAGGAAAAATATAAAAGGAGTTTCTAGACTTCTTAAGGGAAAGTGTATATTTACACACTTAGATTATAAAGATGTTCTAGCTGAAGTTAAAAATAGTGATTTTGTTTATATAGACCCACCATATCAAGGTGTATGTGGTAATAGAGATTCAAGATATTATTGTGGGATTAATTTTGATGATTTCGTTATAGCGCTCAAAGAGTTGAATTGCAAGGGAATCATGTTTGCAGTTAGCTATGATGGCAAACGAGGAAATAAAACCTTTGGTAATGAATTACCTAAAGAATTAAGACTAAAGAAAATTGAAATTGAAGTTGGACGCTCGTCTCAATCAACATTATTAGGTAGACAAGAAATTACAGTAGAGTCTTTGTATTTATCATCAAGTTTATTGCGCGATCGCAATTTAGATGTGGAGAACTATATTAGCAAGGCACATAAACAGATTACTCTTTTGGAACAGCATGGACAGTTATCAACAGCACCCTGACTTACCTGATGATTTCGTACAACTTTGTCAGTCAGTAACCGCTAAAAGACCAAAAGCTGTTCTCGATCATATTTTGCAATATGGTTTTGTAACAACAGAGGAGTTGAAAGAAAGATATGGCTACAATCATCCTCCCAGAGCGGCTAGAGATGTTAGAGAACATGGAATTCCTCTAGAAACATTTCGCGTTACAGGAACTGATGGAAGGAGAATAGCTGCTTATAAATTTGGAGATATCAGTAAGGCTAGATTTTCTAGGCTATCTGGTAGAACAGGTTTATCCAAGCAGTTGAAGGATGAATTGATCAAGAGATATGGCTGTAAGTGCTTCATTTACTTGGAGAAAGTTGATAAGCGCGAATTACAAATCGATCACCGCATTCCTTTTGAAATTGACGGAGAGCCAGAGCTAGTGGCTGAAAGCTTTATGTTACTTTGTAGTTCAGCTAATCGGGCAAAATCTTGGTCATGTGAGCATTGTGAAAATTGGAAAAGTATAAAAGATAAATCTATTTGCTTATCATGCTATTGGGCATATCCAGAAAGTTACACGCATATTGCGATGCAACAAGTTAGGAGGATAGACCTTATGTGGCAAGGGGAGAATATTGAAATTTATGAAAAATTAAAACAAAAAGCAGTAAGATTAAACAAAGAAATACCTGAATTCATCAAAGAGATTATTGAACGAGAAATTAAGCAAAGCGGTGACAGCTAATACTATTTTAATTTTAAACTCTCACTAATAGAAAGTAAGGTAAACAGAAGCAGAAGGGAAAGAGAAAAATCCTTATCTAAGCTATACTTCATAGATAAACTCTAATTATGCCGATTAAATAGCATGGAGTCCTTACAATGTCAATTGATGAAGTGAAAAACCAGCAAAATAATGGTCTAGTTCAACCCTCTACAGACTTAATAGAAAACCTAATGAAGGCAAAAGACAAGAACAAATCTAAAAAATCAAAACGGATTTTTGATGGTAGTACTGAAGCTTTTGCCAAGAAAATTCCCAAAAAGACTTTTGAAACGGAACTAGAGAAACTCCAGATTGAGCTAGTCAAAATGCAATACTGGATTAAGCACACTGGCTATCGGGTTGTCGTCATCTTTGAAGGGCGCGATGCTGCCGGCAAAGGAGGAGTAATTAAACGCATTGCCGATCCACTCAATCCTCGTGGCTGTCGTGTAGTGGCTCTGGGAACTCCCTCTGATCGCGAGAAAACTCAGTGGTATTTTCAACGTTACGTCCAACATCTTCCCACATCCGGCGAAATAGTCCTTTTCGATCGCAGTTGGTACAACCGAGCCGGAGTTGAAAAAGTAATGGGCTTTTGTACTGAAGCAGAATATCTAGAATTCATGCAATCTTGCCCAGAATTTGAACGAATGCTGGTGCGATCGGGCATTGTTTTAATCAAGTACTGGTTCTCCGTCAGCGATGAAGAACAAGAAAAACGCTTTCTTTCTCGCAGTCACGATCCCGCAAGGCGCTGGAAACTCAGCCCAATGGATTTGGAATCACGCGATCGCTGGGTAGAATACTCCAAAGCAAAAGATACCATGTTTGCTTACACGAATATTCCCGAAGCTCCCTGGTTTACCATTGAAGCAGATGATAAAAGACGAGCGCGGCTCAACTGCATTCATCATTTGTTGAGCAAAGTTCCTTACGAAGACATGACACCTCCTCCCTTAGACCTTCCATCTAGACCCGTGGCTGAGGATTATGTTCGCGCCCCACGTAATGAGCAGTTCTTTGTCCCTCAAGTGTATTGAACAACATTCCTGAGTCGAAACTATGGAGTACAGCGACTTTACTCTAGAAAAAGTTTCGGCTATTTTGGGAATCACCACCCAAGAAGCTAAATCTAATGATTCATAACGTATTTTTTGGAACAATGATAACCACAACTTAACGTACTGAAAGATGAGCCATTTTCTAACACTTGTGATTGTTGATCGCACAGAAGCAAACCCAAGCAAAAAGGCTAAAGAATTGATGCTGCCATATTTTGAAACGGATGAAGATAATCCATCTTTGCAAGCAAAATGTGACGGATTTGCTATTGGTGGTCAGTATGATGGCTTAATTTGGGGTAAGGAGCAGCATTACAATCTCAACCCAGAAGAATTTCAACATCGATACGGGCTAGATATTGTGCAATCAGAAGACAATATTCGTCCTATCTCTGCCCTAATGTCTGACTTAGTTTCATACGCTATCGTTACGCCTGATGGAAAGTGGCACGATCGTGAAGGAAAGTCCAATGAAGAATGGCTAGAAAAGTTCCGAAGTCTTTTACGCCAATATCAAGACAATATAGTGGTTGCGATTGATTGTCATTGTTGATTAAAGGGATTTTGGCAAAGTACCGGGATTGTTAATTGAGGATTGAACGATTTAATGCGTAGGCGCAGCCCGTCGTAGACATCGCATCCCCTAATCACGCGATCGCCACCGGAAAAGGCGGGTATGCGATCGCAAGCTGGTTGTCGAAGAATGTAGTCGCACCAACAGTCTACTTCTTATCCATCTCACACACAATCTCTAAATGTTATCGAGTGAAGGCGATGTCTACGACGGGCAATTCGGTGTCGCTTAGGTGCTAAATTAAAGACGGTAATATTGGAGTATCAGGGATTACCAAAGATAGTCAAGCCGTTTATTTATGTAGCTCCTTACTGCAATGAAGCCGAAAGTTTACATTGAAACATCCATTCCCAGTTTTTATTACGAAGCACGTACTGAACCTAATATGGTGGCGCGGCGGCAGTGGACACGAGAATGGTGGAGCAATGCAAGTGATAACTATGTGCTTGTAACTAGTCTTGCGGTGCTGGATGAACTTAATCGAGGTAACTTTCCTGGAAAAAGCGAGGCAATAGAACTGATTAGTAGCTTGTTATTTATCTCGATTGAATCTGCGATTGCTGAAATCGTTGAAGTGTATATTCAGCAACACCTGATGCCCAGCGATCCGCTTGGAGATGCACTACATCTTGCCCTGGCTTCGTATCATAAATGTGATTTTCTATTGACTTGGAATTGTCGCCACTTGGCAAATGCTAACAAGTTTGGGCATATTCGACGGCTAAACGTTATGCTGGGGTTATACGTTCCAACACTAGTTACGCCATTAGAGTTAATAGGAGCGCAAAATGACGAAGAATGATGAAGCAATCAACCAAATACGTAAAATTCGCCACATAATATCTCAGGAAAATGGACATAACCCTGATAAATTGGTGGATTACTACATTGAACTTCAGAAGCAATATCCCCATCTTATTCATTACAAAGAGCAGCATACAAAAGTTTTAGAATCCGCAGTACAACAAGGTGTTGAAGCCGAAGCCTAGAAGCGATCATCAATCAAGTTCGCAAATTTATCTACGTAGGACGATGGAGAATGTTAGTGCGATGTCTACAACGAGCTATTCGGCATCGCACTATCTCGTAAATTAGTTTTATTGACGCGCAATCATCGGGATTTTAGCAAAGTAGCCGGACTGTTAATTGAGGTAGTAACAGTTTAATGCAACACCGAATAGCCCGTCGCAGACATCACCTAGTCTATAGTCGAGTGAGGGCGATCGCAACAACACTCTACTTCTTTTACTGCGATCGCACTATCTCATAAATTAGTTTTATTAACACGCAATCATAGGGATTTGGGCAAAGTAGCCGGACTGTTAATTGAGGTAGTAACAGTTTAATGCGACACCGAATAGCCCGTCGTAGACATCGCCTAGTTGATTGTCGAGTGAGAGCGATCGCTCATAAAGGCAATTAAATCATCATTATCTTCGAGAAAGTTGCCACCCCTTACTTTAACTCGTTATTCTTCAGATAGGCGTGATGCAGTAAGGGAAAACCTCAAATGTCAACTAATGTTTCTCTGGAAGAACGTCTCGCGGCTGTCGAAGCGGCGGTGACGGAGTTGCAAAAACAAGTAGCGGCTTCTCAACCAACTAATTGGCTGCAACAAATTACAGCTTCCTTCAAAGACGAGCCTGCGTTTGAAGAGGTACTCGCTTATGGACGTGCGATTCGTCAAGGCGACGAGCCAATAATCGAAATTCAGGATGAGCTATGAAATATTTGTTGGATACAGATCATTTAAGTATTATCCAGCGACAGATGGGGCAAGATTACATCAATCTTTCAACCCGCATGGCTCAATATCCACTATCAGATTTTGCAATTTCAATTGTTACATTTCACGAACAACTTCTTGGTAGCCATACATATATTAGTCGCGCTCGTAACGATAGTGAAGTTGTTAAGGGTTATGAGATGATGGTACGTCTTGTAAATGATTTCAAGGTTCTACCGCTTGTGTCATTTGATGCTGATGCTGCTACTGCATTGAGTCAATTACAAGCTAAACGCATTCAACTTGCAAGAATGGATTCGCGGATTGCGGCGATCGCACTATCTCGTAAATTAGTTTTATTAACGCGCAATCATCGGGATTTGGGCAAAGTACCGGATTGTTAATTGAAGATTGGACGGTTTATGCGACACCGAATAGCCCGTCGTAGACATCGCTACACTGATCAACTTATTGTGTATCTCACAGATAATCTTGAAGAGCGATCGCTCTTCAAATTTTGCAATTTTCAGTTGTGACAGTTCTCTAACGCTAGTTGGTAGAATTAAGGAAATACCAACCTAGATGCAACTTATGATCAGAACCATCGAAGGCATTTATCAGGATGGGCAAATTCAGCTAACTGAGCTACCGCAAGATATTAGCGATCGCTCTCAAGTTCTCGTTACCTTTCTCGATCTCAGCAAAATTGATCCAAGCAAGCTACGCCAACTGATCGAGCAGTTGGAGACAATTGCAGGTATTGGGCAAGGCTTCGAGGAACTCAACGCCAGTCAAACTCGCCCTATTGGGGATTTCGTCCAAGAAATGCAGCAAAAGTATGGCATTTCAAGTTGAGATTACCCCAATTGCGGAAGCTCAGATTGAGCAAGCATATCGCTGGTATCGAGAGCAAAATCCTGAATTTGCTGATCGTTGGTTTCGAGGATTGATGAATGCTATTGCTACGCTACAAGAGAAGCCTCAACGCTGTACCTTAGCAGTCGAACATGAGATTTTTCCAGAAGAAGTACGCCAACTCCTTTATGGGAAAGCCAAAAATGTATATCGAGTGCTTTTTACAATTAGAGATACCACAGTTTATGTGTTGTATGTGCGTCATACTGCTCAAGCACTACTGACAATAGATGACCTAGAGGAGCTAGAAGGTGGAGTTTAGAATTTCAAGGCGATCGCAACAACACTCTACTTCTTTTACTGCGATCGCCTAGTTTATTGTCGAGTGAGGGCGTAGGCATAGCCCGTCGCAGACATCGCTAAAACGGGTTACTTCTTGTGCATATCACACATAATATCTAATATGTTGTCCATTTATAATGATCGCAGTTCAACTCGCTGTAAAAAAGCGAGGATTTTTTAGTGCAATCATTTCTTATGCAGAATCCTTATACAGTAATAGATGTAGTACTGATTAAGGTAATATGCAAAAAAATTCTAGCTATCCGCAGAGGATATAAATCAAAATGGCGCATACAACAGACTCAATTTCTGTCGAATATTGACATAGGGATATTAGATGGTAAAATTCTGTATAACCACCCCAAATTAGATAATTATACGGAAAATTCTGTATAATATTGAAATATAGTTATTAGATAGAAAAATTCCAGATAATTATCCCAAATCGGTTAATTCGGAAAGTTTTAGTCTAATGAATAGTTAGACAAAGAATCAATATTAAGCTGAGGACATAATAGATGGAACCTGACCTTAAAAAAGTAGACAAGTCTGGACTTAAAGACACAGTTGAAATTTTTCAAGGCTTTCTAAATATTCTTCGAGATTCTTCAATATTTTTAATATTTCTGCTACTTTTACTAAATCCTGTGATTATCAATCAAATTTTAAAAAAAGCTGGTTTTGTAGAAGGAGAAATAGTTGGCTTTAAGTGGAAAACCCAGCTTGAAAAAACTGATAGCGAATTAATTGAGGCTACACGTCAAATTGATAGCTTAAAGCAGAGACTCAAAGAATCAAATAACACCATCTCTAAGGTGAGTGAAGATGTAAAAAATAAAGATCAAAGAATTGAAGAACAGATAAACAAAAATAAGGAAGCCGTTCAAGAAGCAACGTCTGTTAATTTGGGAATACAAAGTACATTACAAGCCAATACTCCACTTTTAAATCCAGGAGTAAATAAACCACTTGATTCTCTAGTCAATATTGTCAACGAATATAAAATACAAATCTTCTATAACCAAAGTAAATCTGACGAAAAAACAGTAGCTTTGGCAATAAAAGATGCTTTAGAGGGAGCAGGTGTTAAATCTACTATTCAAGTTCTTCCTCAAGTTGACAAAGCATCTTCCGATCAAATTCGATACTTTGCCAAGAATGAGAGAGAAGTAGCATATGCTTTGCAAAATATACTAGGAGAAGCTTACCCTAAGCGCAGTTTTAAGTTGCAAACTGTTTATACTCCATCTCCCGGATTAATTTCAATCTTTTTAAAGTTCTAGCAATTTAAAGATTCGCTGCTCAATTTAGCCATTATGCACCATTTAATCTAAAAAATCGTCATTTAAGATAGTCTTTTCTTTTACAGTTATTCTTTAAGCAAAATGCAAGCAAAATCTAAAAACCAGACTTCATAAGAGTTATACTGTCTAAAGCATCAAAACAGATTGTTCCTAAATAACCCTGCAACTCGCATTTAGGCTAGAAATAGACTCTTTTTTCTCCCGCCACCAAAAAACCTTGCATTATATGATGTTGAGGTGCGATCGCAGTTTTTAACCCTGTTCTTACAAATCTTCTGGCATAATCACAGAAATTAATTGATTACGATTCTTCCGATAAATTCTAAAATCGCTATCAAATGTTAGCAACTCACTTTCAGTATACAGTTCTGTCATTTTCACCAAACACGCATCTGCTAACGACATTGGAACTGACTGATATTGCCGCAGTAATTCTTTAATCACTGCCGCTTCTTCACTCAAGCACATCGAAATTAATATCTTTCCCTCGTCCAGTAAAGACATCACCGTTTCTTGACCACCGTAAATATTTCGCAACAAAAAACAAGTCTCTACAATCACAGGCTCACAAGTGAGTAAAGGCTGCTCAATTGTAGCTAACGTGTTAATTACCCAGGTATGAAGATGCTCTCTGCGATTAATAAAGGCTACTAATGGGCCAGTATCGATGATGACTCGCTGCTTCATTCAGTTCCTAAACCTTCCAAATATTGTTTGTTCGTCGCCAAATCACCGGGGCCACCATCAACGTAACCTGCAAATTGTTGAGCAGCTTCCAAAAAGGAAATAGGCTCAATTTGTTCAATCTTTGTATAATTTTGTGCTAGCTGACTTTGCAAAAACTCAATAAAATCTAAGACCTCTTGTTGCTTCTCTGGCGGGAGCGATCGCATTTTTTCAGTAGCAGTTTGTATAATACTCAAAACAACCTCCAGACGTTATTTATCCATCTTTTTAGCGTCCAATCACTTCAGTCTAGCAGGCTAACACTTTGTGGATCAAATGGATAAAAGCTCCTGGGGTGGATGCAAACTTTATCTGGTGTTGCTCAATTTAGCTGCTACGCTATATTTAATCTAAAAAATCGTCATTTTAAATAGTCTTTCATTTTACAGTTTTTCTTTGAGCAAAATGCAATAAAAATCTAAAAACCAGATTACATAAGAGTTATACTGTCTAAGGCATAAAAATAGATTGTTCCTAGATAACCCTGCAACTCAGATTTAGGCTAGAAATAGGTTATTTTTTCTCTCGCTGCTAAAAAATCTTGGATTATATGATGTTTAGGAGCGTTGGCGCGTAGCCCGCCGTAGGCATCGCTAGGTTCGGAGTAATCCCAAGAGTGCATTTGACGGAAAGGTAGACCCATCTTTTGGAAGACGTACTTCTCTTTCACACCAGAAGCTACCAAATCAGGCTTCAGCGCTTTGATAAATTCCTCGAATTCGTAAGCGGTAACGTCGTCATAAACGATGGTGCCGTTTTCGATGTAGTGAGTGGTACGTTTGTAGTCGTCATTATGAGCGAACTCATAACCTGTACCAATCATCTTCATGCCCAAGTCTTGGAAAGCTGGGACAACGTGACGAGGACGTAGACCACCAACCATGATGGCTACAGTCTTACCATCCAAACGAGGGCGGTACTTAGCAATTACCGCATCCATTGTGGGCTGATACTTGGCGATAACTTTCTCAGCGTTTGCTTGGATTGTTTCGTCAAACTTGGAAGCGATTTCCCGTAAAGATTCAGCAATCTTGGTGGGGCCGAAGAAGTTGTATTCCAACCAGGGTATACCGTAAGCTTCTTCCATGTGACGGCTGATGTAGTTCATCGACCGGTAACAGTGGATGAGGTTCATCTTCACATTAGGGGTCATCAACATTTCGTTGATGGTGCCATCACCTGACCATTGAGCGACTACGCGCAAGCCGATTTCTTCTAATAGGATGCGGCTAGCCCAAGCATCTCCACCGATGTTGTAGTCACCAATGATGGCTACATCATAAGGAGTACCTTCAAACTGAAGTGTACCGTCTTTTTTCGCTTTGTCTGCTCTGGTGAACACCCAGTCACGAACCATGTCGTTCGCAATGTGGTGTCCTAAAGATTGGGAAACACCACGGAAGCCTTCGCAACGCACAGGTACAACTGGCTTACCAATTTCTTTGGATGTCTTACGAGCAACAGCTTCGATGTCATCCCCAATTAGACCGATGGGGCATTCAGATTGAATGGAAACACCACGGTTGAGGGGGAAAAGTACATCAAGTTCTTGGATTAGCTTGACAAGTTTCTTGTCACCACCAAACACGATATCTCTTTCTTGGAAGTCGGAGGTGAAGTGCATTGTACCAAAGGTATCAATACCTGTGGTGCCGATGTAGTAGTTACGACGACCAGACCAAGACCAGTAACCGCAACCTACAGGCCCGTGGCTGATGTGGATCATGTCCTTAATAGGACCCCAAACCACACCTTTAGAACCGGCGTAAGCACAACCACGAGCGGTCATTACCCCAGGAAGGGATTTGATGTTAGACTTAACGCCGCAGTCGGACTTACCTTCTTCGTATACACTTAAGTGCTTTTCCCGTTTTTTCTTAGCTTTATCGGGGTAAGCGTCTAGAACTTCTTTAATTAGTTCTTTTCTTTCTTCGATGATGTTTTGATTTTCTGGAGGTGTCATATTTAGCCTCTGTGACTCGTAAGGATCGGGGCATAGGGGGACTAGGAGTCCCCTCTAAGGTTAGGGGGGAGATGCAAGGGAGAGGATAAAAGGGAAGATATGAAACTCTTCCTTTTTCCTTGTGCTAAATCGTTATTTCTTAGCGCCTACTTAGACTAAGCTTGAGTAGCAGTCTGAGCAACCAACTTAGCAGTATTTTCTTCGCTTTCGAGAATACCGAATTCAATCAACAATTCTTCTAGTTCTTCCATTTCGATGGGTGTAGGAATAGCCAGGTTTTTGTTGTTGATGATCTTGGTAGCCAATGTCCGATATTCGTTAGCTTGGTTGCTTTCTGGTGCGTATTCGTTAACGGTCATACGGCGCAATTCAGCGTGTTGAACAATGTTGTCACGGGGTACGTAGTGAATCATTTGGGTGTTCAACCGTTTTGCCAAGGTTTCGATCAATTCGATTTCTCGGTCAGTGTTACGGCTGTTACAAATCAAACCACCCAAACGCACGCCACCTGTGTGAGCATACTTAAGAACACCACGAGCGATGTTGTTAGCAGCGTACATCGCCATCATTTCACCTGATGTTACGATGTAGATTTCTTGTGCCTTGCCTTCACGGATTGGCATAGCGAAACCACCGCACACAACGTCACCTAACACGTCGTAAGATACGAAGTCTAGGTCTTGGTAAGCACCGTTTTCTTCTAAGAAGTTGATGGCGGTGATGATACCACGACCGGCGCAACCTACACCGGGTTCTGGACCACCAGATTCTACGCAACGAACGTTACGGAAACCGGTTAACATTACTTCTTCTAGTTCGATATCTTCTACTGCACCACGTTCTGCGGCGAGGTGAAGAACGGTTGTTTGAGCTTTGCTGTGCAGCATCAAACGGGTGGAGTCAGCTTTAGGGTCGCAACCGACGATGAGGATGCGTTGACCCATTTCTGCCATAGCTGCTAAGGTATTTTGAGAGGTGGTAGATTTACCGATACCGCCTTTACCGTAGAAAGCTATCTGTCTTATGTTTTCTTCTGTCATGGTTCTTGTTTCCCTGCAATTGGTTGGTTGGTGGGTCTGTGCGTTTGTCAGTTGCGTTCACGCCAGTTGAGCGACAGTAGTGAGCGCGTGTAGAGCATCGTTGGTACCGTTGGCATAAATGCCTGCTGGGGGCGATCGCTCCACAGCCAAAATTATTGACAGTAAGTTCATCGATCTTCCTCGTTAAAATTTTTTTCTTTTGATTTTTTGTCCTTTGTCCTTTGTCATTTGTTTTGACAAAGAACAAAGAAAAATACGCAATTTACAAATACGTCATAATGTGTTTCAGCTTGCAAGATTCAATAGGACTTGATGTTGTTATTTGTCAACAATCAATGCATAAGTCCTATTACTTGTTCAAGATAGCGCCCTTCATTTTTGTGACGCGATCTAGTGCAGCTTTGGTGTCATCTGCTGACACGCCACGCACAGCCATTGCTTCACCGAGATGCTTGGCGATCGCATCGAAGTGTGGTTGCTGTAGATTCAATCCTGCGTGGGTTTTGTCCATTGGACGACCGCCGTATTGCTTTGGCCCTTCAAATATTTGAGCTAAGAAAGCAACTAGATGATTGCGTTGCTTCGCCATGTCTGTACCAGCAAAAACGGGAGCGAGGAGGCTGTCTGTAGCAATGCGTTTGTGGAGTTCATCTACTACTTGTTCAATAGCCGGTTGTCCACCAATGTTGTCGTACAATGTACTCATATCCTGTTCCTTTGAAGCGAGTTGGATGATGAAATTTGCAAGTAGGCGCTTAATCTTTTTGCCTATATGCTGTTAGCCGTCATAGTGGTAGGAGTACCAATTCGTAATTCGTAATTCGTAATACCTCGACTTCGCTCGGCACAAGTTCGTAATTAAGAGAGAATTGGTATGAAGCATTGATGTGGAGACAATTATATGGTTCAAATCCTACTTTCTGTTCCTGGCTGAATGCATATTAGGGCGTATTTGTAGAATACGTTAAGTCCTACAGCAATTCCTAAACTGCTTCGACTACAAGGCTCTTGCTGACACGATCTTGTAATCTGGCTTCGATCGCAATTTTCAGAGTTGCTGTACTACTAGAACAGGAACCGCAAGCACCTTGCAGTACAACTTTAACGCGATCGCCTTCTACATCATAGAGTTCTACATCTCCCCCGTCTGCAATCAGTACGGGTCTGACTTCTTCATCAAGAACCTTTTGAATTAGAGCAATCTTTTGGACGTTTGTTAGCGCTCGTTCCTTAGATGTAACAATTTCTGTGGCAACTTGTACGCCGTAATTGTTGAGAGCAGGTGAGGCGTATTCCTGTTGAACTGATCTAATAATATCATCAATGTTCGCTAGACAGGAACCGCATCCGCCACCAGCTTTTACATAATTTGTTACTTGTTCGGCATCCGTGAGATGATTTTCTAGAATCACACGACGAATTTTAGATTCGCTGATGCCAAAGCAACTGCAAACTAATGCACCTTCATCATCATCATCGTGGGTAGCTAGAGGAATGCCACGATAATTGTAGATAGCGGCTTCTAGCGCTTCTTGTCCCATAACAGAGCAATGCATCTTTGCTTCTGGCAAACCACCAAGGTAATCTGCAATGTCTTTATTGGACACTTTCAAAGCTTCGTCTAAGGTTAAACCTTTGACCATTTCGGTTAATGCACTAGAAGATGCGATCGCACTAGTACAACCAAAGGTTTGAAAGCGAGCATCTAGAATTTTATCAGATTCTACTTCCACTTTCAGGTGCAATCTCAGAGCATCACCGCAAGCAATGCTGCCGATTTCGCCCGTTGCAACCTTAACTCCAGCTTCGCCCGTTTCTTCAATTTCTCCCTGATTTTTGGGATCGTAAAACAGTTCTAATACTTTATCGGTGTAGTCCCACATATTTAGTTCTGAGTAATGAGTAATGAGTAATGAGTGGGGACAGGTGATAGGGAATAATCTGTTCCCTGTAACCTGTAACCTATTGCCTAATTAACGATGAGCTAGTGCTTGTTCTTGTCCTTGCAACCAACCTGCGTCATCATTTTTGAAGGGTGAGAGGGCGCGTAAACGTTCTACAATACCGGGCATTACCTCTATTACTTGATCGATTTCGGCAACGGTTGTGTAGCGACAAAGACTGAAGCGAATAGAACCGTGCAAAGTTGTATAGGGTAAGCCCATTGCCCGCAGGACGTGGGAAGGTTCTAGAGAACCGGAGGTACAAGCAGAACCGGATGATGCACAGATACCGTATTTGTTCAATAACAGTAAAATTGCTTCACCTTCGATGTACTTGAAGCCGATATTAGTTGTGTTTGGCAATCTCTGCGTAACGTCACCGTTAACGACACAATCGGGAATTTTAGCTAGTAAAGTTTGTTCGAGGCGATCGCGCAGTTTTCTTTCTCTTGCCGTCGCTTCTTCTAAGTGTAACAGTTCTAGTTCAGCAGCTTTGCCCAAGGCGATAATTGCTGGAACATTCTCAGTTCCCGCCCTACGTCCGCGTTCTTGGTGTCCCCCAATTATGAAGGGACGGAACCGAACCCCGCGCCGGATATACAAAGCACCAATTCCTTTAGGCCCGTGCAGCTTGTGACCAGACAAGGTTAACATATCGATGGTGCTAGTCTTCATATTCAGAGGGATTTTTCCCACTGCTTGCACCGCATCTACATGGAAGATAGCGCCATATTCTTTAACGCGCAACCCAATTTGTTCAATCGGGAAAATCGTCCCAGTTTCGTTATTAGCATACATAATTGTCACCAGGGCGGTGTTACCCGTCAAGGAAGCTTCTAGTTCATCTAGATCCAGCTGCCCTTGATTATTTACTGATAGATAGGTAACACTATAACCTTGGGTTTCTAATTGTTTGCAGACATTGAGTACTGCTGGATGTTCAACTTGGGTAGTGACGATATGTCGCTTTTCAGGTTGCGCTAACAGTGCGGCTCGAATCGCCGCGTTATCTCCCTCAGTTCCACAACTTGTGTAGACAATTTCAGACTCATCGGCTCCCAGGATGGCTGCAAGTTGTTCTCTTGCGGTTCTCACTGCTTTACCGACTTGCCCACCAAAGGTATGCATACTGGAGGGATTGCCGTAATAATCTGTGAGGTAAGGTAGCATTACCTCTATAACTTCTGGGTCTACCTTAGTGGTGGCATTATTATCGAGATAGATGCAGTTATTTTGCATTGTTGTCTTCAATTAAGAATTAGGAATTATTTAGGGATTACCAAGAAATAAATTATCCAATCTTGTGGGGTGGACATCTTGTCCGCCCTTAGTCACGGGCACTCGTGTCGCCCACCCCACAAGAAAAGTTGGGTCTTTTTTATTTGGAAGTCCCTTAAGCTTCTGCTACCATTTTTTGGGGTTGGCGCTTTTGCAACTGTTCAGAGTATTTCTGGGAATAACAGTTAAACCAACGTTCCCAGTAATCTTGTTTATTTGTTAATTTAGCGACTACGCGGTTGTAATTAGCAAACCAGCCTTCCCAATAATCGCTAGGCTGCTTAACGCAACCGTTGCAGGTGGGACAACCAGCTTTACACTGGGGCATGGTATGAATACTACCAATACAGTTTGTACAAAGTTCAGGGTCAATCCAGTGCTGTCCATCAACCACTTTTACTGCATTTGTCGGACATACCGTTAGACAGAGATTGCAGGAAATACACTGGCTAGTAAGAATTTTGTAAGCCATGATTATTCTCCTTTCTGGGGTAAGGGGTATTGGGCATTGGGCATTGGGGAGGCAGTGCCGTAGGCAAGAGGCGACTGGCGGCATTGGGGATAATTATTGTTCTATTCCCCATGCCCCATGCCCTATTCCCTAATTACCTAATTCCTTAACGTATTGCTCGTAGAACTCCAAAGCAACCTTTTCAATTACGTCGTAAGCTTCAATTGTCTTGATTCCAGCTTCTTGCAATTTTTCTTGAGGACAGTTACCAATCTTGGAGACTAAAACTGCTTTGCAATCTGCGATCGCTTTCATAATATGCTCAAAGGAAGCTTCTTCGCCGTATCCACCTTGGCAATATTGGTCAATTTTACGATGACCGATAAAGCGAACTTCGTTTCCACCCACTTCGTAAATTTGGAATTCTTTTGCATGGCCGAAGTGTTGGTTAACTAATCCGCCGCCTTTGGTTGCTACTGCAACTAAAACTTTCGGACTATTGGCAACTTTCTTACCAGCTAGCGCTTTATCTTTGGCTACTTTAAGTTCTTCTTTAAACTTCTCAATTCCTTCGTGAACAGTAGCGCGTTGTTCCATGTCATATTCGGGAGTCATTTCCAAGAATTTCTCTTTGGAAAACTCTTGGCTGCGGTCTTCTCCCAACAATCCGACTGCATCGGCACGACACTGGCGACAGTGGCGCATCATTTTCATGTTACCGGAGCAGTTGTCTTGAACTTCTTTGAGTTCTTTAGGTGTGGGACCGCGTTGACCGGTTAAACCGAAGTGTGTGCCATGTTCTGGTGCAGAAATCAATGGCATGATGTTGTGCAAGAATGCACCTTTCTCACGGATGACTCGATTCACTTCAACTAAGTGATGGTCATTAATTCCGGGAATCATCACGGAGTTGACTTTGCACAAGATGTCAGCATCTTTTAGGGCTTGCAATCCTTCCATTTGTCTTTCGTGGAGGATTTTTGCACCTTCAAGACCTCTGTAACGCTTGCGTTTGTAGTGAACCCAAGGATAAATCAATGCACCGATCTCTGGATCTACCATGTTAATGGTGATCGTCACGTGATCTATATTTAATTGTTTAATGCGATCGATGTAGTCTGGCAGCATTAAACCATTGGTTGATAAGCACAGCTTGATGTCTGGTGCTTGCTCTGCAATCAACTCAAATGTGCGGAAGGTTTTTTCTGGGTTCGCTAATGGGTCGCCAGGGCCGGCAATTCCCACAACTGTCATTTGGGGAATCTTACCACCAATGACCAAAGCTTTGTGTGCTGCTTCTTCTGGTGTTAGTAATTCGCTAACTACTCCAGGACGGCTTTCGTTAGCGCAATCATATTTGCGGTTGCAATAGTTGCATTGAATGTTGCAAGCTGGTGCAACTGCAACGTGCATCCGGGCGTAGTGGTGATGAGCGTCTTCGCTGTAGCAGGGATGTTTAGCAATGCGTTCTTGGAGCTTTTCGTCCCTTTCCACGGTGGTGCTGGTGGTGCTGTCACAGCCGCAACCACCTGATTTTGCTTGGGTTGGCGATTCCGTAGCGTTGGAGTTGAGGAGTCGTGTAGACGGTGATGTCATTGAGTTTCGCAAAAGGTCGGTGGACTTGGCTGCCACTGTGGGAGATGCTGTTGCTACTCTTTCATGCCCAGAATTGAAGTCGCGTCTTCCACACTGCCTGCAAACCCTTGGGTTCGGGCGACTTATTTTCAAGTCAGACAGGCGATAGATATCTGATGTTCGGCTGGTGTGTGTCAACGTTCGGTTCTTGGGTAGAATTTGTGCTTACAGCCGCGACTTCTCTTCACTTCAGGCATGGTGCTATGTCATCCCTCCACTCACCCTTCGCTTTGTTTTGTTTCAGAGCGTTAGGTGATTGGCGATATAAGATTTATAGCAGCCGTCTCCCAGCCAGATATTGCGTCTCTCTAGGATAGAATTTATTGGATTTATTACTTTTGTACTCAAATACTAAAAACCCTAATTCTTCAAGCATTACAAGAATTAAAAAAGTTTTTTTCGGGTAGGGGTTCTAGTATTTTTTGGTTGGGGTTCTAGTGTTTATATATAGGGGTTCAGGATTTCTTTGTACTCAGCTAAAACCTAATCCCAGCAAAGAATTTAATCTATTTGCAACTAGGTTTTGGTTTTTTAAATGTGTACTCAGACTACCCTCAATTTCCGTCAAAAGCAATAAATGCCAAGGGTTTGAGGGTGAAAAACTGGAGTAATCTATGTTGTTTTACTCCAGAAACGTGCGAAATTCAATTCTGTATCTAACATATCATTTTTTTGAGGGTAAAAATGCACTTCATATTTTTTTAATTTTTGCTTTGACAATCATATTCAATTGTGGTTGTAAGCCTTGTGTGATAAGCGATGTGAGGTAATGAAAATAGGTGTGTTGCTGCATATCATTTTCAAAAAACTTAACTTTTAACTCTTTTTTTTCATTCCCACAATGAGGAGATGGGTAGGAACCTGTCGGATTTTGTGTTTAAGAGAAACAACAAACTATAATCTAACATGATTGAGCGATCGCAATGAATTTTCTGAATTGCTCATTACAAACCTTAGCAAAAAACCTCACCCCCTAACCCGGATTTATCACCACACCTCTTAAAGCCTGCGCAAGTGCCGGGGAGAAGTAAT
>NZ_JAVRCS010000064.1:0-20770 GCF_034530635.1 Nostoc sp. EspVER01
TATATTTTCTCTCTCGACAATTAATCCACCCTGCCTCCCCGCAAGCGGGGAGGGGCTGGGGGTGGGGTGCAATGACTGTGGAAATCATAACTAATTATGCGGACATGATATAACACAGCTTTCAATACTGCTCGGTTAAGAATTTTAAATTGAAATTTGGTTTGGGGAAAAGGGAAAAGGGGAAGGGGTAAAGCTATGAAATTTTCCCTTTCCCTTTAACCTTTAACCTTTCCCCAGTCTAGTATTGCTATATGTACAAAAATATGTGATTAAATGTATCGCAGATTTAGTGTCAATTACTTTGTCATTCCCTATTTAGCTTTTACCCGCGCCTGCTTCACCATTGCAATCAAAGTTTGATGAGCATCTTCCGCATCTACTAAAACACGATCGAATTGAATGCGAACTGGTACAGTTTCCCCATTTACTTGCGCTGTTAAATCCATACCTTGTGCATCAATTGAAAGCAGTTCGGCTGCGATCGCATCTGTGACACCACCAAAAGCTTTAGCATAAATAACTACAGCATCAGCATGATCGTCATTCATGTGTTTGCAGATGCGCGAACTAATTTCAGCAGAGAAACCATTAGACATTGTGAACTTAAAAGTGATGAATATGGCAAGAGCCTAAATTCTCGGCTAATTAGTTTAAATTAGCAGAAAAAGCTAGTCTTACGCCATCGTTATTATAAGTTATATCTGAAAAACAATTGCTGTTGTATATATTTGATAAGTTAAGTTTATTACTGGTACAAAAATTAAATTAAAATAAGCATTATCCAGTATTTTTACCTTTCATTGCGGAAACTAGACAGCGTAAACTGTAGCAGAAGTATTAGCCAAAACTATTGCAGCTAAGAGACAATGAGCGAAACTAGCCCCAGACGAATTGTAATTGGGGATGTGCATGGACACTATGAAGGTTTAATGACACTGTTGGAGGCGATCGCCCCCACGTCAGAAGATCGAGTCTATTTTCTAGGAGACTTAATCGATCGCGGACCTCATAGTGCGCAAGTAGTTAATTTTGTCAAGCAAAATAATTACTCATGTTTGTTGGGAAATCATGAGCAGATGTTATTAAACATTCTGACCAATGAAAGGACTTCCTCCTCGACGATGCAAGCATGGCTGTTTGGTGGAGGGCAAGCTACCGTGGCCAGTTACCAAGAGGCTCCCATTCCTGATGACCATTTGGATTGGTTAAAAGCTTTGCCTACATACCTTGACTTAGGGGATATTTGGTTAACTCATGCTGGTGTTGACCCTTCCAAGTCGGTGGCAGAACAAACTGCCGATGAACTGTGCTGGATACGAGAGGATTTTCACAGCATTGAAAAACCCTACTTTCCAGATAAACAAATTATCATCGGTCACACCATTACTTTTACCCTGCCGGGTGTTTCTCCTGGTAAACTGGCCCAAGGAAAGGGATGGCTAGACATAGATACTGGCGCTTATCATCCCCGGAGTGGCTGGTTGACTGGACTAGATGTCACAAATCAGTTGGTTTATCAAGTTAATATCTTTAAAAACTATATCCGTATCCTGCCTTTAGAAGAGGTTGTAAGTACAGTTGATCCAGCCAAAATTAAAGTCGATCGCCGCAATCGGAATTGAGGAATATTTGAAATGAGGGGGAGAAATCAATTCAAAATTCAAAACTTGTACTGAGCGCAGTCGAAGTATTCAAAATTCAAAATTAAAGCACTTCTGCCTCCTGTCTGGTTGTTGAGTTTCGACTACCCTCAACTGCCGTGTAGTTGAAACACTGCCCCCTGCCTGGTTGTTGAGCGACTTGCCCTGAGCGTAGCCGTTGGCGTGGTAACAGAGCGTAGTCGTTCGCGGAGCGTCTCGTAGAGAAGTGCAGCCTCTCGTAGAGAAGGGAGTCGAAACACTGCCTCCTCTTTCCCAATTTCCTCAAGACTTCGCTAATGGTCGAATATTAGCTTTATAACTAGCATTATCTAAGCCATATTTTCCATTACTAGGTTGAGAGTTAATTGCACGTCTGAGGGCATCAATGCGATCGCTGGTTCCGGGGTGAGTACTTAAAAATGTCGGAGTAGAACCACCCTTTTTCATCAGCTTTTGCATAAAAGAAACTATCCCAGACTGGGCATAACCAGCGCGTGTCAAAGTTCTTAACCCTCTTTGGTCGGCATCAAATTCATCTTGACGACTGCGAGGACGATTCAAGGCCAGTTCTACACCAATGTTCACAGCCGTATTACGATCTAAACCACTTGCTGATGCTAAACCACTAGCGATCGCTTTTTGCCGCATCTGTTTAACCAGGTGTTTCCCGCCAATATGACCAATTTCATGGGCGATAACACTGGCGAGTTCCGCTTCATTATCAGCGGCTTTCAGCAAACCCGTATGGACATATACATAACCTCCTAAAGTAGCAAAGGCATTAATAGCGTCATCTTCAACTACTTGGAACGTAAAGGGAAGATTGGGGCGATCGCTACTAGCCACTAAACGCCGACCGATTTGTTCAACATAGCTATTAACTTCAGAATTACGGTAAAGTCGGACTTGACTCCCTAATATTTGCTGATTAATCTGCTTGCCAATATCAGTTTCCTGGCGATCGGATATATTAGAAAGCTGAAGTACCTGGACTCCCTGCAATATTAGAGGCAAGAAGTCTAAAGTTCTTCCAGGCAAGGGTGTACTCAGGCACAGACTCAGGGCGACTACAACTGAAATTAGAGGATAAAACCAGCGACGCCGCCACACACGGTAATTTGTAACAAAACCTTTCCAGTTGAACATAATACGCTCTGAAGATTATTTTGGGAGAACATAAAATAAGGAGACAAATCATGAGACGGATTTAGAGTATTCTAAGTTGCATTCTTAACTCAATATTAAAGGAGTTGTTATACAGATAATCTTGACTCAAATCTACCGAACTGTGGGAGGTTAGGGATTCTCTCTAGAGATAGGCTTAAAAACTAGATTTTACTTTCTAGGCGCGTCAGTATTAACTGGTAAAAGTTTGAAGGTTAGCTGCCGCTCCTCGGAAATTACGAACTTGTGATAAACTGTCGCATAACCGCAACCCCCGAATACTTTGAGTTATTACTAAATAGGGAAAATTACTGTTTCCATCGAAAAATTTCTGGCTACAATCCATTACTTCGCTATTATCTCGGAAAACTTTTTATGGCTATTTTAGATTCAAAAGGTCGCTTGTTTGGCAAAATCAATCTCCTAGATTTAGGTGCTGTGCTGGTAATTCTACTAGTTATCTTTGGCATCTTTGTTTTTCCTGGCACTTCTGGTTCTGTCGCCCAAGTTGGTGCAAAAACAGTACCCATAGAAGTAGACTTAGTAGTTCGTGGTTTGAATGTACGTGACCCAGGAAAATTAATTGACAATGGTTTAAAAAAAGGCGGAAAAACCAATGTGATTATCCGCAATCAACCTTATGGACAGATTGAAATTAAATCTATTCAACAGCTACCTAGAACAGTCAATGTTTTTCAACCGGATGGGACTGTTAAAGAACTGCCAGATCCCAAGAGCAACAATTACAGTACAGATTTTCTTTTAACTTTAGATGGTAAAGCCCAAGTTACTGAAAGTGGGCCAGTTTTGGGTAACAGTAAAGTGAAAATTGGGATGCCATTTGAGTTAGAAGGTTTTAACTACAACTTCAATGCAACTGTCATTGATATCAGATTGAAAGACAAATAGAATTCAGGAGTCAGAATTCAGAATTCAGAATGGTTTGATACCAAGCTGAATCAACTCAAAAAATAAATAAATGATAGTAATTTTGATTTTCTAATGCAAGCTTACTTCTGAATTCTGACTCCTAAATTCTGACTTCTTAAATTAATTAAGCAATGGCAAAAATTTGCGAATTAACCCGATTGTCACTGCTGGCAATTCCAACTGTGGTGTCAATCCGACATCTTCCAACTGTTGAAAAAATCGGATCGCGAGGGGATTGATTTCAGCAAGGCGGCGACCAATTGAAGGGCCTGTAAATTGCGACTTTTGTCCCCAAATAATGGCGGTGGGAGTGGCTAATTGTTGAATGTAAAGGGATAAATCAAAGCACAAATCGCCACGAACAAAGGACAGTGCTGCATACTCAGCATTAGGCTGTTGGGCAGATTCTAGATAAGCATCTACAATTTCTTGGTAGACTCGATTGGATTGAGCAAATTGCCGTTGTTCTAAAAAGCTGCGAATACCACCACTAGTAGCAATTCCAGTGCTGTAAAGTAAACGATCGACAATGGGAACGCTAACTAATTGGGCAAAAAAACTACGGGAGTAGTCTTCGCCAAAGTCAGAAAGTCCGGCGGGGGTGGTAAGAATTAAAGACTTGAATAAATCAGGATGATCTGCTGCTACCCGAATTGTAAATGCTGCGGTCAAAGATGAAGCGATCGCTGTTACTGGCCCAGTACAAGTCTGCTCGAAAAACTCCCGAATCGTGGTTAAATAATCCTCAATTTTATAACTCCGTGCTGGATGTTCAGACATACCCCAACCGAGTAAATCTGGCGCAATGACCCGATATTCAGCCGCAAAAGCTGGATAAACTTTCGACCACTCATAAGCAGAAGACCCACCACCAAAGCCGTGCAGAAATACCAAAGTTTCGCGATCGTCTTTGGCTGTCACATCATCTTCCCAAGGCGCTCCAGCAGCAATATAATATACCATTCTACCTAGTGAGGTATCTATAGAGCGTTGTTCAAATCCTAGTGGTTGAAACATAAGTCTTTTTTTGTTGACTATATTGACTCGTTGGCACAAGTAAGACACGATACCTGGAACGCAGGCACACAGAGAGAAGATTTGATAATTTCTCTGCCTCCCCTTTTGTCACCCTAGATGTTTACCGCACTCAGTGCTGAGTAAATTAAAAAGCACTTAATATTTATGTACTTAATAAGGGCAACGTCCCTTGTAGGCAGTCTTTTAACTCAGCACTTTTCATGCGTCTAGTTCAAACTCTCCCCACTCATTGTTATTATCAGCGAACCAATCACTCTCAGACTTCTCGCTAGCGTCAGATTAAGTAGATATAAAATTACTGGATTACTTGTAAAGATTTGGTGCTTTTTTTCATAAAAATAAAGTAACTGAACGTTGAAATTACTGTTATATAAGGGTTTTTCATGGTAGCGAGGATCGCTTAAGCGCGAATCCAGCATAAGTTTTTATGGTAGTCTATCAAAAAACCGATAAATAATTTTGAGCGTCAACACGTAAACATATAGTGAAAACGCTTATTTTAATAAGCTGTTAATTCTACTTATATATGTAGTAACTACAGTTTTTGATGTATAACTAATCTAATTTTTATCTAAGTAATAGTAAGGCGGGATGTCATGGTAAAGCAGGCTACTCTTCAATCAAATAAACTACCAACGATTGAAGACGCTAAATTTGCGCTTGACAACTTGAATATACAAAACGAAATTAAAGCTTCAGCTAGGCGGGGTCAGGTCGAGCCGGTTTTTGATGCTGCCAGACTTACTGTACCTACTTGTATTTGTTTAGACTTAGAAGATTTGAAGTGTTTTGAAGCGGTAGAGCGCCAATATGAACGTTGGGGAGTAATTTTTCACAATTCTCTAGCAATACAGCCATCAAATCCAGCATTTCCAACCTATTCAGGGCTAATAGTCTTAATGGGAGCGCCCAAAAGCGGATTTTTAGAAGCTACTTTCTTGCGTCCAGTTAATTCGGTTAGTGCCTTTGTCACTAGTTCGCAACGGCTAGTGCTTTCCGCCTATGATCGCGATCGGCAACTACTCGCTCAAACTGAACTACCAGGCTCTAATCTTGCCAATTCCGACTCGCCAATTTCCCCCAATACCTTATTATCTATAAATGTGAATAACATTCACAGCGTTACCTTTTGTACTTTTGATGGTCAATTCACCCTTGATAACTTTCGTTTTTGTCTTTAACTAAGACTTACGTACAAAATGCCCTTGCTCTGAGCGATTGAAAATGGTATCTTAATTTGCGCTGTGCTGTATTAGTCTACTATCCGTTTATAAAACCAGGCATTTTGTGATTTAAGCCTTCATCCTTCCTTCATCCATAGTAAAACTTATACAATAGGTAATTTCGTAATCAAGTAGGTAAACACTGTGGCACAGGCTTCGTCTTCTTGGCAGCAATTGATCAACCAAATCCCCAACTGGAACTGGTCGCTTCCAAAATTTAAGACAAAGGGAGCCATAAAGCAGCAAACATTTAAACGTTTCTCTGGCCCTGGGGGCTTTCTTGGGTTCCTGACAATTATCATTGCCATGTTGTTGTGGAACTGGAAACTGCTACTGGCTCTCTTAATCGGCATTGGAGTAATGGTATTGGTTTACTCAATGCAGGAATGGGACTGGCAATTGCGCTGGTCAAAAATACGTAATTTCTTAAATAGTTCAAATCGTCGGTTAGTTTTAGCAGTCATCAGTGGTGGTATTGCTACTGTCAGCACTTACATGGCAGCGGCAATATGGGTTGACTCTCAAAGTCACTGGATTGCTGCTGGTGCGATCGCGCAAGGTGTGGGAACCCTGTTAACTTTAATTTTATTGGTATGGCAAATTGTCAACTTCTATGAAAATCGAGAAGAAGACCACCTCGATCGGTTGTTGATGAATTTAACAGAAAAAGATCCATTGAAGCGGTTGATTGCTCTAGGTCAACTAAGTAAATTCATCAGCCGTAAGCGAGTTGATTCTTCAGTGCAGCAAGATATTGTCCAATGCTTGCAACTCCTACTCAGTCGAGAAGAAGAAGTTGTAGTGCGAGAGGCAGCTTTTAAGAGTTTACAAGCCTGCGATCGCTTACAAGTGCTACCCCTCAAAACAGCAGTACCTTTCGTACCTGTATCATCAAAAGTCAAACACCACGTTTATTAGTTATTTGTCCTTTGTCCTTTGTCCTTTGCAAATGACTAATAACTAATGACAAATAACAAATGACTATTTTCGAGACAATGTTCCATTACGAACTTGCACTACCGGATGATTGCACCGCCGTACCAATTGTTCATCGTGGGTGGTGACAATTACCGTAGCTCCAAAGGAATTTAACTTCTGGAGAATCTGGATCACTTGCCAGGAATTATCTGGATCGAGATTTCCAGTCGGTTCATCCGCCAACAGTAGGGGTGGTGTACCAACGATCGCACGGGCAATACTCACCCGCTGTTGCTCTCCTCCAGACAGTTGATCTGGAAAACAGTCAGCTTTACTCAGCAAACCTACCAGCTTTAAGGTTGGTTCTAAACGTCGTTGAATTTCTTTACGGGTATACCCTTGAGCTTGCAGCACAAAAGTGACATTTTCTGCTACTGTTCGTTGGCTAATCAGTTTGTAGTCTTGAAACACAATACCAATCCGTCGCCGTAATAATGACAAGCGATCGCCCCGCAAATCCGCTACATTACATTCATCAACAATTACTTCTCCCTGTGTAGGCAACTCTTGGCCATACAGGAGTTTCAAGAGCGTTGATTTACCAGAACCACTTGGCCCCGTGATAAACAGAAATTCTCCCTTTTTTACCTCAAGGTTTGCATTTAATAAGGCGTGAGTGCCGTTAGCATAAGTCTTGCTTACAGATTGCAATTGTATCTTCGTTATAGTATTGCTACCGTGCTGTTGAGTTTCACTGTCCTCTCCACGAACGGAAAAGTCTTTCTTAACCTGAGTTGTTAATACTGGCATTGTTAAATTTTCCTCATACCCACAACCAAACAGTTTGACTGCTTAAATGTGACATTCTCCCCAAAATAAGGATTCCCAGGTTTTGCCTGGGAATTTAAAATTCAACAAAGAAAATTTAAAATTTTTTCAAGACTTTAATACTAGCTAAGTAAGAACACTCAGAATTCAGAACTCAGAATTCGGAACTCAGCACTCTTAACTAATTGCACCTCTTGCTGTCAAACGATAAACAAACGCTTTCATAGCAAAGGCTGGCAAAGCCAACATCCGCCGCCATCGCCAAGGTTCTTGATAAAGGCGATACAACCATTCCAAATTATTATTTCCTAACCAGGCGGGAGCGCGAGTTTTAGTTCCCGACCAAATATCAAAACTGCCACCAACGCCAATCCAAATTGCTTGGGGACACAAATGACGGTTTTCGGCAATCCATAACTCTTGACGCGGCACTCCCAAACCAACAAAAATCACTTGTGGCTGCAATTGAGCCAGAGTTTGCCGCAATTGTGCTTCTTCTTCTGGAGAATGGTAGCCTGAGTGAGTGCCGACTATATTCAAATCTGGAATTTGCTGCTGCCAAAAATCTGCCGCATTTGCTGCTACTCCAGGCGCTCCTCCATAGAAAAATATCTTTGTCCCTGTCTTTTGTTGCCCAAGTGCTTGCAAAAGTTTTTCTGCTAATTCAATCCCTGGAAACCGCTGCACTTTTTGCCATAACAGCCATCGTAAATACAGAACAACCCCAGCTCCATCTGGAATCACCAGTTCAGCATTTTTAATCACCTGAGATAATAATTGATTTCGCTCTGCCTGCATAGTCATTTCTGCATTGAGCGTTACGACATGAGTTCCTCTGCCTGTGTGCAGGCATTCTAACAACCAGCCTGGATAGTCAGCCATCACATGAACTGGTATTCCCAACACTGAAAATGCTTGATTGCCGTTAGACATAGCCTATTCTTAAGTAATACTCACACCAGATTTTGCATGAATGTTAAGTTTATCAAATTTTTTTATATTAGAACTTAGGCAAAAGAGATTCTCCTTTGCCCTGCAACGAGAGTAAGCATAATTAAACTAAATAGACATAAGAGTGAACAAAAATGTATATACGCAGCCCTGCTACGTATATATAAGGGTTTTAGATAACACATAATTAATTTCACTCCTCTGTCTATTAATCTTGGGCGCTTGTACTTGGGCTGAACCAGTCTAACTTTTATTGTTACAGTGTAATATTCACTCAGTATAAAACGCTCAACTCGCAACTCTGGTTTTGGGAATAGAAACCCCCACTATACTGCTTGCAAGTGTGGGAGTATATCACGAAACTCGACTTTATGGTTATAGTGTAACGGGCTGAAGTTGGCTATGAGTAAAATTCGTATCGCTCTGATTGAAGATCATGACCTAACTCGTGTGGGTATTCGTACAGCACTACAGCAAAAAGATGAAATTGAAGTTGTAGGTGAAGCTGCTAATGCTGCTGAGGGTCTAAAAATGTTAAAAATGCTACAACCAGATATTGCCATTGTCGATATTGGTTTACCAGATAAAGATGGCATTGAGTTAACACGGGAGGTAAAATCTACTACTAGTGGACAGCAGCTACTTACAAAAGTACTAATTTTGACGCTGCGGGATAACAAAGAAGCGGTGTTGGCAGCTTTTGCCGCTGGTGCAGACTCTTACTGTATGAAAGATATCAAATTTGATAATTTGCTGGAAGCAGTACGAGTAACTTACAATGGCAACGCCTGGATCGATCCAGCGATCGCTCGGATTGTATTACAACAAGCGCAACAAAATCCTCAAAAGTTGGAATCGGTTTTGGTCGATTCCAAGACTATTGCTCCTAACCCAGATTCTTTTGAGAATCTGGAAGAAATTCAACCTTACACCCTGACAGAAAGGGAATTGGAAGTGTTACAGTTGATTGTCGAAGGTTGTAGTAATGCAGTCATTGCGGAAAGACTTTACATCACAGTTGGCACTGTTAAAACTCACGTTCGCAATATTTTGAATAAGCTATGTGCCGATGACCGTACCCAAGCAGCAGTCCGCGCCTTGCGTTCTGGGTTAGTTGGATAAATTTCATTTTGGTGTGGATCAATTGAGGATAATCAAGGGAAACTTACAACTTTGAAAAGTTATATTTTCAAAGTGAATGGCTTCTCTGGTTTTCTCTTATTTATTAGGTGAGATAAACATCATATTATCTCGCCATTCAAATATATGAAAACAAAAGTCAAATATGGCTGAGATTGGGACGGAAAAACTTAAGCTCATGGTGGTAGATGATGAGCCAGATAACTTAGATTTACTCTACCGCACTTTTAGGCGAGATTTTCAAGTATATAAAGCCAATCATGCCTTTGGTGCTTTGGAAATCTTGGATCAATTTGGCGAAATGGCGGTAATTATTTCTGACCAAAGAATGCCAGAAATGAATGGGACTGAATTTTTTAGTCGCACCGTAGAACGCTTTCCAGACACGATTCGGATTTTGTTAACTGGTTTTACTGATGTCGAAGATTTGGTAGATGCGATTAACTCCGGTCAGGTATTCAAGTACATTACCAAACCCTGGAATCCAGAACGGCTGAGAAGCTTAGTTGAGCAAGCCACTGATACATATCGCTTAGTTAAAAAGCGTACCCAAGAGTTGCGTCGGGCCCTACGGCGAGAATCTTTGTTTAATGCGGTAACAACAGCAATTCGGGAATCTTTAGACTACGATAGTATGCTGCAAAAAATTGTCGCAACTATTGGAGAAACATTTGAAGCTACCAGTTGCTTGCTCAAACCAGTAGAGGGCGATCGCCTCACACAAGACGAGTTCTTCTACCACGATCCGAAATCTGATGTATTAGATTCCTGCTTTGACTCCAGTGTTTTAATCGAAAAGGTGCTGGAAACGCGTCATTATCAACTCGCTCAAGATATATATGAAGGTAATCCTAGTCACCACCTAGTTGTGCCACTTAGTTATCATCAGCATCTATTGGCTGTGCTGACCCTCCACCAATGGGGACGCGATCGCCCTTGGGAAGACGAAGACATCCAACTAATTGCAGGTGTTGCCGAACAAGCAGCCTTAGCCCTCTCCCAAGCAAAACTCTACCAACGCCTCCAAGAAAAGCAACAGCAGATTCACACTGAATTAGAGGTGGCTCGCCAAATTCAATACAACCTGCTACGCCAAAGTTTACCTGACATTAAAGGTGTGAAGGTACAAGCTTGCTGCTATCCGGCGCGCGAAGTAGGAGGCGATTTTTTTGAAGTTTTTGTCCATCCTAAAGGCGACTTGTGGTTGGCAGTGGGTGACGTTTCTGGCAAGGGCGTCCCAGCAGCTTTATTTATGGCTAGTATTATTTCAGTTTTGCGCCGAGAATTATCTCAAGAGACACCAGCAGAGCCGAATGTGGTCATGCAGAACCTCAACCACGCTCTCAGTGAAGATTTAATTAGCAACAATTATTTTGTCACTCTTGTGTTAGCTTGTTATACCCCTAGCACTAAGGAACTGGTCTACACTAATGCCGGTCATATTTATCCAATATTATGGTCACGCCAAGATGCTTTAGCCGAAAATCCCAATTACCTGAAAGTTCGCAGCGTTCCTTTGGGGATTTTGCCTAAGTGGCAGGCACAGTCTGGTCGCTTGGTTCTCGCTGCTGGAGACACATTGTTATTAGCCAGCGATGGCATTACAGAAGCAATGGTATCAAATAATCCTGATTCAACAGTAAAAACTGAGGCTGGGGTTGAGTCAGTAAACCGTTCGATGCTGAATCAAGATGGTCTTTGGCAACTCTTACAACAAGAGCAACAACCACTTTCTCTTAACCATTTACTAGCTCGCATCCAGGCAGATAATCACGTTCAAGAAGACGATCAAACTATACTTTCACTGGAGATTTTGTAAGTCATGAAAAGTGAGCTTCATGTACCAAGCGACTTGAATTTTCTGAATATTGTTGAAAACTGGTTGTTGGGATGTTTGAAAATTCAGCTAGGAGAATCTGTGGATTGGTCGCGGCAATCAAGTCGTTTGAGACTGGCTTTAGTGGAAGCGTACTCTAATGCAGTCCGTCATGCCCACAAGGATCAACCAAACTTACCCATATTACTACGTTTAGAAGTGAAAGACCGAGATTTTGCTCTAGAAATTTGGGACTACGGCGAAGGCTTTGATATGTCTAACTACTACGCTCCCAACCCGATGGAAAAGCAAGAAGGTGGTTATGGTTGGCTGATTATGAATCGTCTCATGGATAAAGTAGATTACAAGTTGCAGGTTAATGGCGCCAACTGTCTGAAGTTAGAAGCTACTTTACCCGAATTAGTCCAATAGACAAAAGTGAATATTTTTCAAGTCATGCTATTGATGAGTCAAAATTCAGAATGGGCTAAACGCCCCGCTATCGCTAACAGGAGTCAGAATAAAGCCATGAATCCTGTGTGACTGGGTGAAAAATATTGGTTTAAAACTTTGCTCTTTGTAGTTATTTGCTACTTACTTTTCACGACGTAAAGAAAGTAACTCTTTGGGGGAAGCTAAAAGTTTGATTCTAGTATAAGAAATTTGCCGTTGTTGGTTGAGGATAAATAGCCACAAAACATTGACACTACACCACGAAGTTTGTGCTTTGCCTGTTACCTGGACTTGGATCTCACCATTTTCTAAAGTCTCGGCTATTCCTGTGTTCGGGTAAGCTTTGATGTTTTGACCTTCTTGTTTTAAGTAGGCTGCGATCGCATCTGTCCCCACAATATCAGATTCAAATGGCGGACGCATCACACCATCGATCGCAAATAAGGCAGCAGTTGCCTCAAATTCTCCTGCATTTAAGGTTTCAAAATAACGCAGAACGCTTGATTCTGTAATTCCCTCAATTTGGGATTCTTCTTTAAACTGCGCTGGCGATATAAATTCAGCAGAGGTCATAAAACTACCTGTATTATGGTGTCTGAATATTAATTTCAGTACAAAAATAAGTAAAAGAAAAGCTGCTATTGAGATAGATTGCTACATATTAATAAATCTTCCTAACGATGGAAGTCTTGAACTGCTGCGCAGCTTAAGACGGGCTATATGTTTGGTAAGTAACAAATCTTAATTAAAGGTATTGGCTACTTAATGTATAATTGAAACGCCTTTATTTGGGCAAAATCCAGATAAAAAAAATGAATCAGAATTCTGTAACGAGCAGCAGTCTGGTGAAAGAAAAAGCCAGCGAGTTGGGCTTTCACAAAGTTGGAATTACTGCTGTAGATCGGATAAATGCCACAGAAGCACAGAGGTTGCAAGCATGGATTGAACTAGGTTATCACGCTGATATGAAATGGATGGCTAATCCAAAGCGTCAGGATCTCCGCTTAGTGATGCCAGAGGTGCGATCGCTAGTGTGTGTAGCGCTGAATTACTACACACCACATCAACGTCCTGAAAGTGAGGAATACGCCAAAATTTCCCGTTATGGTTGGGGAAGGGATTATCACAAGGTGATGCATGGAAAACTCAAGCAGCTATCTATATGGCTAAAATCACTTGATGCAGGAGTATTAGCTCTTTATTATGCAGATACTGGCCCAGTGCCAGATAAAGTGTTGGCTCAACAAGCCGGAATTGGTTGGATTGCCAAGAATGGTAATGTGATTACACGGGAATATGGCTCTTGGGTATTTTTGGGAGAAGTATTGACCAATTTAGAATTAGAGAGCGATCGCCCACACACAGAACACTGCGGTAGCTGTACTCGTTGTCTTCAAGCTTGTCCCACAGGTGCAATTACTCAGCCTTTTGTTGTCGATGCTAATCGCTGCATCGCTTATCATACCATTGAAAATCGTGACAAGGAATTGCCAGAGGCGATCGCATCTAATTTGCAAGGCTGGGTTGCTGGTTGCGATATTTGCCAAGATGTTTGTCCTTGGAATCAACGTTTTGCCCAAACAACTGATATTGAAGAGTTTCAGCCAAATCCAGTGAATATTGCTCCCCACCTGCTAGAATTAGCCCAAATCTCAGATCGGGAGTGGGATAAACGATTTCCAGCATCTGCCTTGCGGCGGATTAAGCCAGAAATGTTACGACGCAACGCCCTAGCTAATCTTGACGCATCCAGGCAGAAGAATGACCCAGAAAGTAATTATTTTTGATTTTGATGGCACAATTGCTGATACAGTAGATGCCCTTGTAAGTATTGCTAATCGTTTAGCTATAGACTTTGGTTATAGACAAATAAGCCCAGAACAATTAGCCTTCCTCAAGAACTTAACATCAAGGGAAATTATTAAGTACTCAGGAGTTTCTTTATTTCAGATCCCTTTTCTAGTTAAAAAAGTTAAAGGGGAATTAAAAAACAAAATTCCAGAATTAAAGCCCATTCTGGGTATTAAGGAAGCATTAACAGAACTCCAAAATCAAGGATATAAACTGGGTATTATTACTTCTAATTCTAAAGAAAATGTTACGCAATTCCTCACAATCAATGATTTAAATCATCTATTTGATTTTATTTACTCAGGAATTACAATTTTTGGCAAAACAACTATCATCAATAATGTCTTGAGGCAAAAGCAACTCAAACCTCAAGAAGTTATTTATGTTGGAGATGAAACCAGAGATATAGAAGCATCAAAAAAAGCAAATATCCAAGTGATTGCAGTTACTTGGGGCTTTAACTCACCGGAAGTACTAGCCAAGCAAAATCCAGATTATTTAATTCAGCAACCTAGCGAACTACTAGGGGTGATGAACAGTCGTTAATTCATAATCAAAAGCGGATGAACAATCGATCGAAACAGTAGAGTGAGCAATGTCTACTAATACCGAGAACCTTAATTTTCATATTGGTGACATTGCCCATCTGACAAAATAGCAAGATATCAGGAAAAATTAATTTTTCCGTTCACCCTTTTCTAAAGCTTGCTTTACTAAATCATCACTGACATTAGTTGCACCCCCAGTCTGAGAATTCCCAACTTCTTTTGCTGACTCCATAAAATCATCGGGATTGCCAGTTGACTGTGTTTGAGGTTTTGTCTCTTGTGGCTTAGAGGTTTGATATTTAGGCGCAGTAGCTGCTTCGGCTGCTGCTCCACCTTTACCTGTGCGATCAACTTCGCTCACGCTGAATTTTTGTGCAGCTGCATAATCAGCATCAAAATCCACCGTTGGCGCTTTTTCTTCACCACTCGCTATGCTTTCGGCAGCTAATTGTGCATCCTGGGTGGAAGCTTCATTTAAATTGGGCTTTATTTCTTGATCGGGCATAATTAAAACCTTTAGGTAAATTTTTTATTGCTTACTTGGGCAATCATAGCAAAGCAATTGGTTTCTTTATTGCTTCCTATAGAGAGACTTGTACCTCTATTAAAAGGTAGATTAAAGCTGCAATTTTACATAAATTTAACTCTTTCTATCGATAGTAGAATCTGATTGTCGAACTCTGCTAACAATTAGTTTGCCTATTAAATTATTTTGGAAACAAACAATAATGACTGCAAGTTACGACAAAACTATTTCTCAAGCTCAGAGCAATGAAACTCAAGAATTGGTGGATAAGTTTAACGCCTTAGATACCGATGCCAAATTAGCCTGGTTCTATTTTGTTTATGAAAAAATGGGTGATTCGATCACGCCAGCTGCGCCAGCTGCGGCAGAACCAGAGTTAGCACCACTTCTGCTAGGAGATTATTTTAAATTATCCGATGACCAGCAGCTAGATATTATGCGGGATATCGTTAACCGCAAAGACACAGAATATTCCCGTGCTTATGGGGCGATAAAAGAAAATAACCAGCTGCTAGTTTGGTATGCTTGGGCAGTAGCTATGGGGGATACGGTGGTGGGAATACCAGCTAGCTACCAGGCAAGTAAGGCAATTAAGGATCTGCTTTCCGAAATTGAAGGACTAGATTTTGAAGAGCAAATGTCAGTGTTTCGGACAATAGCTGGTGAAGTGGGTTACACCGATGTTAAACCGATCGCAACGCAAGCAGAAACTGGAAAAACGTCAAGTTTGTAATCGGCTTTGGCGATTAGAAGTCGCGGCTACCCAAACTAAAGTCCGCAGAGGCGGACTTTAACAAACTACGAGACAGCTAACTGACTCAAGTCGGCTGGAGTGAGGTTGGAGTGTACTACTTGACCATCACGGAACCAAACGATGCGCTGGGTTTGACGGGCAACTTCTGGTTCATGTGTCACCATGACAACTGTGATTCCACTGGCATTGAGTTCGCCAAAAATATCTAAGACTTCTTGGGTTGTGCGCGAATCAAGTGCGCCTGTGGGTTCATCGGCGAGGAGTACTACAGGACGATTGACGATCGCCCGCGCGATCGCTACTCTTTGTTGTTGTCCACCAGATAGTTGAGTTGGTTTGTTGTTAAGGCGATTTGCTAAACCTACTCGCGTCAAAGCTTCCGTGGCGCGATCGCTTCTTTCTTTCGGACTCACACTAGCATAGACCATTGGTAGCATCACATTTTCTAATGCTGTGAGTTGGGGTAATAAATGGAATTGTTGGAAGACAAAACCCAGCTTTTTATTACGGATGTGTGCCAGAGATTTATCATCCATTTGTGCCACATCAATATTATCTAAGTAATAATGTCCGCCTGTGGGTCGGTCTAGACAGCCGATAATATTCATAGCTGTGGATTTACCTGAACCAGATGGGCCCATAATTGAACAATATTCGCCCTCGTGGATAATCAAATTGACATTGTTAAGTGCTTTAACTTCAGTTTCGCCACTGCCATATATTTTAAAGATATTCTCCAAACGAATAATTGTTGATTTAGGGACGGGATTAGGAACTAGAGAATCGGTAATTGAAATAGTGTTTGCCATAAGGATTTAGTTATTAGGTGGTAGAGACGCAATTATAGCGATCGCTCAATTAGACTATAAGACGCAGAAAAATTCTTCTTAGCTGTTTTTATGGCATCTGTCTGGTGCTAAAGCATCTTAGTAACTACCTCTGCTGTCTCTTTGGACGGAACGATAGAAATTATCTCGAATTCAACAAGATCCTGCCACTGGAATATCCACTCCTGTAATAAACGTAGATCGTCACATTCTATGAGTTGAAAGCAACGATCAAAGTTAACTTCAACCCAACTATCTATATACTTTAAACCTTCAGGCATCATGCGCCCTTTCTCTTGAAATCGGCGGTATATTTCTTTAGCTTTACCGTCCTTAAATCGCTCGACTACCATAAATAACATTTTGTCTCTTTGCTCACACTGTAACTAACACAATTTAAGGAATCATCGCTACTTTAAGTACTTGTCGCGCTTTCATTTCACAAAACACCTGTTCTAAATCTTTTAATGGTCGTTGTTCGCTAATAAGTAACTCAAAGGGAATTTTGCGACTAGCTATGAGTGCAAGGGCCGATCGCACGTACTCTGGTGTATTATGAAACACGCCTTTGATGGTAAGTTCGCTATAGTGTAGCTGTTCTGTATTCACAGTAATGCTGGTATCCCGTGGACATCCACCAAATAAGTTAACTGTTGCACCAGGACGGGCACAGGCGATCGCAGTTTCCCAAACACTTGGGACACCAGTGGCTTCAATTACTACATCTGCACCCCATCCTTGGGTAAATTCTTTCACCACACTGGGAATATCCGGGATTTGATGATAATTAAAGGTCTGGGTTGCACCCAATTTCTGACCAATTTCTAGTCTGTGGTTATTACCTCCCCACAGCAAAACTTCAGCTTTCTCACTCAACGCCGCCACAAACATCAGCCCGATCGCCCCATCTCCTAAGACGACTACTTTATCTTTGGGCTTAATATTAGAACGCGCTACACCATGCAACACACAAGCTAAAGGTTCCGTCATGGCTGCCAATTCCCACGGCAACTCATCGGGAATCTGCAACATATTATGCTCTACTATCGGTGCGGGAATTTTTAGGTATTGGGCAAAGGTACCATTATTCCAGGTTAAATTTGGACATAAGGAATATTCTTGACGTTGACAAAAAAAGCATTTCATGCATGGGGCAGAATTATTAGCGACGATGCGATCGCCTACTTGCCAATTTGTCACCCCAGTACCCAAGGCAACAATTCGCCCAGCACCTTCATGACCAAACAGCGTCGGCGGTATCAGCATCCTGGCATGACCACCACGCCGCCAGACTTTCAAATCTGTACCACAAGTTGTTGCTGTCCCCACCTGGATAACAACTTCGCCAGCCGCCGGAGTGGGGTCAGAAACTTCCTCTAGGCGTAAATCTTCTTGACCATAAAGTAACGCTGCTAACAAAACTTTAAACCTATCGATTAGCTTCATCTGATTTTACCAGTTGGGGCTTATTGATAGGTTTAAACTAAATCAGTATTGATTTTTAGTAGGTTTTATATATTCAAAAACTAGGTATTCACCGCTGGCTGGGGAACTACTCCGGTGTTTCGGGTTTCCACATTTGGCAGACGAGTAGCTGTTAACAGGGGTACTTCTTGTCGGCACGACAGGCAAAACCAATATAGTTCACCATGACGAGCATGACGCAGGAGGGAACCACCGCAGCATGGGCAAGTGTTGGCTCTCGTACTCATACCAATGTCCTCCTTAAAAAATTGTTGTTTTAAACTAAGTCAAAAAAGCTGTTGATTAAAACTGAATCTTAGCTGCATGAATGCGGCCATTCGATTCTATGCGGTCTTTAATAATTTGTCTGTAAACAGCTTCATATCCGTTAACCATGTGGCTAACGCTAAAGTTGTTTTCTACATGTTTTCGACAGGTTTGACGATTGAGTTTCAAAGCTAGTGGAATCATTGCCGCCATTTCTGCATAGCTATTGCAGATAAAACCTGTTTTCCCGTGAGCAATAACTTCAGGTACGGAGCCGAAATTCATGGCAATTACTGGCGTACCAGTTGCCATTGATTCAATCATTACTAAGCCAAAAGGTTCTTGCCAGCTAATGGGGAAAAGAGTTATGGCAGCATTGCCCAGAAGTTCAGTTTTTTCAGTGTGGTTAATTTCACCGAGATATTCAATTTGCTGACCATCTATGTGGGGAGCAATCTCTTGTTCAAAAAACTCAGAGTTTACTGCATCAACCTTCCCTGCCATCTTCAAGCGCCAACCACTTTGTTTAGCAATGGCGATCGCATGGTGCGGGCCTTTATCTGGCGAAAAACGACCTAAAAACGCTAAATATGAAGGTTCTAATGGTTGGGCTACAAATGGGTAATCTGCTAGCTCAATTCCGTTATAAACCGTGCCAACATAATTGAGATCGATTTGACGCTGCGAATTACTAATGCTGATGTATGGTTGCTTTTGGTAGTAGCTAAATGCGTGGCGGTTATCAGTTGTAAAATTATTGTGCAGGGTGTGGACTGTAGCAGTTGCTGTTATCAAACTCGCTAAAGGTAACGCCGAAATCCCTACATGAGAATGGATGATATCGAATTGGTCGGCACGCTGGTAAACTTGGCTTAGTTCTAGCATTTCGTACACTGCATACTCTTTCACATTTGGGTCTAAGCGTAATGCACGTGGATAAACTGCTTCTAAGTTAGCCAAAGTTTGAGAATCACCAGAGGCAAATAAAGTTACCTCATGACCGCGACGAACAAGTTCATCAGTCAAGCGACTCACTACCAGTTCTATTCCTCCATAATTAGGAGGTGGAACCCTTTCCCATAAGGGGGCAACCTGAGCGATTTTCATAAGTTTTTCTGGTTCAGTCTATGAAATTGTCCTCAATAATGAGCTAGATCATTATTTTATGAGTAAAGAGCATTTGTACTTACTCTTTTGACATTTAAATTAACCTAACAGGCTATCAAAAGCGCAATAACGGTTAACCGTACCGCAAATTTTCTACCAACAAATCTAATTGACTATTGGCAAAAGTCAACTCTGAGCTACACTTCTAACCTTATAGCTAATCTATTATTTGTTGCATCTGTCTTGGGGATCATAAAGAGGTAGAATGTTTTGTAGCAGAACTTACAAAATTGAATATTTGGTAGCTGACAATACTAAAATATTCAATGGGATCAAGTCATTAAAGCTTTATTTAAAGGTAATTTGGAAAGATAACAGAAAATATAAATATTAAGTAATTGTACAATAATTACATAATTTGTAATTAGTAATTTACAAAAATTCTGATAATTAACTAATGAAAATCGCTACTTGGAACGTCAACTCAATTCGCACTCGCCTTGAACAGGTTATCGATTGGTTAACCCTAAATCCCGTTGATGTTCTCTGCTTGCAAGAAACCAAAGTTGTGGATGCGGAATTTCCGCGATCGCCTTTTGAGCAGTTAGGCTATAACCTTTATATGTCAGGGCAAAAATCTTATAACGGTGTAGCCCTGATTAGCCGCCAGCCACTCGTAAATGTCAGCAGCGGGTTTAGGGCGATTTTGCCAGATTTACACCACGAATGGGACGAGCAAAAGCGCGTGATTACTGGTGTAATTGATGGTGTGCGGATTGTAAACTTATATGTTCCTAATGGCGCAGCAGTAGGAACGGAGAAATACGAATACAAACTGCGTTGGTTAACAGCGCTACACGAGTATTTGCGATTGCTAGCGTTGTCAGAATCCGCAATTTGTGTGTGCGGCGACTTCAATATCGCCTTGGAAGATAAGGATATTCACGAGCAAGTGAGTACAGAAAATCACATTATGGCAACAGAAACAGAGCGCCAAGCCTTACGGGATATTCTGAAACTGGGATTTGCCGATGCTTTTCGCAAATTCACTACAGAAGGTGGAAATTATAGCTGGTGGGATTATCGCTCTGCCGCCTTCCGTCGTAACTTAGGTTGGCGAATTGACCATCACTATCTCACACCCGTGCTATATGAGCGTGCTATAAGTTGCGTTATCGATGTCGCACCCAGAAAGTTAACTCAACCTAGTGACCATGTGCCGGTAATTGTGGAATTTTGAATTGGGTATGGGGCATAACCCGCATTTCTGACAAGCTCAAGGCGTTTGATGGAGCAGAGGAGAAGTAATGAGTAATGAGTAATGA
>NZ_JAVRCS010000065.1:0-19157 GCF_034530635.1 Nostoc sp. EspVER01
CTGGTAGATTCCTTTTTCAGCTTACCTGCTTTACATACCAATTAGACAGCTAGGGTCACGACCGCTATAGAACTCAGACATTCCCATACAACCAAGTCCGATAGTTGAAACTTCTAAGCCTTGTTTGCCTAGCTTTCTGGTTCTCATAAAATAATTTCCTACTCAGTAATTGGTCTTAGAATATGACACCTTTCAGCATTATCCCTTTCCCTTTCACCAAGTCATCTATTATTAGAAGTATTTACTGATACAAGTACGTTGATTTGCAGGTACTTCACATTTATTTTACCAGCCGTGTTAAGACAGCTTTCTAGCCTACGCACTTTTACTATGGGTTTTCTAGTGAATTACTAGCCAGTTGTAGAGAAGCGATGACCAAACGCTGTAGAATTGGCTGCTGAGTTCTTTTACAGCGTTGGGTCAACAACTGGCGATTTGTGGTTGTTCTGTTCTGTTGATATCTTATTTAAACTGCAAAATACAGAGTTGTAATGCCAAATTGCCAGAACCTTTGAATATGGTATCGTCACTTCAACTTGTTCTTAGAAGATAAATGGAAAGAGTTGATGGTAGCTTGGTCAAATACCTCTACCAATTTAAGAGACAACTTTTAGTAAAAGTTCGTTAAGCACGCACAATAATGGTCGGTTGTTACATACACCAGTCTGATTGTTATTCGTCAGAATGTAGTGGTGCAATCTATTGCACTCTTACAAAAGCTAAATTCAGAGGTAAACTATGTTTCCTTTTTGGGGTAATCCATGTTATGGAAGCGAACCCATTTCGCACAAAGCTAGCTTAGAGCGGAAATTAAAATTCTTAATTTGGCTGCGAGATGATTTAGAGTCCAAACTGGCTGGTATTAATGCTTCTATTGATACCATTCGTCAGCAAATAGAACGTTCAGACTCATCTACTTAGAACTTAGCTGATATAGCAATTCATCTCATCACCTGCTTATTGGGTAGGTGATGAGATGAATTGCAAGTGAATTGACGACTACTATTAACCAGTCAACTTAATGACACCTTGGCTAACTAGAGATTCAAGCTGAGAATGATGCTGTGTTTGGTCTCGTAGCAACTTGAGTTGCTCGTAACTGAGAATGTGTAATCCTGGCCGGACAACATAACCTTCAATGGTAATGCTTTGTGGCTGCTGGCTGTCGGTGCGATTGTAGCTAATTGAAGGCATATTTACAAAGGGTAAGTCAACTGATTAAGTAGAACGATGTGAAAAAACCAAACTATGTTAAGAAAAATTAAATAGACTTAAACCCTCTTCCCTCCTGCCTCCTGCCTTCTGCCTCCTGCCTCATCCCAACAATAAATATTCACACCGACCTACTTAGTAGAGAGTTTGATTCTTCACTCTCTTACAGCTTCACACAAGTTTCTCTTAAAGGGTGACTAAAGGTTGCGTTTGGCTCCCAGTATTAAAAAAAACACAATATCCCCAAGCTAATTGGTATACAAAGCAGGTAAAGCTGACTTGATTAGAAGGGAGTTCCTTTTTCTTTTTTTTGTCGTTGTAATGCTTCTTCGTACCACTCTAATTCATCTAAAAATTGACCGACTCTTTTGGGCAAAGCAGTTTCCTGTGAAGTACCTGCTTCATCCAGAGAGTTTCCAATTTTAGAAATAGCAAAAATGCTTGAAATAGTAGGCATTCCCATCTCTGACAGAAAAGCATGTAACTGAATGGCTGCCCGTACTCCTCCAAAGCTACCAGCTGAGTAACAAACAATACCAGCAGGACGGAAAAAATATTCTTCTAGATAGTGATCCATCAGATTGCTCAACCCTGGTTGAATGGAATGGTTGTACTCTCCTGCAACAACTACAAAACCGTCTGCGGTTCGGATATGTTCTGCCAGTTCTTCCATCTTTGCAGGAGCCTGACCTTTGCCATATTCTTTATACATCCGGTCTAAAAGACCAAAGTCATACTCCTTTGCATCCGCAAAAATCACCTCATGGTTTCTTTGCTTAAGCTGGTCAATCATGAATCTAGCAGCTTTAATGCCCTGGCGATCGCTCCTGTAGGAACCATAGAAGACTATTGTTTTGAATTTCACGATCGATGATTTTTAATAACTAAATAGTTTTAAGTTTAGGGATACCACCAGCAAGCAATCACACACCACAGATTCGCACCCGCCCCCAATCTTTTCCAGCCTTGGGTAGCACCAGTTTTCACAACCTGTTGCAATTTTTGGAGAATGTCTTATGTCGTGGTGTCAGTGACTGGTGTATATACATCTATATTATTATCGGTGACTGACACCAAATCAGCGAACAGTAAAAAGTTTACACTCACCACAAAGTCTCAAGCTGTGACTCTCCAGTGATAACTGATTTACCCACTGCCCCAAAATTAACTCACGACAATCGTGTAGGTCAACAAACCAATAGACACACTTCCGGTTTTATTTCGACCCAACCCAAAGAGTTCAGCTTCAAACTCAAACTTTATCAATAACTTTTGGGCTATGTCTACAACGATCTACGTCTATGCTTTAGCTATTTTATTGCCAAGTCAATCTCTGTGATTAATAGGTGTGAGCTTTGTGAGCGCATAATCTACACCGTTTGCCAATCACGCACCACTTCAAGGTTAACCTATACCGACCACTGACCCAAACTCCATTGCAGTAAGGCTCACCATCAAAAATTGGGAGATTTTACAAAAATATTTTTCAAGGGTGATTTAAGTACAGCATTTGGGAACAATTTATGGAACTCAGGTTTTTGTAGGTACTTAGATGATTTCTAAGTACCTACAAAAAGAAGATAAACCTGTTCAAAATACAGCCTGAGTTTCCCCAAAAGGGAATAAATCACCAAACTTGTAATATCTATAAAAATGCTTAATTCTGAAATTCAAAAAGACCTTCGCCATAACTTTACTGTCAGTGTTATTGAAAGTGGATTTTTTGGTTTTGGGAGTGGTTTTGCTTCATTTTTCACGATTCTTCCGCTATTTGTTAGCACTCTTACCGATTCTGCATTGCTCATCGGTCTGATCCCGGCTATTCCACGCTTAGGCTGGCAATTACCTCAGCTATTAACAGCTAATAAAGTAGCTCGTCTACAGTGTTACAAACCAACTGTAATGTTGTTGACAATTCATCAGAAGCTTCCTTTTTTGGGATTAGCACTGGTGGCTTTATTACAACTAGAACTCAATCACCAAACTATCTTACTGTTGACATTTGCCATACTCATTTGGCAAGGGCTAGGTGGTGGGGTTAGCGCCACTGCTTGGCAAAGCATGATTGCTAAAATTGTTCCCTCCAGAAAGCTTGGTATTTTTTACGGTACTTTAGCAGCATCTGGTAATTTTATGAGTATTTGTGGTGCTGCGATCGCTGGTTTACTACTTAAGGAAATCGCTCAACCATTTAACTTTGCTCTATGTTTTTTGTGTGCCAGTTTGGCAATGGCTCTATCTTGGTTTTTTATGTCTAGGACGCGAGAGCCAGTAAACACCACATCATCAGCCTTTGAAACTAGACGTGAATTTTGGGACAGTGTGGGTGTAATTCTCCGGTGCGATGAGAATTTTCGTTGCTTTGTGATCGCACGTATGATCTCACAGTTAGCATTGATGCCACTTCCCTTCTATACACTCTATGCCGTACATCAATATGGGATGGGAGAAGCATCTGTTGGGTTAATTACTACTTTATTGATGGTTACACAAACTATTGCTGGATTAGTTTTGGGGTGGTTAGGCGATCGCACGGGTCGTAAGTTAGTCTTGGAAACTGGTTGTATTGCTTGTGCATTCAGTTCGGTTTTAGCTTGTCTAGCACCCAATGCAAACTGGTTTTACTTGGTATTTATAGGAGCGGGAATAGGTATGATGGCTCTGCAAAACATTGCTGCGGTAATGACTTTAGAGTTTGGCAACCAATACCAACGACCAGCCTATATTGGTCTTGGTAATACCCTTGTTGCCCCTGCCACCATCCTTGCTCCCCTACTAGGTGGATGGATAGTGGAGAATATTGACTATAGAACTACCTTCTTAGTAGCAGCTATCGGTGCATTAGTTACAACACTGCTTTTGCACGTAGGAGTAAGCGATCCACGCTATCTTGAAGAAAATTTTAGTAACGATTCAGTTAATGTTTTGCCTGAGTAGTAAGCATCTGATATGAATGGCACTAAGAAAAGCCGAAAGGCTTGTGTAACCTTGTTCCCAGTCTTCAGATTGGGAACGAGTTCCAAGAGGCTCTGTCTCTTTTCAAGAAGGAGGAAGCAGAGCCTCCCACAATGGTTTCCCAGCCTGGAGGCTGGGAACGAGGCAACACAAGACTTTGGATTTATCTTAGTGCTATTCACATCTGATTCAGTCATTGCCTAGCATTATCGCTCTACCCCTCATCTGGTTGGATAACTATAAGAAACAGCAATGAATTAACTCAGGAAATCAGTCAGCTTGAAATTTGAAGTGTCAAGATGAATCTGATTCGCTAGGATGGCATTAGAAATTTCTAGTATTTGAGTATGACCAAGGAAGATACTCCACTGACAGGAGACGCACTGATTAAAGAAGTCTGTCGGCGGATTCGAGTAGCTCGCAGCTATTGGGATGCTCACAATAATGCTGCTTGTCGGGGCGAACGCGATCGCGCTTTAGCCCTTTACAATACTCTGACTAAGGAACAAAAAGACCAGATTCCGCAAGTGTTGCGGGTGTGGTTGCGTTACCGCAGTGAGAAATATTTTGGCGCACACCGAACGCCGCCAAAGTCAGCACGAAAATCAAAACATATCTAATTTATATTACCCACCTGAAGACCAGCGTATAGGCAACAGTGTGCCCACGCTAAAAACCACAGCTAACCCACCCATACCAAACATTCCCCAAGGTACTAAACCTTCCAGCGGATTCACGACACGCGCAGTACTTATGGGTTGTTGAGGATTGTAACGTATCACCACCATCTGGCCGTTGCTGGAACGGTAGGATTCATAATTGCCTGTAAAGCGAGTGCGTTTACCGTTGGCTAAAAACTCGATAACTGGCGCATAGGTTTCTTTTTGCTCATTGTTGTTCGTACTGCTGCGATCGCGACGACTGATGCTGTCTACCACCGTACCACGTGTTTCATTTAGTGTTGCACCTTCGTGGGCGATTATGTTACGTACCCAAAAACCGCCCCCAAGAAACACCAATCCAATGGCCAGTCCAATACTTGCGCTTAGTTTGTCATCAAAAGTATTTTGGTGAGGTTGGAAATTCATGGGTTTGAGGATGGCACAACAATCAATTTCATTACAGCATCTCGATTAAAGCTTACATTTGAAACATTTCTATTTGGCACCACTAACCTTATAACTGCGTCAACTATCTTGCAGCTAAATTACTACATCATAAAAACTGATGTAGTAATTTAACATTTATATGGTATTAAATATAACCAATTAACCTCATTTAGTCAGCAGAAGTAATGACAACTCAGTTTTGGAAAAAAAGTAGAGAAATTAATGCAACTCTAACTAACTTACTATTTAAGCCTATACACAGACGGGTACTACTAGGTCTAAGCAAAGCGAGTCAAAAGACATCGCCGTGGCTTTTGAAAAAGCGTCTGCTGCCATTATTATGTCTGATATCATTCTTTCTAGTATTGCTACTAAACAGCTTTGCCCCTGCTGTTGCCCAACTACCTCCTCAACCTCGTCAAGAAATTCGGGGAGTATGGCTAAGTGGTAACGATTTTAGCGTTTTTAGAAATCGTTCACAGGTGCAAGCAGCTATGAGTCAACTGCGGCAGTTAAACTTTAATACTGTTTATCCCGTAGTTTGGAATGATGGTTATACACAATACCCCAGTGCCATCATGCAGAAAAAGGGTATCCCGTTTTTCTTCAAGGGAGCAGATGGACAAGATGTAATTGCAGACATTATTACTCAAGCCCGCAGCCAAGGGTTACTAGCAATACCCTGGTTTGAATTTGGTTTTATGGTTCCTCTAACTTCGGAACTTGCATCGCAGCATCCAGATTGGCTAACACAAAAAGGGGATGGGACTCAAACTTCAATTAGCGCTGCGGGTGAAGTAGCGTGGTTGAATCCCTTTCACCCCGAAGTGCAACAGCTTATCCGCGAACTCGTGATGGAAGTGATAGCTAAATACGATGCTGATGGCGTTCAATTTGACGACCACATGAGTTTACCTGTAGATTTTGGTTACGATAAGTACACAATTAGTCTATATACTCAAGAAACTGGGAATCCTCCACCACCCAATCCCCAAGCCCAAGCATGGATAAAATGGCGGGCAGATAAAATGACTGCATTCATGGTAGACCTTTACCAAACAGTGAAAGCCAGAAAACCGAATGCTATTTTTTCAGTTGCTCCTAATTACTATAATTTCGCCTATAAAATGCAACTGCAAGATTGGCTAAACTGGGTACGGTTGGGTATTGTTGATGAGTTGGTCATGCAGGTGTATCGTAATGATTTGGAAAGTTTTATCGCTCAAATTACCCGCCCAGAAATTTTAGAAACCCAACAAATCATTCCAACTGGTATCGGGATTATGGCGGGTTTACGAAATCGTCCAGTTGCCATCCCACAAATCAAATCCCAGGTAGAAGCAGCGCAACAACGCGGTTTAGGTATCGGCTTTTTCTACTACGAAAGCCTTTGGGATATTGCCCCTGAACCAGCAGCGCAACGCCAGTCGGCATTTGCGGCTCTTTTCCCAAATTCAGCATTGCGCGATATCTCGCAAAATACACCCCGCAAGACAACTTTTAACACCGTCAGCTTACCTTTATATCCAAAACCTTCCCTTGGGCAACGTGTTCGCGGCTATTTTTTAGAAGTTGCGATCGCAAATGGTCAACCAAAACGTATTTTATTAGATACAGGGTCAGCAGGGCTAAGAGTTCCCAAAGAGTTTTTAGGTAATTCTCCGATCCAAAGAACAGGTCAAAATATCAAGGAAGTATTAAGTGATGGTACTATCCTGGAAGGAGAATTAGTTTACGCTAATGTCCGGTTTGGTTTGATTCCCACCGCCGAACCTGTTCCTGTACAAGTTGTTACTAGTCGCCAATGTAGCGCCGACAAACCTAAGTGTTCAGCTAAGAGTGGTGTACCATTTTCGGGAATTATCGGTGTTAACTATTTTGAAAAATCACTTCCCTATAACCCGTTAAGAAAACTATCAGGCAATCTGAGTAACGGATTTATTGTCGTTGGTAATGGTGGTAGTAACAAAAATGGCAGCCTTATTCTCGGTTTAACTGCTGAGAATCAAGCAGGTTTCAAAATGGCTTCTTGGAGTCCACAACCCGAAATTAATGATGTACCCGGTAAAAGATGGGATTCTCGATTGAGCAAAGTTTGTTTAACTCTTGCTGGGAGTTCTGCAAAAAATTTGTGTAATAGCAGAGCGATCGCTGATACTGGAACTATTAATGGTTTGACTGAATTCAAGTCAGCTTCTACAGCAGGTAAACTCAAACCCGGAGTATTAGGGTCAGCAAATGCTGTGAAAGTAGGAATTAATGGCATTTTTGATTATAGTTTGACGCCAGGAAAGCGCGACGGCTTTAATCGCTGGAATTTGAGTATCTCGCCACAATCAGAACTGACTATATTTGTAAATCCTGGAATCGCTTTGTTTGATAAATACGATGTACTCTTTGACCAAGTTAATGGTAAACAGGGTTTTCGCAGTCGTCGGTGAGAAGAAAGTAAAGACTTGCTTACTCAGATAGCGTTCAATTAACCCAGGATTTACGCAAATATAGCCGAAACCCTGATGTAGAGACGCGATTTATCGCGTCTTGAAAAACCAATTATTTACACCAATAATATCATGTCCGCTTGATTGCTTATTAAACCCAAAGAACCCCACCCCGCCAAAGCTACGCTTTGTCTCCCCTCCCCGCTTGCGGGGAGTGGGGGTGGGGTGTAACGACTGTAGTTAGCATAACTAATTAATTATGCGGACATGATATAACCCTTAACCCAAGCGTATTGGCTTTTAGCCCAACAAAAGTCAATCACTAGGTAGAACGTTGAAACACTACTGAAAGATTATTAGCTGGCATTTGGTAAATCTGTTGCAAGATTAGATTTTGGGCGCTAGCTACTGCTACAACATCATCCAAGTTACGCACACCCCACTCTGGGTTTTCAGTGCGTAAATATTCGTCAAAAGCCGCATTACTCGCAGCTGTATGTTCTCCACCTTGTTTGAAGGGGCCATATAAATAGAGGATACCTCCTGCTTTTAAGATACGACCTGCCCCTGCCATTAACCCTAGACAGGCTGACCAAGGTGAAATGTGAATCATATTGATGTTGACAATGGCCACAATTGGCTTCGTATTTAGCCAATCAAATCCACCATTTTCCACAGCCCAAACTGGTTCTTTTGCATCTAGTTCAAGCGGTGCATAAACGTTATCACATACATTGTGTTCAGTCCATGAAATAATGCTAGCTCTTGATTGTGGATTTACATCGGTTGGGAGCCACAGATAATCTTTGAGCTTGGATGCAAAAAAGACTGCGTGTTCACCAGTACCACTTGCTATTTCTAAAATAGTGCCGCTCTCCGGCAACACTTGTAAAAGTACTTCTAGAATTGGTTCGCGGTTACGCTCGGTTGCTGGTGCGTATTTTCGTGCGTCTTGTGGTGTCATCTGGATCGTTATATTTATAATTAATCTGAACAAATATCAAACGAAGAACTCTACTTAATCTTGATAAAATATTTGCACAAGTTTGAGCAAGTCACTTTTTGCAGGCTCACCGCCATACAACCATTTTATTAAATCATTAGGCGATAACCAAAAACTTTCAATAAAATCATTTTTATTGTACTCTGGGCTACAATCTAATTTGATTTCATAAACCTTCATAAAAGCAGATACTTGATATTGATGTGGTGCTAAATATCCCAAAAGTCGAACATTAAGTATATTTAATTCTAAGTTCAACTCTTCTTTAAGTTCACGTTGTAGAGCATATTCATAGGTTTCTCCGGTTTCAACATGACCCCCCATACTGACATCAAGACAAAGGGGAAAGATACTTTTGTGTGCAGAACGCCGAGGTATCCACAGTTGACCTAATGAATTAACAATAAAAGCATTAACAACTCTAAAATTGCATAGTCTTTGGCTATATATTTCCGAACGTTTATTCTGCCCAATTACGCAATCATTTACATCTACAATATCGAGTATTTCATCATTTTGTATCATAATTAAATCTCTCTGGAATTTGAATTGGCTGATTAAAAGATACGCCCATGTTAACAACTGTACGCAATCTTAAATGTTGGAGTACATTCAATACTTCTCGCTTTGTGCATTTTTGATTCGGAATCGAGTTTTGGGGAAAAGAAAAAGGGGAAGGGTTAAAGGTTTTTTCTTTCCCTTTTCCCTTCCCCTTTTTCCCTTAACAAAGAAGTCTTGGGAGTGTATTATTTTGGAGTGGAATGCCCAACAAAGTCAGAGCTAACGGTCGCCAGGAGACGAAGATAAATAACTTTTGACTACAATCGTTAGTCCGCTTTTAGCGAGAGGTTTTCATGAATTTGGCTCTCTAGCTACAAGAAAAATTTTCCAGAGATTGGATCTTGTTTGAGGGATTGAATAAAATCTCTCAAAGTCATCATGCTGCCTGTTAACGTGAACTTAGGAGTACCATTTTGAGCAACAATTCTCACTTCATTGTCTTGGATCTGAATCTTATTTTTAATAATATCCCATAGAGCATCGAAGCTCTCATCATCCTTACAACCATTGGCTTCCAGGAATCTTTGGCGTACTTCTGTTTTTAGTGCCAGTGCTTCTGCTGCTTGAGTACGCGCCTCAAAATGCTTAACTACATCTTCATAGGTACTGTCTCTGAGAGTTTTGTTTTCAGCCAGAACTTGTTCTAACTGAGTTTTGATGGCTTTCAGTTGGGATGCTAAAGCGGCTGATTTTTGATATTCAACTTTTAAGGCTTGCTTTGCATTGGCTAACAAGGCTTTATAATCTAGCTGATCTTGATTTTTTTCGGATTGCATTTTCATCTCTCGATCAACACATTTTCGGCAATCAAGTCTCGTCAGTTATATAACAAAACTGGCGAGAGCTTGGTAAATATTGTTTGTGTTATCTGAGCGTCAGCTATTTCACCAATAATGGTGATTCAGAGTGAGGATTCTCCTGAATACTACTCAAACTAGAACTAATGTGGGAGCGGATAGCTCGTTCATAAACACTAGTCTGCTGAGTGCGTACCCCTACAGCCTGATATATTAAGTTAACTTCCGGGAACTCAGACCAATACATCAAAAAGATGTCTTTAGCTGGAGTAATAATTTCATAATTATTCTCTTGTCTTTTTTTTCTAAGTTTACAATTATTTAGTTGTAATTTTTGTCGGAATAGTTTTTCAAATTCTAGAATTAAATCTGAAGTAGTTTTCATGGTTAATACACGTCAAAACGTGCTAATTATGCAAAGACTATCTGGTGATATTACTAAGTATGACACTTCAGATACCTCTTATAACCTAGTGTATCAGTTATCGGGTATTTGAGAAGGGTATTCAGAGGCAGGTTAACTCGTTGGTGTAAACTCTCATAGAGAAGTAGGCTGTGCGATCGCTGGAACCTTTTAATCAGGATTTTTGTGGTACAAACATACTATTTGCTAACTTATACTTACCAAAAGTTTGCCCGCTTGTAATGTTATGTCAGTATAGCTAGTACAGCCGAAAGTTTGTCTACCTTTAACCAGTTACTCAAAACAACTTGTCTGCCTATTGTCTGGTGAATTGAGATGGTAACTGGATTTACACCAAGTTGTACTGGTTAGTAGAAACACTCTGTATAATTACACCACTAAATCATTTTTGGAGTCAAACTTTGCCAGGTATTGACTACTCAATACTATTCGATTAAGGCAAGAGACGGGATAAATCGCCGGTCTCTACAATCTATCTACAGGCTACAGCCTGGGACTTCAAGACCCTCTGCAAAACTGATTAATTCTAAGTACTCTGGATTTTCCACCAGCCTTTTAGCAGCTAGCAATCCGGCAATACTCCAAGTTTGATAAATTCGGGCTTCTTTGCCAATTAAACGACCATTATTGCCATCGTAGTATTCAGGGAATTTATCTTTAAATAAACGCCTTTCGGCAATAGCGATCGCTGCTTGAGCAAGTTCTGTTCGACCTGCTTTTAGTGCCGCACCAGTAAATAACCACAGCAAAACCGGCCAGTTACCGCCGTTGTGATAAGACCAAGCCCTGTTTTTAGAGTCACATCCTGTCACAATTCTCCACTCTAAACCATCCATTGCGGGAAAGCAAATTTTAACAGGCATATAGCCGATTAAGTCTTGCCAACGTTGGGCAAATAAATTCATAATGCTTTGAGATTCTTTTTCACCAGCTAAGGAAGTTAAAATTGCCATCAGATTTCCCAGCGCAAAAAAGCGAAAATCTATCCGTCCCGGCCCCAAATTTCCCGCTAAATATCCTCCAGTTTCGGGCAACCACTCGGTCAACCAACTAGGAATTGATTCTGAGTTGATGTTGAATTTATTAACAATTTCTTTACCAAATTCGTTATCTTTGTAACGATAGATTTCTCCCAATCGCTTCAGGTCTAGCCAATAATAGTTGCGGATATGATATTTCAAAGATCCCAATCGCTTATTGACTTTGCTAAGGTAGTTATCGCCATCGCCATCTGGTAACAGCAATTCACCAGCAGCCCTCAAAGATGCGTAGAATAACACCTGAATTTCTAAAGGATGTTCGTAAACTCCCATGCGACGGTCAATCATAAACGCGCCATCGGGAACTAACATTGTTGGGTACATGGAAAACCGATGTACTAAGCAAAGATCCAAAATTAGTTTGATTCCCGCTTGAAAATCTGGCTGACGCGCTAGTGACAAATCGCCTGTAGTTTTTTCATAAGCGCGTAGCAAGAGAATCCACCACATACAAGAATCAATCGGGGGAACACGAGCGATCGCTAGTTCACCAAAATCAGCGACCAAAAATTCCTCATTCCCCTTAGAATGTACTTTAAAACTGGCAGGCATTAATCCCGCTCCTGGTTCAAAACAGTCTATCTGCTTTTCATGACTTTGTAATTTCAGTGTTTCTACTAAGAAGTTACGCACAATCTCTGGTTTCCCATACATGAGAAACACCAAGGCAGAAGGGACAAAATCGCGGAGGAAGCACTGGTCATAATTGAGTGCATCGGCCTCCGCATCTTTGGCGGCTACAGTCCCAATGGGTTTTCCTTGGTAATAAATTACGGAATTTTCCAATAATTCCCAAGCTTCTGTTTCCATCTGACTGTTCTTATCGATCGTGCTAGTCATGGGCGTTTAATTCCACTAATGGTATGTATCGGCTTAATTGTGGAAAGTACACCAGCCTTATCTCAACGGAGAGGCAGGGGGCAGGGGCAGGGGGCAGGGGGAAATAACCTCATCAGTAACTGCTGTGGAGCAGAGCAGAACATGGGTCTGAGTCTCCCGCAACAACCAAGCGTGGTTATCGTAAAAGCGGAAAGCTAATGCAACAAGCGGAGTGGTCAGCTAGCTCTGCCGTAAAGCCTGCGGCATAGCTACGCTTAGGGCGCAGCCTCTCCAAGAGTTGGTTCAACTGTCGAATCCTCTTTCTGTTCTATCCCCCTTGCTCCCTGCTCCCTGCTCCCTTGCCTCTTTTTCAAGCTGACCAAGATTCCCGAAAGTCAGCATATAGAGTCAATCCACCATCTACAAATAGCGTTTGTCCAGTGATGTAGGCGGCTTCATCCGAAGCTAAGAAAGCTACTGCGGCTGCCATCTCCTCAGAGGAGCCAGCACGCCCCATTGGGATGTGACTTTCCACGATCGCCTTTTTTTCAGGATCGTTTATCCAGGCTTGGTTCATTGGCGTGATTGTTGCTCCAGGGCCAATGGCATTGACACGAATACCTCGGTTAGCATATTCCAAAGCTAAGGTTTTGGTGAGGTTTTCCATCCCGCCTTTGCTAATGGAATAACTGATATACATCGGTCGCGGAATAATTTCGTGAACGCTGGAAATATTAATAATCGCTCCTGGACGATTAACAGACAGGAGGTGTTTAATAGTTTCACGCGCGCAGAGATAAGCACCCCGGAGATTGACTGCAATTACCCGATCAAAGTCTGCTGTGGTAACTTCGTGGGATGGACTTTCTGTTTGAATGCCAGCATTATTAACTAGAATATCTAAACTGCCAAATTCGTTTACTACGGTGTTGACCATCTCAATAATGTCTGATTCTTGGGAGACATCTCCTTGAACCAGCAGCGACTTCACACCACAATTTTCGATATTTCCGCAGGATTTTTGCAATGCCATCTCTTCCGTATCTGCCGCGGCATCAGGGTCTTTGCGGTAATTGATGGCGATGTTGCACCCTTCTTCGGCGAGTCTGATAGCGATCGCCTGACCGATACCTGAAGTTGCACCTGTAATTAAAGCATTCTTTCCTTTTAAGCCTATCATATTTCCTCCCTAAGCTGCCCTGATTTGAATTTGCACTAGTCAAACAATTTTGGATTTTAGATTACTCTTTTTCACGTTTAAGACTTGTACTGTCAACCCCCATTGGAGTGAATTTAAATTTAAAAAATAAATATTTGATAATTTTGAATTTCTAAAATCAATTCCCAAAAATCAGGCTACAGATTCAAGAGATGAAAACTCAACTTGAATCTGATGCCTCTTAATTACGAATTACGAATTAGTTAGTCCCTATCGCAAATTCGCTGGCACTTGTTCAGGAACTACCCAATAGTAAACAGTTTTGCCCTCTACATTGAGAGTCTGCTGTGGTTTCCAATCGCCCATATCGAAGGCGTGGGAGACAATGCGAGTCCCAGGTTTAAGTTCTTTCAACAGCTTGGGACGGAGTTTGGCATTAATCTCTGGCAGTAAATAAAGTGTAACTACTGTTGCTTCACTAAAATCAGTGTTGAACAAATCTTGTTGGACAAACTTGACGCGATCGCTTACTCCTGCCTTTTGGGCATTAGCATTAGCTTCTTTGATGCGATCGGGGTCAATATCTATACCGATGCCGCGCGTACCAAACTTTTGTGCCGCAGTATTAACAATTCTGCCATCACCACTACCAAGGTCGTACAACACATCATTTTTACCCACTTTTGCCACTTGTAACATTGCATCTACCACTGGTTGTGGTGTAGGTACATAAGGAACATCTCCAGGACGTTCTTGGACTTGAGTTGTCGCTGATGGTGTTTCAGTTTCGGTCTGACCGGTTAAAGTAGAAGGTTGTTGTGTACCGGCTTCCAAATCTTGTTGTTGCGGCGTACACCCAGCAATTCCTAAACTGGTAACACTAACGCCTGTAACCAGTAAAAACAGAATTTTTTTGAAGTTCATGAATTTTCTCCTTGATTGAGTAGTTAGTAGAACAACTGATAGTCAGAAAATTTTGAATTGCTTATTGTGTGAGGTTTAGGTTGCACAATCCAAAATGATATTAAGTCCTACCTTGACGGTAGTTATTCCAGAACAACAGGGGAATACCTGCTGCCACCACTAAAACACCTGCGATCGCTCCCACACCTGTATAAACCAAGCTAGAGTACAGCAAGTAAGCGCAGACTGCGCAAAAGAGTAATGGAGTGAAAGGATAAAATGGCACACGGAAAGGGCGAACTATGTGGGGTTCGCGGATGCGCAATACCAGCAGCGATATGCCGGAAAGCAGGAAAAAGAACCAAAATATCGGGGCAGTGTAATCCACCATTGTTTGAAAGCCTTTGCGGGTGAGCGTGCCTAAAAGAACCAGTGCTAAGGCGATCGCTGCTTGCAAGAATAAGGCATAGGTAGGACTGCTCGGACGTTGTTGCCAGCGTCCCATAAAACCAAATAGCGAAAAATCCTGTCCCAGTGCGTAATTGGTACGCGCTCCAGTAAAGATTGTGGCGTTGGTTGCTCCCAAAGTAGCGATCGCAATCAGCACACTGATAAACAAAGCTCCCGGTTGGCCCCAAAGAGAGCGCATTAAATCTGCGGCTACTGCTTCTGACTGTGCCATGTTTGCTAATCCCAGTCCCCGCAGGTAAGCCAGATTGATTAGTAGGTAAATGGCAGTGATAATACCAATACTCCACATTAGCGATCGCACAATATTACGTCGTCCATCTTGGATTTCTGCGGAGATGTAAGCTGCCTCATTCCAACCACCGTAAGATAGCAACACAAACACCATTGCCAATCCCCAGGTTCCCGATGATGCAGATTCTATAGGGGCGGCAGAATTAGGAATGGCGGTAAGCCCAAGAATCACTACCAGTAACAAACCTAGAACTTTCGCAGCACTCAGCAAGTTTTGTGTCCACTTACCCTGTTGCAAGCCAACGATGTTCAAAGCAGTTAAAAGTGCGATCGCTATAGCTGCATATATAGAAGACGAAAACGTTCCTAGCTGCCATATCTGAGAAACATAATCACCAAAAACAAATGCCAATAGAGCAATGGAACCAGTTTGAATCACTGTCATCCGCGCCCAGGCAAATAAAAAGGCGACTCCCCGTCCGAATGCACGTTTCAAATAGTAGTAGACACCGCCGACGTCGGGATAGACAGTCGCCAACTCTGCATAGCACAAGGCTCCTACCAGAGACACGACACCACCCATTAGCCAAAGAAACATTACAGCAAGATCACTGCCTGCTTGACTTGCCACTAGAGCCGGAGTTTGAAAAATCCCCGCTCCGATGACAATACCGACAATTAAAGACACTGCATCTGGTAGTGTCAGGGATGCTTTAGGTGTTGCTACTTCAATTGATGTTGTCCGATCGAGCAAATTGTAGTTTTTACGTCTACTCACATTACTTCCTTATTAGTGTTGAGTTGGGACTTTTGGCTTTGTTTTATAGTCTTTGTTCAACAGAGGAATCATCTATGTACTCCAGATTTGGGAACTCATGATTCAATAAAACCTTTGAGATTGGGGATACCAGACCAAAATTTAACTCTTGAGAAAGTACCTATACTTTTATGATTAACAATAAATATGACGAGAAAGTGACAGTCGCCAATGATATGTCTTCAAACTGTAATCTCCATCAATCCACATTAAGATTAATCTCTGTGCAATCGCTCTACCTTCTCTTGCTAGACAACATTACTCCCCAAGTACCATAGGAAATTTTAATTGGTAAAACGTCTTCCCATAGTGAGATTTATAATAATCTAAAGAATGATTGACTAATGAAGCATAATCGTGCATTTTTTGATAAAAAAGCTATTATCGCTATGCATAATTTTGATAGCAGAAACGTTTTATTGATTTATCATCTATGATTGCTTGATTTACACCCTGCTGTACTACAGACAGCGATCGCTCCATAGTTTCGATTAAGTATAAATGCATATCTGTACGCTGTTAATTAATAAATAATATATCGGATTTTTATCCCTAATTCTTTAGTATCTACTACTGGGAAAAAGTAGAATATCTATTGCTTCACCTACTACCAAACCCAATACAGCCAGGACAGTTATAACCCAAAATGAATCTAGTTTATTGCAGCCAGAAAAACGCATTTCCAAATCAGCTAACAGCGTAGTGGCTAAGGGGATAATAAAGAGCCTTAATAATATCGACCAAGTTGCTACTAAAGCAATTGATATACTTAAAAACAAGATGACAACTAAAGTTTTTGAACCAAACTCAACTAAACGCTCGAACCAAGAAAAGCTCTTTCGTACTACAGCTATAACCATAGCAACAACAAAAGCTCCTACTAACCAAATAATATGATTAGCAGCAAGATACCATCCCAGGAGAATGTAAGCCAATAAGAGTAATACTAAAGCCATCAAAGGAATCCTGTTAAAAAATTCCATATTCATACTGCCAAGGCTTGTAAAAATACCAGGTTAATCTCTTAATTCTATTCAAGAATCTTACTACTAAAACTTTTAAATATACCAGCTTCGCTCAGGATATTTCTCTATCTATAGATCCAATTGAAGCAGATACTCTTTCATCATGACAATATACAGCAGAATTCAGGAGTAAAATACGCTTATACTTGGGTAACAGACTTAGCTTGTGTAGTTCAACAACTTGAAAAACGTCTTGTTTCTCGACAATTAGAAAATCTTGTATTCTGACTCGTGACCCCTGAATTCTGTTTTGATAACTTCTAGCCTATAGCAATCCTATTTGATTCATGAAAAATTATAAATAAGAAAACGAACCGCAAAGTACGCTTTCGCGCAGCGTCTCGTCAGAGAAGGGCGCAAAGGGAAGAAAAAAGAGAGAGATATATAAATTTCACAAATGATTTAGGACTGCTATAGTTAAATGTTGCGTTCAATTAATGCCTGTTTTCCCACCGCGATACTAGTAAAATCAGCAATAAATAGAATAATCAATTAAAAACACGGGAGAGAGGAGCAGCCATTGATTGCTCCTCTCTCCCACAAGTTTCTACCAATATTTCTTTGTCGCTGCTAAAAATTCAAAACATTTATTTACTTGTATGCTTTAACCCAAAATTGAGTCTGAATCAAGTTCCCACTGATGTTTGAGCAATTCTTGGTAAGTCGTTTCCCGAATTATCATCTGCTTATAGAGCATAAGCAAAAACTCTTGAGCTTGTTCACGGGACATCTGCTGCACTTGGTCAGCAAAAGTTCTAAGGCTAAATTCTTGTTCTAAAGATAATGTAATGGGTTGATTCATCGCAGGGTAAATCGCCCAACTAGGCGAAAACTAAAGGGTCAATGTTGGCAATCTTGAGAAGAAGCGTTCATATCTAGCTGGCGTTAGCAGTAATACACTCATCAAGCGGCCTACTGGGTATTCCCTTACTTAGCGGTGTCAAACCTAAATATGAACTTCTGTTAACTAGTATAACAAAATATTTACAAACCTGAGATGATGGCATATTAATGCTTTAGTAAATCCTGTGTCACTGATACCCCAAATATCCGAGTAATCATTTGTCATGAATCCTTACACTATCCTTAATCAGACCGGACTTCAGCGTGTTAGTGATGGCATGATCCGCCCCCTACTAGAAAATTGCGAGACTGCCTCATATATCCTTGTTTTAGTCTGGCCCCAGCTTGGGGATTTTGATAGTCTTGAATATGCTTGGTGGTTACAGCGCGAAGCTAAGAAATTGTCAGATGAAAAATTCGCTATTCGTGCGGTGGGAATTGGTAATCGCGCCTCTGGAACAAGATTCTGTGAATATACAGGATTTCCACCTGAAAATTTATTTGTTGAACCTAATGGAGAACTACATCACCAACTCAAACTTTATTCAGGTCTGAATCTTCCTTTCCCTAGAATTTCCCCTGCTCAGAAAGCTTGGCTAAATCTAGTGTTAATGTGTGCAGGGTTTGGAAGTCCTGGAACGCTACGAGAAGTTTTTCGGGGATACAGGGGAGATCGTCAAGCCCCTCAACTCATTGAAGATGATGAAATTATTCAAGGTACTCCTCTACCTGCTTTTAAAGGCTCGTTTTTCAAATTAGCTGGCGGAAGTGGGTTTCAACGTCCGTTTGAATTAGCTACTTTACGGCTACGGAATATGGTGGAAGTTCTCAGCAATTGGCATACTTATGTACCTAATTCTGCCTACTTGACTCAGCGTGGTGGAACTTTTCTGTTTGATGCCAAAGGCCAGTTACTTTACGAACATATAGATCCAGGAATTCTGGGCTTTGCTGCTAATATGAGTCAGCCCCTATCATTTTTATCCTCGATCGCAACGGATAGGTTTACTTCAACTCATTAATTCTTAATTGCTATTTCAATAATATCTAACACAACAAAAGTTTGAAGAAGAATTCAGAATTCAGAATTCAGGTGGTCGCCGAGCGTAGTCGAGGTGAGTCAGAATTAAGACGCTTTGCATAGCTTGCTTCTCTATAATAGTACGCAGACTCGTGTTCGAGAGCTTTGTCTGCGACACGCTAGGCTATCCGCCAGTCGTACAGAATACCCAACTGAATTCTGACTCACCTCAACTACGCCCTTCTCTACGAGAGGCTGCACTTCGACTACGCTCAGTGACCACGCCAACGGCTACGCTCAGTGACCACGCCAACGGCTACGCTCAG
>NZ_JAVRCS010000066.1:0-18886 GCF_034530635.1 Nostoc sp. EspVER01
ACTTATTACTCATGACTTATTACTCATGACTTATTACTCATGACTTATTACTCATGACTTATTACTCATTACTTATTACTCATTACTCCAGTATCACCGACCCTTCTTTCTCGGTGAGTATGTCAACTTGAATATTTCATGCTTTCTTGCGGCTACAATACATTACAAAAAGTATAAATAATCCTATCCCTGCCAAATATTTAATTGCATCAGGTACATTAGGATTTGGGGAGAAAAAGCCTTCGATCGCACCAGCAATAATCAACATTGGCACAATCCCAAATACTAGCTGCACTGCTTGATAACCATAAAATTTTAGTGCATCCCCACGGCGATATTTACCAGGAAATAAAATTGCTCTTGCTAATAAAAATCCCGCGCCCCCAGCAAAAAAGATCGCGGGTAATTCCAAGGAACCATGCGGAAATACAAAGGCCCAAAAAGGATAAGCCAGATTATTTTGACCAACTAAAGTACTAACAGCACCAATTAATAAACCATTAAATACCATCAAATAGGCTGTGTATACTCCAGCCGTTATGCCACCGGCGACAGCCCCAAAAGACACCGACAAATTATTGATTGCGATGCCGCTGGATGCCAGAGGTTCAACACCGACAATTGAACCCATCCATAATTTATGCTCATCTCGTACTTTGGTAATCAAGCTTTCAGGTACAATCAAAGGCATAAAACTGGGGTTTTGCCAGGAATACCACCAAGCCACTAGTGCGCCTAATAAAAACAGCGCCGTTGCCGCAGCAATATATACAAATGTTTTCTGGACTACAGATGGTAATCCCCAACGATAAAATTCTCGGATTGCCTGCCATTCTTGTCGCCGCGAACCTTGGTAAATCTGCGTATAGGCACGAGTTGTTAAAGATTGTAAACTTTGGATTAAAGTATTGCCGATTTGCTGAGTGCGGGCACGTGCTAAATCTGCTGCTACAGAACGATACAAACTCGCTAACTCTCTAATTTCTGCTGCCCGTAAGGACTTTAACCCTTTTTTTTCTATCTGCCTTAATAGGGCATCTAAACGCTGCCAATTCGGTTCTCGTCGCGCAATCCAACGTTGAATATTCATGAATTTTGGGAACACTGAGTTTAACTTAGCTTAAGATAGCCTCAAATTCATCTCCGTAATTTCAAGGGAAATTTACCATTATGTCTGAAAACTTTGGATCTTCCGGCCAGATACAACCACTGAGTATCGGTAACGTTGTCAGTGCTGCGGTACGGTTGTATCGTTCTCATTTGAAGACTTATCTTAATCTAGCTGCGATCGCGCACTTGTGGGTTCTAGTTCCTGTGTATGGTTGGGCAAAATATGCAGCCATTTCTGGACTAATTTCACGCTTGGCTTTTGGAGAATTGATTTACCAGCCTGAAAGTGTTCAAACTGCCCGCAGCCATGTTAATCCACGTCTTTGGTCTTTTTTAAGAGTTGCTTTCCAAGTAGGTATATCTTTGCTGATAATTTATATTGGATTAGCGATCGTGGGTGGTGTAGTAGCTAGCTTGATCGGAGTAGCATTAGGAGGAATATTAGGTACTTCAGGCATTATAGTCATAACAACATTGGTAATAATTGTAACGGCAGGGATTATATTGTTAGGACTAACCTGGTTCTACTCCCGTTGGATTGTAGCTGAAGTGCCCTTAGCAGTTGAGGAAAATATCAATGGTGGCGAAAGTGTTGCCAGAAGTTGGGAGCTAACTAAAGCCTCAGTATTTCGCATTCAAGGCATTGTTTTAGTTGCTTTTATCGTTACATTGCCGTTGGTGTTTGTATTAAACTATATACCTAGCTTATTCCTAATCAAACTTGAGCCTGGTACTGCTATTTACTCGATTGTGTATATTATTTCTGTGATTGGAAGCTTGATCGGTGGAGTTTTAGTCATGCCATTCTGGCAAGCACTAAAAGCTGTTTTATACTTGGACTTGCGTAGTCGGCGTGAAGGTCTAGGTTTACAATTACGAGAACCTCCCTCGCAAGATTTTCGTTAACTCAACATCTTAATCCAACTCTATTAATTTTGAATTAGTTAAAATATGCGCTTTTTTAATCGCATCACATTCCAAACTCCAGAAAGTGTAGAGTTGGAATTTACTCTAGCGGGAATTGGTAATCGAGCTTTGGCACTCCTGATTGACTATACAGTGTTGGGTGTAACTTTGCTTCTGTTTGTCCTTACTTGGAGTGTCTTCTCGACGCAGCTGTTAAATTTTGTTGAATATTTTTTTAAAAATTTAACAAGTTTAGATATTTGGCTGTTAGCAATTTTCTTCATTATCGCCTTTGCAATTTATATCGGCTATTTTGTATTTTTTGAAACCTTATGGTTTGGGGAAACCCCTGGTAAACGCTTTGCTAAAATTCGCGTAGTTCGAGATGATGGTAGACTCATCGGGTTACAACAAGCAACGCTACGTGCTTTACTGCGGCCCTTTGATGAAACTTTATTTATTGGCGCTTTTTTAATTATGCTGGGTAGCCGCGAAAAGCGCTTAGGTGATTTGGCTGCTGGCACAATTGTCATTCAAGCCCAAGCACCGACTGCATCTACCAGATTGACAATTTCAGAACAGGCAAAAGGACTTCATGAACAGTTAATCGAAATTGCCGAGTTATCGCAATTGATGCCAGATGATTTTGCTGTGATTCGTGAGTATTTACAGCGACGTGGTGCAATGTCGTTAAAGGCAAGAGCCTCACTATCTCTAAAGCTAGCCGAGCAAGTTAAAGCTATTATTAATTTAGAAAAATTGCCAGAAGCTGTTACGCCTGATGTTTTTTTAGAAGCAATTTACCTCGGTTATCAACAACCGAAATTTTAGGCTGGAGATTTTGTTTAGAGCATTGACAAAAGCTAGGTTTACCTAAAAGACAAAATCATAGGATTTATCTTTGAGCTAATTATTTTTAGACAATTACCGCTAACCACTTCAACTAGCACTGTAAGCGATCGTCAAGCGCGTATATTACGGGTTTTCGCTTTCCAACTCACACACCACCAAAACCCTCAATTCCGTTACCCGCTTCAAAGCTGCATCATTAGTCAAAAACGCCTCACAACGAGCAATTATTGCCACCGCCACCTGCAACGCATCGGGTAACTGAAGGTTATAACGTACCCGAATTCTCGCAGCTTCTCGCGCAATAGCAGCATTAATCTCCACAAAAACCACTTGTTCTTGTTGCAACACATCGACAAAAGCTTGCTCTAAGTCAGCTAACCCCAGACGTATAGCACCTACCAAGCACTCTGATAACGTTATCCCAGATGCTACTGCTGTAATGTCAGTTGACAATCGCTCAAAAATTGGATCGACTAAATCCACAAACTGCGGATTGCGTTCTACAAAATAAATTACGGGTGCTGTATCGAGAAACAAGCGAGAAACATTAGCTAATGCATCACTAATCTTCATTCTTCTCCTCGCAACAAACGTTCTCGATGCTCATTTCCTTCCTGTCGAGTCCGCGAAACCCATTCCTGAGCATCCTCACCCAATAGCGGATAGGGAGCCATACCCTTCAAATCGCTCCACTTGCGTTTTGGTTGGGCTTGGTTAATATGCTTTTTTATGCGCTCTACCAAATGCCCCATTATCGTCAATTGGTCTTCTGGAGTCAGTTGCTCAATCTCGCTTAAAATTTTCTCGAGTGACGAACTCATCAATCTAACCCGTTGTCAACATCTGTAAATATTAGCGTCTTTACTCTTGGGTATATCCTAATTCTTTCAAAAAGGCAGAAATAACTAATCATTAGTAGTCAGTTGTCAGTGAATAAGTGGAAACTACTGACTACTAACTACTAAACTAGTTACTTAAAAATCCAAAATCGGCCAGTCTGGTTCACGATAATAGCGTGTCATGTTGTCAAACTTTCGCAATTCGACACGATCGATCAAAAATTCTGGCAAATTCAACAGCCATTCTTCATTCAATTGAGAAAGCATGGTGCTGAAGCTTATGCGGTCTAGGTCAGACGGAACCTCCCCAAAATAGGCTAATGTAACATGGGCTGTGAAGTGATAATGCTGCTCAATACCCAAGGCAATTAACTTGGGATTTTGATAAATTGTTCGACGAAATTGAATAATTTCCTCGTAACAGCGTTCATCTTGGGGGACTAAACAAATGGCTACAGCTCTTGGCATCAGTATTAGTCCCAGCATTTGCCATTTAATTGGATGACTCCTGTTTGTCATCAATTGTTGATATTTTTGAAATATTTCAGCTAAACAAGAGTGTAACTCCTCGTCAAATTTAGGATTTTTTTCGTAGGCATCAAGGTAAGCATTGTCCCAAATTAAATCGGCTAAAGTCAGATGGAAGCTAGCAGGAGGTACAGGTACAATCAAATTACGGTTTACAGGCAACTGTAAAAGTTCCTGTTGATAAGTCTGTAATTTGGCATAGAAATCAGAATTGTGTGATTCTTCTTCTGCCGGCGGGGTAATTAGCGTATAGCCAGGAAAGGATGCCGCTTGTCTCAACCCAGAATCTAGCTGAAATTTAGAAGATTCCTGAATATGCTGGGCTTGGGATCTGTAGGCTTCTGGCAGCGTCAGTCTTGCTAACCGATTTAAGTAAGTTTGATAGTTGTCGTCCAATCTTCATAGCCTCACGCTCTCACTTGATAGATTTTAGGGAAAATTACCCCGATTAAGAAAATGATTTCAAAAGTATTTAATTTTTGGGAGTGGGGAGTGGGGAGTTAGGAGTTAGGAGTTAGAAGTTATAAATATTAACTCTTCAACAATGCCCAATGCGCAGTGCCCATCTACTAAGAGGTTTATCTATGCCAATCTATGTTTACTGGGGTGAAGATGATTTTGCGATGGAAAAGGCGATCGCACTTTTGCGCGATCGCGTCCTCGATCCCCAATGGACAAGTTTTAATTACACTGCATTTTCCCCAGATCAAGCTGATGCTGCTATCCAGGGCTTAAATCAGGTGATGACGCCTACTTTTGGCGCTGGTGGGCGCTTGGTATGGCTGATCAACACTACTCTGTGTCAGCACTGTCCAGAGAATGTATTGGCAGAGTTGGGGCGATCGCTATCTGTCATTCCCGAAAACTCATTTTTATTGCTCACTAGCCGCAATAAGCCAGATGAACGTCTCAAATCCACGAAATTGTTAAAACAGTTTGCGACTGAATTCCGAGAATTTCCCCTCATCCCCCCTTGGAAAACAGAATTACTGGTGCAATCTGTTAATCAAGCAGCCCAGACAGTAGGCGTGAAACTGACTGCCAATACTTCCCATCTGTTGGCGGAATCTGTAGGCAATGATACACGGCTTCTTTACAATGAGTTAGAGAAATTACGGCTATATGTCCAAGGTAGCAATAAGCCTTTAGACATAAATACTGTTACAAAGTTAGTAAGAAATACTACTCAAAATAGCTTACAATTAGCAGCAGCAATCAGAACAGGAGATACAGCTAAAGCTTTGACAACACTGGCAGATTTGAGCAATGCTTCCGAGCCGGGATTACGGATAGTTGCCACACTGATTGGACAATTTCGCACCTGGCTGTGGGTAAAGATTATGATAGAAAGTGGGGAACGGAATCAACAAGCGATCGCTATTGCCGCTGATATCGGTAATCCCAAACGGATTTATTTCTTACAGCAAGAAATCAAGCTGCTTTCTGTGCAACAGTTAATCTCTTGCTTACCCCTACTGCTGGAATTAGAAGTCAGCCTCAAGCAAGGAGCATCAGAAATGTCAACACTCCAGACAAAAGTAATCGAACTTTGTCAAGTATGCCGAGGAAATTGACAATCAAATATAAAAGCTGGATGTATTGATCGGTTCCTGGAACTTCCAACTCCGAAAATAATTCAAATTTCTTATAATATCCCTGATGTAGTTTCGTGTCACACACTATATGAAGAAAATTTCCGATTTATTTTCTCGAACTAGCCGAAAGCGAACCCTTTCGCGATCGTTATTTTTCGGCGCGATCGCTTCTTTGGGTGTGATTTCTAACGCTTTTTCATTGAGTTCTAAAGCTGACGCTCAAACTCCAGCACCAATAGTTAACAATACTGAAATCAACAGTTATGCTCAAGCCGTGCTAGCAATGGAGCCAGCCCGTCAAAATGCTTTTGAAGAAATTAAAAAACTTATTGGCAATGGAGAAATTCCCCAGATTGTTTGCAACGATTCTAATAGCATCAATGGTCTTCCAAAGAAGGCTCAAGATATCGCAGTGAACTACTGTAACCACGCTCAAAAAATTGTCGAAGATAATGGTTTGAAATTTGAACAGTTCAACAAAATTACCATAGAACTACAAAATAATACTATCTTAAAAAAGCAGGTTTACAATACTCTATTACGGCTGCAACAACCTCCTGAGTCTCGGTAATTAGAAGGGCTACGTAAATCCCAGCACGTAGTAAGTAAGTGGTTAACTACTATGGGAATCATACTAATTATTCGGACATTATCGCAGTCCTATTTGATTCATGAAAAATATAGATAAGGCAACGAACCGCTTTCTCTAGGAGACACCATGTTAATGCGTAGTGTCTCCTAGAGAAGGACGCAAAGGGAAGAAAGAGATATATAATTTTCACAAATGATTTAGGACTGCTAGATATAAAAAATTTTGTTCTCGCATCGACTAAACTCCAGGGGATGGGGGCAGAGGGGCAGAAGAGCCGAGGTGGGCATTCTTCAGAAGTGGTAGTTTGACGGTAAATGTCGCTCCTTGTTCTTTGCCTGGGCTATCTACGTGTACAGTACCACCATGTAATTCTACTAAATGACGGACGATCGCTAATCCTAGTCCTAATCCACCATAAATTCTAGTGTTAGAACTATCAGCTTGACGAAAGCGATCGAAAACGTAAGGCAGAAAATCAGGACTGATACCAATACCTGTATCAATCACCTGAATTTGGGCATATTTATCCGTTGTCTGTTGTTTTTCTTGTCCACCAACCACTGACAATTGCAACTCTACCCTTCCGCCAACGGGTGTAAATTTGATGGCATTGGATAGCAGATTCCAGATGATTTGTTGCAAGCGCTCGAAATCGCCGGAAACTAAATATTGAGAATTTTCACCCAGCTTGCTGTTTTCTGAATGTTGATTGGTTTGGGATTGTGCTGCTGAAAATTCGAGATTTTCGTGATTAACTCCTAATTCCCAATCGGAATTTGGCGTTGCTTTTGAGGGAATCAGGGAAAATCTCAAATCGATTTGCTTGGATTGGGCGGCTAAACTAACAGTCTTGATGGCTGACTCAATTATGGGAACCAAATTACAAGTACGGACATCGAGGTGTAACTTGCCTCTAACCATCCGCGATATATCCAGTAAGTCTTCAATTAGCTGGGTTTGCGCTTTGGCGTTGCGCTCAATTGTCTCCGTTGCTCTAGCCATTTGGGTATCACTGAGCTTGCTTCGTTGCAGTAATTGCGCCCAGCCAAGGATAGCATTGAGGGGCGATCGCAATTCGTGGGATAATATTCCTAGAAACTCATCCTTCATCCGGTTGGCTTCTTGTAACTGCTCAGTTTGTTGTTGTAAAGAAGCAATTAAACTAGCCCGTTCCATTGCGATCGCTATTTGGTCGCATACTGCTTGCATCATCCCTTTTTGATTGTCGGTGAAGCTTAACCGAGTGCGGCTGCCAAAAGAAAGAGTACCCAACAACCGTCCTTGGGCAATTAACGGATAACCATAATAAGCAGTAATACCTAAAGAACGAATCAATTCTGTTTTCGGGTCAATTGATTCCTGCACATTCTCTAGAGCAATTGCATAACGCTCCTGGGCGACAGTTCCACAAACCGCTTCACCAAATCCCAAAGACTCGATTTGGTTTGCCATCTCCTGGGAAAAGCCGCTGTAAGACTCTAGCCGCATTACCTGAGAGTTATCCACAACCAAATAGTTAAAGTAAATATCTAAACCAATTTGGTCTCTTAGTTTTTGGTAGACGCTATCAATTAATACTACTGGTTGCTGACTCGATAGTAAATCGTTGGCTGTGTCGAATAGTAGCTTTAACCTTTTGTAACTTAATGAGAGGGCTTTTTGTGCAGCCTTGAGGTTGCTGATTTCTTGGAACACCAAAATACAGGTAGCCGGATGACCGTGCATTGCTGGTAAGGTATCGGCAAATACTAGTAGAGATAGCACACCAGCGGGAGTATGCCAGTCCACCTCCAATCCATTCAGGCGTTCGCCACGGGCAACCCGCACACCTGGCATAAGTTCATTGGGGATGCGATCGCCAGCGGCATCTGTATAGTAGTAAACTGTGTGATAATCTTCGGCGGGTACACCTTTGGGAAATTCGCCCCCAGCTAATTCGTCAGCAGAGCGATTGGCAAAAGTTACCCGCGCTGTTCCTGGTTCGATAAACAGCAACGGTCTTGGCATCAGATTTAACACATCCTCTAGCCATTTTTGCTGGTTTAAAAGTACTTCTTCTGCGTGTTTGCGCTCCGTAATATCTAAAAATGCACCAACGCTTCCTCTAGTTTTACCCTCTTCGTCAAACAGGGGTGCAACATAGTTCAACAGCTTGACGATTTTGCCATTTTCATGTATTATATCTAGTTCAGAATTCAGAACTTCGACACCATGAGCAGCAGAGTACTGCATTGGGAGTTCTTCTGTTGACAGTTGCCTTCCCTCGCGGTGTATCTTAAAGCTTGTTGGTCTTTCGTCCAAGGGAGCGTTGAGAGAACCATTTGTATCTGACGATATGCCCAACTGCTTGGCAAAAGCAGGGTTAACCTTAATATTTTGGCATTTTGGATCTTCGGCAATGCCTATTCCGATGGGAATTACCTCCAACAAAGTTTGTAACTCACTAATGCGGCGCTGTAGATCCCTGTTTAGCTGTAAGATTTGCTCCTGGGTCTGCTTTTGCTTGGTGATGTCGCGAGTCACCGTTGCTAAGGCAATTGGCTGACCTGTTTTGTTATCTGTAACGGTGAAGATGTTGTAATCAACTGGTATCGGTTGACCTGTTTGGAGATGCCGGAAGCAGAATTCTCCCTGCCAGCGCCCTTCTGATAGCACAGTCGGCAGTATATATTTTTGGAAATAGGCTTTGTCTTTGGGCATGAAGTAATCTAATACTGCTTTTTGCCTCACTTCATCAAGGCTAGCAAGACCTACCAGCTTTTGACCTGCATCATTTATGTAGAGTAACTGACCTTCAAGGGTGGCGATGCCGATAAAATCAGAGCTATTTTCTACTACCGACACTAATTTGTGTTGCTCTGCCTCTGCTTGCTTGCGTTCACTCAAGTCGAGAATAAACGCTACTGACTCTTTCCGGTTTTCTCCTAGCAGCACATAACCAACTAAAACCGGGATACGGCTACCATCCTTGCGAATATATTCTTTCTCGTAAGGCGTACAAGTAGCGTTGGTATTTCCTTGGGCTTCGGCAACACCTCGCTCATCCAAGTATAAATACTCTGGTGGTGTGATATTGCGCCAACTTAACTTACCTGCTAACAAATCCTCCCGCGTGTAACCAATCATCCTCAAAAATTCGTCGTTTGCCTGCTGGATACCGCCATACACGTCGCCAAACAGAATGCCGATGACGTTAGAATCTACAAAACTCCCTAGTTTAGCTTCGTAGGTTCTCAGTGCTTCTTGGGCAAGGTCGCGTTGATAGCTGAGGTATTCAATAACCCTGGCACTTTGCCAAATCAAAATAGTAAAAATTACAATCAGAACGATCGCAAACACCGATACTGCAAATGCTGGATTGTATTGTCCTGCTCGTTGCCCTTCAACAATTACCCACCCTAATATAAAAGGTACTGCGATCGCGGCAATTAATAAACGACGTGCAACTAAGCCGCCGTAACTATCACTTGTAACTACCCTCATTAAGCCATGTTCTGCCCGCGCCCACAGAATACCTATACTTAGTAAGAGGAACAACACCGCTGTATGTAACGCCATTGATGTTGTATAAGGGGCAAGTCCGTAGAGAACTTCCACTTTGTAGGCATAGCCTATCAGCACTTGAAAGGAAGTTAAAGTAGCAATGAGAGCGATAATTTGGGCATACCAATAACTGCGGTGGGTTTTTGGATGAATCAAAATCTGTAGGGCAACACTGAGCAGGATAAAGTTCAGTGCTGTGTTCAACCCCATTCGCCCCGGATGCGATGTCGCTATACTAGTTGGCGAATCACGAAACACCAGTTCGTCAATGCCAAGATTCCAGCCAAACAGATATTGACAGAGAGTAAGTGCCGCAATTGTGGTGACAGCTATTGCACAGACCTGGGAGATTAGAAGAGTAGGGAAATGGGTAAATAATTTTGAATTTTGAATTTTGAATTTTGAATTGTTTTCCCCTGCTCCCCTGCTCCCCCGCTCCCCTGCTGTTAAAAATAGCCACAGCGACATACCACACAACACAAAACATAATGCCGTGTTGACTTTCATCGTTGCAGGACTACCAGAGAAGCCGCGCTTCAGAACTTCAATACCAAGACACCAGCCAATTAATACCAAGCTACCAATAAAAATAGCGATCGCACTTGCGACTCTTGGCACAAGTGAATTTGTAGAGATTTTAAATCTATCTTGCAGCTGCAAGCGGTTAATATTTAACATTGAGTGTTCTCTAACCGCATCTATCTAGCGTGGTAAACTTACGTATTTCTTACGATTTAATCATTGATGTTATTTGTATTTTAAGCTACACCTTGACTTGTTTTTCATCTACCTCTATGCATATTTTTCCTTTCATAATGAAAATAATGGTGGCTCAAAAACCACCTTTGTGAGTATTTCAGAATTGCAGGCTATGTAGCTTACCATCATCTTGAAAACGTTGCTCTCCAACACCAACAAGTTCTACAATCACTTCCCTCGGTGGAGGTGTCCATTCTCCTATTCTCGCTCCAATTTCAACTACCGTTTGATCAGACTCAGTAAATACGCTGATATTTGCTAGCGAGAACTTTTTGTCTTGATACTTGTTTGTCTCTCCATCATCTTCAAATAGCTGATATTCATTATTACCAGGCCAAATCCGTAATCGGATCTGGTGGAGTGGCGATTCCTCAACGTATTGGCTGACAGGTTGCATAGGAACGATCGCACCGCTACGGACATACAGTGGCATTGTTTCTAGTGGTGCATGAGCAAGAATGTGAATCGGGCCTTCATAGCGATCGCCAGTCCACCAATCATACCAAGTGCCAGCGGGTAGGTAGACAGCTCGATGCTCAACTCCAGGGCGGTAAATTGGTGCAGCCATCAGCGATGCACCTAACAATACTTGATCGTAAAGGCTATAGGTTTTCGGATCGTTGGGAAAGTGGTACAATAATGGTCTTAAAATCGGCGCCCCCGTCGTTGCGGCTTCCCAGAAAAGACTATAAATATAGGGAAGTAATTGGTAACGTAGATTAATGTATTCTCGACAGATATTTTCAACGCGATCGCCAAATACCCAAGGTTCATGACGAGCAGTAGACATTGCCGAGTGAGCGCGCATCAATGGGTAAAGCATTCCTACCTGCATCCACCGAGCAAATAATTCAGCAGTGGCGTTACCAGCAAACCCGCCAATATCGCAACCCACAAACCCCACACCCGAAAGTCCCATGTTACAAAGCATCGGCAGAGACATTTCTAAATGCTCCCACAACGATTGGTTATCTCCCATCCACACAGAAGACCAGCGTTGCACACCAGCATAACCTGATCGCGTTAACACAAATGATCGCTCTGAACTTCGATGCCGCTGTAACCCTTCATAACAAGCTTTAGCCATCATCAACCCATACAAGTTATGCACTTCTATATGAGTGGACGTAGATAAATTCTCCTCTGCCCCTCTGCTCCTCTGCCCCTCTGCTCCCCTTCCCCCCTGCGGCGCATCTAGAGGAAACCAAATCTTTTCCCCATCATCGCCGAAAGGGCGATCGTTTATGGCAGGTTCATTCATATCATTCCAAATTCCTGCCACACCAATATCAGTTAGGCTTTTGTGTAAATCAGCCCACCAGTTGCTCACATCAGGACGTAAAAAATCAGGAAAAACAGCTTTCTCTGGCCAAACGTAGCCGTGGAACAACGTGCCATCAGCTTTACGCACAAAATAGTCGTTTTCTATGCCTTGGTCAAAAACATGATAATTACCCTCTGGTTCATACTTCACACCAGGATCGATAATTGTGACTGTTTTGAAACCATCCTCTGCTAAATCACTAATCAGTTTTGCCGCATTGGGGAAACGTTGAGGACTCCAAGTAAACACTCGATAGCCCCGCATATAATCAATATCCAAGTGAATAACATCGCAGGGAATGCGGCGCTGACGAAATTCCTTTGCTAGTTCCCGCACAACGGTTTCTGATTCGTAACTCCAACGGCATTGATGATAACCTAGCGCCCATTTCGGCGGTAATGGCATTCTCCCAGTTAGCTGAGTGTAAGTCTCCAGGATTTGGGCAGGTTCAGGGCCGTAGATAATGTAATAATCCAATTCACCGCCACGAGTTTCCATCTTCCAAATACCTGGTTGTTCAGCGCCGATATCGAACTGACTCCAAAAAGTGGTGTTGAAAAAGATGCCATAGCTTACCTGTGGGCGCAAAGCCATAAAAAATGGAATTGCCTGGTACATTTCATCAGTGAGTGAATCATAATCTAGAGCATCCGTTGTCCAGTTAGTTTTCACTTCGCTGAGTTTATCCAGAAAGCCTGTACGTTCGCCAAAGCCATAGAAATGTTCATCGGCTGCAATTTCCTTCCACCCTGCAACTGCACCCATCCGCCAACCCATCCCCATCTCTGCATCTTGAGCAAAGGGACGATTAGCTTTGTCAAAACAGGCGATGCGACATTTTTCCCGCTGAACGCACACACGAATCTGTTCTGTTTCAATTTCAACCGTTGCTTCAGTTTCTCGCACTACAAAAGGTATTATTGCCCATTCTGCATCATCCGGCGTCACTGCCCAAGAGCGGCGAGGCATAAATTCCCCAGTTGGTGCAAAACGCACGCGGATTAAATTCGGAGTAAGTACGCTGATAGTCAGGCATGAGTCGCCACAGTCAAAATTGACAATATTATTTTCCCAACTTACAGCTTTTACATTGCTAACAGTTGTCCAAGCTTGGTTTGTTGTAGGTAGTTTTCCGAAATATTGCGGCATATCAGTTATTCAGCAGGTAAACACTTGTCCGCATTCATGATTACAGAGATATTCAGCCTCAAACTCTTTCTTTCGCTAGAGGTTGGGTGAAAGATGAGCTGATATTTTTTACCAAGATTATTTTTATTAGGTAGTAAAACAGAAGAACAAATTGTTGCAGCGAATATTGATACAGTCTTCTTAGTCTCAGGATTGGATAGCTTCCAACTCTTCTGGATAGCGATCGCACTCAGTCTAACCGCCAGCACTATCCTTACCAAGGCTGCGTGGTTGGGCCAATCGTAAATTCGTTCACGTTTGTGTCTTCTGGCTGGTCAATCGCAAACGCCACAACATTGGCTACTCGATCTGGTGAGATGGCATATTGCTTATACAACGCTATCATTTTTTCAGCCGCATCTTGGTCAGTAATCATATCCAACAACTCAGTGTTAATTGCGGCAGGGTAAATTGTCGCAGTACGAATGTTAGTACCTTCTTGAGCAGACTCCATGCGTAGAACTTCCATGAAATCGCGTACAAACCATTTCGTCCCACCATAGATCGCACCACCTGGATAAGCTTTTAATCCAGCAACCGATGAAGTTGATGACGAAGCCGTAGCGCACATTCCTTGTTCAGCACACGCTCAATGACAGCTATATATCCCTACTCCCAAGTGGAAACGTCTCGCAACAAATTAGGAATTTCTCCTTGAGATAAGGGAAACTCTAGCAAAGTTTCTCTAATACCCAAATATCCAGATTCCGCAAACGATAAAAGCATTCGTGAAAGCGCTAGCCAAACCTCCGGTTCGTATTCCCAATCACGATAACGTGAAGCTTGACCAGCAATTGAACGTAGTGCCCAAAAATAAGAGTTTCTTACCACCGAACCGCCCTTCTTAAACTCTGGTAAATCTTCGTGGTGAATCAAAAGTATTTTATTTTCAATTCTGGCTCTCATAGCAATTTTATATTTTAGATTTTAGATTAAACATAAATTTTAAGTAGGGCCATTATCGCTTTAGCTTAACGCACTATGTTGCACGGCGGAGAGTCATATTTACCAAAAAAATGTTGTAAAACCTCACTTTTCTATAAAGGTAGGAAAGTGAGATTTTCTAATATCATGTGAAAAAACATAAGAATGTAGAGACTTTACAATGGTAAAATCTTTACATTGAATACCTAAAAATTGGCGCTTAAACCCAGACGAAAAGTAAAGCCAGGGCTATATATGCGATTAACTCGCTCATATTGCTCACCCAGTAGATTTTCTAAGTAAACTGTTAGTCCTAAATTGCTACTTAGAGGTATACGCCCGCTCAAATCTAAATTCACGAAAGACGGTGCAAAATCTGTAGGCTTGTCAGTAGGGTTAGCGAAGATGGATCTGCGAGCGCCACTATTGTAGGTAACATACAAGTTAGCTTGCCAACCTGAATTTTGATAACCCACACCAGTTTGCAATACAGAGTAGGGAATCAAACCTAATTGTAAACCTTTCTCTGTCCCTGTTTTTATTTGGGAATCTGTATAAGTATAGTTGAGGAAAGTTGACCAGCCAGCCGCAATTTTTAATTGCAATGCTGCCTCTAAACCATTGGTATCTACTAATCCAATGTTTGCCCATTTTCCGGCGATGACTCCCAAGCGATCGCCTATACTACTACCAAAGTAAGTAAACTGTCCAATCAGGTTTTGAGAAAAATTAACATCGACTCCCGCAGTCCAAGTTGAGCCAATTTCTGGGCTTAAATCAGGATTAGGTTCCCAACCATGAACTGTATCATAAACGTACAACTGATCTAACCCAGGATTGCGTTGTCCCCCTGCCCAACTTCCACGCACTGCTACCATTGGTGTGACAGCATAACGTAACCCAACACTAGGGTTGAGATAATTTCCAAATTGGCTGTCAAAGCTTTGTCTTAATCCTAAATCTATCAGAAAATTATCGCTAATATTCCAAGTATTGACAGCAAATAAAGCTGCATTGAACAAACTCCGATCTTCAGTTTCGTTATTGCCAATCCTACTAGGATTGGTACTCAAAACATCACCGGTTAAATCGGTATTTTTTAAATCTAATCCCCAACGCAATTTATTATTGGAGGTAACTTTCCACTCATGATCTACCCTGGCTGTGAGTTGTTGTGTATCTAAAGCTCCTATACGGTAAAACGATCCTGTAGGCCCATAAGTGCTGAAATAATCTTGGTTATAACCAATCGAGGTTGTCAGGTTAGAGCTTTCGCCATTACCTAGCCGAGTTTTCCAAGATAAGCCAACATTTAAACCATCGTGGTCTAATCTATCTCTTTGCAGAGGGAAACCAAAATAAATTAAGCCACGACGACTGCTGAGTGTAGTAACATCTAAATTCAAGGAATTTTTTTTATCTAAATCTACTCCAATGCTACCAAAATAGGTACTTGTAGCTGTGTCTGCATTAAATAAAAATCCTTGTTCATCACGATTTGCTGCACCTACAGGGACGCGGTAACGGTTATCTGTAAAGAATCTTTCAAAGCTAAAGTTGTATTTGACCTTATCAGATGAACCACCATAAGTCACTTGTTGATTATTTAAACTTAACGAGCCAAATTCTGCACTAGCGCTAAATTTAGGTTTGCCATAACCTTCTTTGGTAATGATATTGACAACTCCTCCAAAGGCTGAGGAACCAAATAAAGCGGAGGCTGTACCGCTATATAATTCTACTCGTTCAATCGCCTCTACCGGAATGCTATTTAAATCAGTTCCACCATGATAAGTGTTGACATTGTTGTTAATTGGTCTGCCATTAATCAAAAATACAGACTGATTAATTGACGCTCCCCGATAGTATGTACCTGTGTGAATATCTGCACCATGACCGACATCATTGATTGCAAAACCAGGCATTCTTTTCAAAATATCGGCTAAACTTGCAGCACCCTGCTTTTTAATTTCTTCTTTATCGATTACGTAAGTTGGAGTAGATTGGGGTAGGTTATCTGGTTCTGCGATCGCTTCTATAGAAATGTCTGCATCATCGCTCGGAGTTTGCTCTGTTTCTGGCTGAGTTTCTTCTGGATTAACTTCAATGGGTACAGATTGTTGAGATAATAATTCGGCATTAGTGGCAGGTAGCTCAATTTCACTCAAACTCGGAATATCTAAAATGACTTCGGTTGATTTATTAGTATTTCTCTGCTCAATTTCACCCTCAACCGCATAACTAGGAGATGCTATCAGTAAAGGTAAAGCAACTGTTAGCAACAAAAAATCCTTTTTCACGTTCTCTTTCACACCAAGTAAAAACAGTCACTACGTAGCATTGTTGCTGTAATAGTAAAATCGTGTCAAAAGACACGCTGTCATATTTCCACAGTTCAGATGAGACTATTTGTCAATTCACTATGGGTTAAACCCTAGAGCGATCGCATTTAAAGAAGTCGTATCATATCCGGCTAAAGACTTATCATTTAGACACAGTTCTTGCTGGAGGCTTGCCGTGACTTGTGCCGAGCATCTCGACTTACTTCGACTACGCTCAGTACACAGTCGCTCGATGGAACCGGAGCCGAAGTAGCGTAGCCAAACTGGAGCAGGGAGGAGGGAGCAGGTGACAGAAGCTTTGCTGAGGTTGCTTTACTTAAGCAAATTGTGCAGCGTGTTGCAGACACAGCAGTTTCCTTCCTTCAGGCTGTTGCTCTCTGCATTAATTTTTCTCACTTAAGGAATAGAAATTTCTATTACTAATGATAGATCAAATAACATTAACCATAAGTTAAATTTTAATGTTAGTGATTTTAAAGAATTATTAGTAACTTTCACTATTAACTAATTATTCAAAAAAGTCAAAGTCAATTATTTACAGAAAAACTAATTATTCAAGATTTACTTATGTATGTAGCTTTGTGGCCAGGGAATGTATATCCTTTAGGTGCAACTTGGGATGGAAAAGGGACAAATTTTGCTTTATTTTCGGAAAATGCAACAGGGGTAGAGCTTTGTTTATTTGATAACGATGACGAAGAAATTCGTATACCTTTGACAGAAAAAAACAATTTTGTTTGGCATGGTTACTTACCAGGAGTTGGCCCAGGCCAAAAGTATGGGTTTAGAGTGCATGGAATGTGGGCACCGGAGGTAGGTCATCGGTTTAATCCCAACAAACTATTAATTGACCCCTACGCTAAGGCAATTGATGGTGAGTTTAGTAACGATCCAGCTGTCTTTGGCTACTCTCTAGACGCTGAGGAAAAAGACTTAGTTTTTTCTGAACTAGATGATGCCAAAATAATGCCCAAGTGTGTTGTGGTCGATCAATCTTTTGATTGGGAAGGCGATCAACTGCTTGGTACACCTTGGTATAGAACTGTTATTTATGAAACTCACGTCAAAGGTTTTACTAAACTACATCCAGCTATTCCAGAAGAGTTGCGCGGCACTTATGCCGGCTTGGCACATCCGGCTGCAATTCAACACTTATTGCAATTAGGAATTACAGCAGTTGAGTTGATGCCAGTACATCATTTTCTATCTCATCCGGGACATTTAGAAGATAAAGGATTAAGGAATTACTGGGGTTACGATTCAATCAACTATTTTGCTCCCTATTCTAGTTACAGTGCTAGTGGGACTGGGGGACAACAAGTCACTGAATTCAAGCAAATGGTCAAAGCACTTCATTTTGCTGGAATTGAAGTTATTTTAGATGTAGTCTACAACCACACTGGCGAAGGAAATCATTTCGGGCCAACCCTATCGTTGCGAGGTATTGATAATTCTGTATATTACCGTTTGGTAAAGGATGATCCTCGCTACTACATGGACTTTACAGGCTGCGGTAACTCTCTGAATGTGCGTCATGCTCAAGTTCTGAAGTTAATCATGGATAGTCTGCGCTATTGGGTAATAGAAATGCATGTAGATGGCTTCCGATTTGATTTGGCCTCGGCGCTAGCACGGGAATTATATGAGGTAGATAATCTATCAGCTTTCTTTGATATTATTCATCAAGACCCAATCTTAGCAGATGTGAAGCTGATTGCTGAACCTTGGGACTTAGGGGAAGGCGGCTATCAAGTCGGGAACTTTCCACTGCGTTGGTCTGAGTGGAATGGTAGATATAGGGATACAGTCAGAGATTTTTGGCGTGGTGTAGATGATAGTTTAGGACAATTTGCTTACTGTTTTACTGGTAGCCCTGACTTGTATCAAACAAACGGGCGCAACCCAAATGCAAGTATTAATTTCATCACTGCTCATGATGGTTTTACGTTAAATGATTTAGTCAGCTACAACGAAAAACATAACGAAGCAAATGGGGAAGACAATAGAGATGGTGAAAGCCATAATAGATCCTGGAATTGTGGTGTAGAAGGTGAAACCGATGATCCAGAAGTGATGCGTTTGCGCGAACGGCAACGACGAAACTTTTTAGCAACTCTAATGCTATCTCAAGGTGTCCCAATGCTATTAGAGGGAGATGAAATTGGCTGTAGTCAAAAGGGAAATAATAATGTCTACTGCCAAGACAATGAGATTTCCTGGCGGCATTGGGATTTGCATAAAGCGAACTCGGATTTACTAGACTTTACACGTGAACTAATTAATTTTCGCCATCAACATCCAGTATTTCGGCGGCGTAAGTGGTTTCAAGGGGGAGCATCCAGTTTTGGAAGATTTATCATTTATGGGAAAATGTAAAGGGAAAT
>NZ_JAVRCS010000067.1:0-13561 GCF_034530635.1 Nostoc sp. EspVER01
CCTGCTATCAACGGTTAATTCTGAAGTTTCGCTAAATCATCAAAAAGCGCTCTCCTTTTACGGAGAGCGCTTTTTGTTTAAATGTATAGAATTGCAAGTTCAATGCATTTGCAAAATTTCATCCACTTGTACTAGCCGCCTTGGCGGGTGCTATAGGGAGCATCTCAATGAGTGTAAAAACACGCCTGTCCTGGCGAATAGAATTCGCGGCTATACAAACAAAACCCACCTCCGTGGGTTTCAAAGTCTTTAAGTCCGCGTAGGCGGACTACCCTTTTTTGATCTCTAAATATCAAAGAGTTTATACATAAAATTCTGAATTAGTAGAAGATTGAATCATAAAAAACAAATTTTGCAAAAAATTAACAATTGTTTCAGGTTTAAACTCATTAAAATTTAGTAAATAATAAAAACTTTTATTACACAATCACTAATGCTATTTTCTGAAAATGAAAGCCAAAGGAGTTTTAATTTACTTTTCTCTAAAAATCCCAACCCGATGTGGGTATATAACCAAAATAATCTGCAATTTTTAGATGTAAATGAAGCTGCTGTTTTTCACTACGGCTACTCACGAGAAGAGTTCTTGCAAATGCGAATAACTGATATTCGCCCTTCAGAAGATGTGCCTCTCTTGCTTGAATATTTACGACAAAAGCACTCTACCTTAGACTTTACTGGGCGATGGCGACATCAGCGAAAAGACGGACAGATTATTGATGTTGAAATTTTCACACAGACAATAGACTATAGCAGTTATAAGGCTCGCTTAGTTCATATACGAGACATCACAGAACACAAACAAATAGAAAGAACTCTTCAACAAAGTGAAGCTAGATTTCGAGTGATTTCTGAAGCGATTCCTGTTCCATTCATTATTTCGCGTGTGTCTGATGGGTTGATTTTATACGCTAATACAGAGTTGCTTCAAACATTTCAGTTTTCTCCAGAGTATTTAGTTAATCGCAAAAGAATTGTAGATTTGTATCATAATCCTACAGATTTAGAAGCGCTGTTAAAAGTTCTTAATCAGCAAGGTTTTATTCATAATTATGAACTGCAATTAAAAAAAGCAGATGGAACTTATTTTTGGGCGATCGCTTCTTTACAATATTTAGTTTTTAACAATGAGTCAGCCATTTTAACAGTATTCAATGATATTAATGACCGAAAAAATACCGAAACAAAACTTCAAGAACAAAATGAGTTTTTGCGGATAATTTTTGAGAATATACCATTGATGATTGCCCTGGTCAATGCCAATGGTAAACTCCAGTGGGTGAACCAAGAATGGGAAAATATTCTCGGTTGGAAATTTCAAGATTTCCAAACTCGTGATGTATTGGAAGCGCTATACCCTAATCCTGAATATCGACAGTACGTAATTAATTTTATGCAGTCTGCACAACGCATTTGGGGGGACTTTAGAACTCAGATACGTGATGGTCGTTTATTGGATACGTCTTGGACTAATGTTTACCTTTCAAATGGTCAAATTATTGGTATTGGGCAAGATATCACAGAACGTAAGCAAACTGAACTAGCTCTAAAAGCCCAAGCTGAACGGGAGCAATTGATGCGAACTGTTGCTCAACGGATTCGTCAATCTTTGAATCTTCAAGATATTCTGAATGCAACAGTTCAGGAAGTGCGAGATTTACTTGGGGTTGATCGAGTAGTAGTGTATCAGTTTGACTTAGAGATGATCGGCACAATTATGGCGGAATCGGTAGAACCTGGATGGATGGTTTCGTTGGGTGTAGAGATTTATGATACGTGTTTTCAAACAGGCGCAGGATTGGAATATTATCAGGGACGCAAACGAGCGATCGCTAATATTTATGAAGCTGGACTAACTGATTGCCATATTCGTCTATTAGAACAATTTGAGGTGAAAGCAAATTTAGTTGTGCCAATTTTATTAGAAGTAAGCTCTCAAAACCCTGGCTCTCACATTTGGGGTTTACTGATTGCTCACCAATGCTCTGGTTTTCGTGAGTGGGAAGAAAATCAATTAGATTTGCTCGATCAAGTGACAGTCCAATTAGCGATCGCAATTCAACAATCCAGCATCTTAGCGCAAGCTCAAACTGAACTTGTTCAAAGACAAAAAGCTCAAATAAAGTTAAAAACAGCCTTAGCTGAAAAAGAAGTTCTTTTAAAAGAAGTTCATCATCGAGTTAAAAATAATTTGCAAATTGTCTCCAGTTTATTACAACTTCAGTCTCAAACACTCAAAGATCCGGAAATAATCAAAGTTCTTCGAGAAAGTCAAAATCGAATTGAGTCAATATCTCTAATTCACAAAAATTTATATACTTCCGCTAATATCGGACAAATTGATGTCGCTGACTATATCAGTAATTTAGCAGCTAGCTTGCTCATTTCCTATCAAATATGCCCTGGTAAAATTTCTCTAGAAACTGATATAGATTCAGTCAGCTTGAATGTCGATCAAGCTATTGCCTGTGGATTGGTGATTAACGAATTAATCTCTAATGCTCTCAAACACGCTTTTCCCAATCAACAAGTAGGCACAATTAGTATTGCTTTACACAATATTGGCAATAGTATCGAGATGACTATCCAAGATAATGGGATTGGTTTACCAGATAATTTAGATTGGAGAAATACTGATTCTTTAGGTCTGTCGTTAGTACATGACTTGGTTACAGAACAACTAGAAGGCGATATTACTCTAGAACGTAATTATGGAACAGTATTCAAAATAAAATTTACGCAGTTAACTTTGCATTAATAAATATCAAATGGGTCAAGCTAGGATTTTAGTCGTTGAAGATGAAGTGATTGTGGCTAGAACTATTGCTAGTCAACTCAGTCAACTAGGATACATTGTTACGGGTACAGCTTCATCTGGAAAAGTTGCCATTGCCAAGGCATCGGAAACTCAACCAGAACTAGTATTAATGGATATTATTCTTAAAGGTGATATGGACGGTATTGCTACCGCCAGTCAGATTCGCGAGCAGTTAGATGTACCTGTAATTTATTTAACCGCTTATGGCGACGATCATACTTTAGAAAGAGCCAAAATTACCCAGCCTTTTGGATACATAGTTAAACCATTTACTACAAAAGATTTAAAAATTGCGATCGAGATCGGTCTCTTAAAACACCAGTTAGAACGTGAACTGCGGGAGAATCGAGATCAGTTAGCAACCCTTTTAAACTCAATGAGTGATGCTGTAATTGCTACTAATGAGCAGGGAAAAATAACATTTATGAATCCTGCGGCTGAGGCGCTGACTGGCTGGCAGCAAAAAGATGCTTTAGGAAATGAGGCGGCGAAGATTTTTCATATTGTCAATGAAGTTACAGAGGCTACATTAGAAAATCCTGTGACAAAAGTACTGCGTGAGCAACAGGTTGTTTATTTAGGGGAATTCACATCTCTGATTACAAAAAACGGCAAAAGAGTTCCCATTGGCGATAGTGCTTCACCACTGAAGCGAGGAACTGACCAGGTAAATGGTGTAGTAGTTGTTTTTTGGGATCTTAGCGAACGACGGCAAACAAAATTGCTAGAGCAAGCATTGGAAAAGGAGCAAGAACTTAACCGTCTCAAGTCCCTATTTATCTCTACTGTATCTCATGAGTTCCGTAATCCCCTAACTGTTGTTCAAACGGCAGTAGAACTCATAGAAATGCAAGGAGCAAATTTGACAGATACAAAAAGAGGTATCTATTTAAAGCGAATTCAAGGAGCTGTGCAATCTATGGAAAAGCTCATGGAGGAGGTGCTATTTATGGGTCGAGCGGAAGCAGAAAAACTCATATACAACCCTGCTTCCCTTAACTTAGAGCAATTTTGTCGAGAGTTAATCGAAGATTTTTTGATGCTTGAAAACAGGGTATGTGAAATTATTTTTACCTGTCATAGTGAGAATACATCCGCTGTGATGGATGAAGGACTTTTACATTACCTATTTGGAAATCTGCTCTCAAACGCAGTTAAATATTCTCCCCAAGGTGGCAAAATTCAATTTGATTTAATATGCGACCCCATTGAGAAAGTAGCAACTTTTTATATTCAAGATCGAGGTATGGGCATTCCCGAAGCAGACCAAGCTCGACTTTTTGAATCATTCTACCGAGCCTCAAATGTCAAATCAATTCAGGGTACTGGATTGGGCTTAGTAATCGTTAAAAGGTGCGTTGATGCTCATCAAGGTCAAATCAGTGTGACAAGTGAAGTTGGAGTTGGTACTAAATTTACAGTAATTTTGCCCTTAAATTCCGAATCATGAGTTATAAATTCTTCTTCAACTCACATCCTGATTTTTGTTGCCAACTTGGGTTTGGTAGTGGCGCCATTTTTCTTGCTGACGCGCTCTTTTCTCTTCGGTGAGGCTATCAAAACAATAGGGACAGGAGATACCTTGCTCATATTTGGGAGACGCTTTATCTTCCTCAGAAATCGGACGTCCACAACAGAGGCACAACTCATAACTTCCTTTCTCCAATCCATGACTAACGGCTACCCGCTCATCAAAAACAAAACATTCTCCTTCCCATAAACTTTCTTGTGTTGGAACTTCCTGCAAATACTTAAGAATACCGCCTTTGAGATGATAAACTTCTCCAAAGCCTTGGGCAAGCATGAAGGATGAAGCTTTTTCACAGCGAATGCCGCCTGTACAAAACAGAGCAACCTTTTTGTGTTTAGTTGGGTCGAGATGGTGGCGCACATAATCAGGAAATTCGCGGAATGATTCAGTTTGGGGATTTTCTGCCCCTTGGAAAGTACCGATATTCACCTCATAATCATTGCGGGTGTCAATCACGGTTACTTCTGGATTGGAAATTAAATCATTCCATTCTTGGGGATTGACATAGATACCAACTTGCTCATTTGGGTCAATTTCTGGCAACCCCAAAGTAACAATTTCTTGCTTCAACCGCACCTTCATCCGTTCAAAAGGTGGGGTTTTGGTATAGGACTCTTTGGATTCTAAGTCTGCTAAACGAGGGTCAGAACGCAGAAACCAGAGAACTGAGTCAATCGCCTGACGCGAACCGGCAATTGTACCGTTAATCCCTTCAAGTGCCAGCAAAATCGTCCCCTTGACACCTTGCGCTTGGCAGTAAGACAGCAGAGGATCTCGTTTCTCGGTAAAATCTGGCAGTTTAACAAATTTATACAGTGCTGCAACAACTTGAATATTTTCTGGCTTCATTCCTTTGGTAATAGAACAATATAAGTTACAATAACAACGGTAATCAAAGTTATCTACTATTTTAACTTTATGGGGGTTTAGCTCAGTTGGTAGAGCGCCTGCTTTGCAAGCAGGATGTCAGCGGTTCGAGTCCGCTAACCTCCATTGGAAACGGTTTTTGCTAGCTTACGCACATTCAAATCAATTAAAACCCCTTTCATTATCAAAAAATGGGGTTATTTTCCTTATTAGGCAAGGGGTTCGGGGAGAGGAAAATATGGTATTGCATCCATTGCACCGATTCAAAGTCCTACTTAGTTAAAGGAGGTAAACTCTGACTTGACAGTACTCAGGTAATTTTGATCGTTCAAAATTTGACTTATCTTTACTTAGGGGGTTGTTTGGAAAAGCGTTCATTGGGGTTAGTGGCAATTGTTCTCTACAAATCATTTGCCGCCTTGCTGCTTATGCTTACTTCGATCGCTTTATTATTGACATTAAAAAATTATCAAACTCTAGAGGCATTTTCAGAAAATTATGTTTTAGAAGGTAAATCGATGATTATTGATTGGCTTTTAAAGAAAGTTGTTAACTTAAATCCTAGAACTCTAGAATTTAGCGGTATCGGAACAGGAATATATGCTATTGTTACTGCTATTGAAGCTGTTGGTTTATGGTACGAAAGGCGTTGGGCACATGTCTTAGTATTGGGACTTGTCGGTATCAGTATTCCACCAGAGATTTATGAATTGATTCAGGGAATATCTCTGATAAAAATATTCGTTTTTTTGTTGAATTTAGCAGTGTTTGGCTATCTATTCCGAAATTTTCCTAAACATCCAAACTAAGTTTTTGATAAGAAGAAAGGCAGCAGGAAGAAAGCTATTTGAAATGGTTGACGACAAGAGGCAACGGGTTTACGCAAAACCAAGACCCCACGTTGTACAATCGCTAGAAATACAATCTGGAGAGCAACTTGCCTAGATCGATTCAGTCTACTCAACCACCACTAAAATTTATTCCTCAAAGGTTGAATCCTCTGGTACTCCATATTGTTCGGTGGTTACTGCCGATCGCACTACGGTTTCGTACTCGCCCTTGGCTACCGGCTGGGATTGTCAAGATTGAAGCCAAGAATGTTGAAGTATTAGCTGAACTCTATCAACAATTCCAGTCTGGAAAAATTCGCTTTTTGTTAGCATTTCGCCACCCAGAGGTAGAAGATCCCCTCTGTATGCTGTATTTGCTTTCTCGAATTGTGCCACAAGTTGCTCGTCAAAAAGATATTACACTAAAATCCCTGGTTCACAGCTATTTTCTTTATGACCGAGGTATGACAGTTTGGGCTGGAAAGTGGCTAGGTTGGCTGTTTTCTCTACTGGGAGGTGTGCCGGTTCGTCGTGGTAGGCGACTAGATCGGCAAGCGATCCAAAATGCACGAGAGTTGTTTGCTAATGGCGAACTACCGATCGCAGTAGCACCGGAAGGAGGTACTAATGGTCATAGTGGCATTGTTAGCCCCTTAGAACCTGGTGTTGCTCAAATGGGCTTCTGGTGTGTAGAAGACTTACAAAAAGCCAACCGAACTGAGACTGTGATCATTGTGCCGATCGCTATCCAATATCGCTACGTTGAGCCACCTTGGTCTAAACTGGATTGGCTGTTGAGTAAGTTAGAAGCTGATAGTGGCTTGAAAATTTCGGAAATTGATTCGGGCAATCGCGCAGAGATTTACCATCAACGCCTCTGTAGGTTGGCTGAATATCTGATTACCGAGATGGAAGAATTTTATCGTCGCTTCTATCATCAAGATATCCCAAAAATCATCTCAACTGATGAATCTGCTAGTGCTAATCAGGTATTAATTGCCCGACTCCATCGCCTACTAGATAAGGCTTTACAAGTTACCGAGCAATATTTTGAAGTTCAAGCGCAGGGTAATTTTATTGATCGCTGTCGCCGTTTGGAAGAGGCTGGCTGGAGTTACATTTACCGAGAAGATTTGCCAGATATCAATGCTTTAGCACCCTTCAAACGCGGTTTAGCAGACTGGATTGCTGAAGAAGCCGACTTGCGAATGCGGCATATGCGGATAGTGGAAAGTTTTGTTGCAGTCACAGCTACTTATATTCAGGAACAACCAACGGCAGAACGGTTTGCAGAAACAGCTTTGCTTGTATTCGATATGCTTTCTAGAATTCAGGATACAACGCTTCCGGGACGACCGAGGTTAGGTTTGCGACAGGCACAAATCACAGTGGGGGAGCCAATTTCAGTTACAGAACGTTTCAGAAATTGTCAGGGCGATCGCCAAGCGTCTAAACAAGCTGTGAGCGATTTGACAAAAGATTTGCAAATCGCTTTAGAGAAGATGATTAGATAACAGAAATTCTAAGACTTTTTCGCTCGAATAAAGAACGCCAAGCTTTAGTTACAGCACTGACAGCTATTATGCAATACAGACCACCAGGGAATAGAATTCCCTGCCTAATGGTGCAAGTCCTCTAGAAGAGGACTAGAAAAACTTGGGTTAAAGCACTGACAGCTATTATGCAATACAGTACAGTTTTTCTTTTTGCCCTTTTCTATCATAGCTTTCAGCTTTGAGGATGTACCTCATAGCTGCCGGAAGTGCTGTAAGCAACGGATTGAAATTGAAAAGCAGTTAGAACGTGATACTAGCGAACTCAAACAAGCCAAAATAGATTTAGCTCAAACTGCGATCGCAGCTACTGCCGATCATTTCCCAACTCAATATTTTCTCGAAGTTTCTGAGTAGCTAACGATAGAACAGTGCTTGTAGTAGCTTAAATTGTATAACTTTTTTATACTTATACAATAGTTACGATAGCTGTTCGCGCTAGCGTCTCCACAGGAGAAGGCTTAAGCTTCGCTTATCGCAATCGTTTTCTCAGCCACCAAACCATAAAACCAACAATCATTCCAACTATTAAACTGGCACTTAAAGGATACTTGCAAAAGAAGTCAACTTGCTTAAAAATATCTTTACACTCTTTTGCTGTCTCTCTTATCAGGGATACAGTTGCTATACCAGCACCCGCAACAGCTACAAGCTCTTGAAAGTTACGCTCTCTTTCAGATTTCTCGACTTCTATGCGACTGCGAGTAGCGTTAATTGTATCTTCTAAAAGTTGCAAGCCAAGCTGCATATTTTCGATATCTTTAGTAATTTGTGGTAAATATTTTTTGTTGGCTAGGTTGCTAAATTTTTCTAAAAAATCTAACTGATTATTTTGACCTGCTTTTTCTTTAATCAAAGCCAAGCGTATTTGATAATTAGATAAATTAATTTCAATAATTTGTTTTTGAAAAGACAGGTTGAGTAAGTCGATTGTGTATTGTTGGAGAATGTTATCAATATTATTTAAAATTTGCCGAGAAGTAGTAATTTTTTGATTTTCCTGCCAATAGTTACTTTGATTAGTAAATTTTCTATTTTCTTCTATTTTTTTATAATGATTGAGCAGAGATTCTTTGACTAAACGACTTTGCCAATAAGCCCACGAAATCTTACTGCGATAACAAAATAAACCCATCCAATCTTTATAAAATTCCGCAGCTTTTTCTGCGCTCTCTCTATTATTATAAATAGCAATAATCACATGATGTTCATTACTATTTAGAGGCGTTGTTACGTTTTTTAGGCTCTGATTTATATATTGCGATCGCCCTACTTCAAAAACTTTCCCATCTAAAAAAATACCTGTTTCTGGTTGCCAAGAAGTATCTTTAAACAAAGCATAATAGCAATCCTTGGCAATATCTTCATGGTTTTGAGATGAGTTTTCTGGTAGCCAACCAGAAAGCAACCAGGTTTTTCCAATTATTGTCAGTTCTTTATTTAGTTTTTGTTCTATTTCAGTTTTTAAGATTGCAAAAGACTTAGCTGGTTGAGTTTCGGTTTGATTATTAATAGAACAATCAATTTGCAAGCCATAAGTGTCATTTAATCTAACACCATAATAGTATCCTTCTAAAGTTTGATTTTGGGAAATAAAGTTAATTTGAGGAGGCTGGGTAATCTCTAAATACTCAGTTTCAATCTCAGAATCGTTGAATTGAGTATCATAGGGTAATTGAGATAAAAAAGTTGCTTGGTTTTTTTGTGTTTCTGCATCAGTTGTGTTTAAAGAAGTTTTTAAAGCATATAAAAACAAATCAAGTGTCGGATAGATTAAATCGCTCATCACAAGGGCAAAACTAATTTGATTGATTGGATTGAGATAAAATTTGTTTCCATTTTTCTAAAAATTTGACTTGTTTCACTGTTTCTTCTGGTTTTTCAGAACTACCAACAATGACTACAACGTTGTTGAGTTGGGTTTCGTAACCTGTAGCTTCATATTTGGGTTTAAAGCCTCTAGTTAGTGGATAGGTTGCAAAAGTATTGAACCCACTAATCTCTGCTTCAGTAGGAAGTAAATCATCAGGAATTTCTTCTAGATCATCTAATTGAGATTTATAGAATTGATAAGACTGATTTAACTCAGGATTAGGGGTAATTATTTCTAATAAACGTCCTTTAATATAGTCTTCCCAAGCTTTGGGTTGTGTGTCTAATTGCTTGGCAACTTCTTTTAAATTCTGTTTCTCTTGTTCTCCAAGGGCGGTTTTTAAGTCTTGAAACGCCAAGAGAAAAGCGATGATAGTATTGTCAGCCTTTGTGTTCATAGGTTTTTATACCAAACTCACTACGATTAGTATAAACGTAATTTCAGTGAGATAATTACACTATGTATTTCATGTTCAGTTTTGATTTTCTATCTCTAAAAAGAATAATTTATTAAATAAAATGTTTTTTATTATACCTTTTACTATGTAAATTAATCTAGTTTATTGCACTGTATTCTAGTGATTTTTCATGCAACCTAAAGAATGCTGTGGGCAGATTTTGCCTACAGTTTAACCAAAAAGTTATCAGAGTCAGTCAGGTAAGAAAAATGGCATCGGAATGGGCTGCTCAAGTTATTGGAATTAATTATTACCCAGAGTACACCACTCTAAAGCCGCTAACGGCAGCAGCAGAGGATGCAGAGAAAATTGCCGAACAATTAGAACAATACGGTTATAGACCTTTTCGCGCTCAGTGTTTACCTAGAACTTTAAACCCGAAGGGAGAAAGCAAAATTGATCGCCAAGGGGCGGTAAAGGTGCAAGAATTGAGAGAAGCGATCGCTAATCTTTTCAATCCTCCCGATCCAAACCCCACGCCAGAAACAGCGTTATTCTTCTTTTCAGGACATGGGTGGTGCAAAACTGTAGCGGGCAAAGAAGAAGTATTTCTAGCTACCAGTGATGTTCTACCTGAACAAGCAATTTATGGTATACCCTTAAGTTGGTTGGGTGAGCAGTTGCAAATCAGTCAGGCTAAACGAGTCGTTGTTTGGCTAGATTGCTGCTATAGCGGTGAATTGTTAAAATTTATTCCCACAGATAAAGACTACTGTTTTATTACTGCAACCCGTTCTTACGAAACTGGAGTGGAAATTCCCCACGCGCAGGGGTTGATGACGCAGACTTTACTTGCAGGATTGAACCCGGAAAATGACGCAGATGGGATCATTAATAGCCACAAATTGGCAGATTTCATTATCAGCCGAATGCCGGATACAGCCCAGCGGCCGTTAATTGCCAATTCTACACGAGCAATTCTGCTGACAACTAAGTTTTCTCAAAAAAGCTTTCAGGATAAGTGTCCTTATCGTTCCCTGTCGTATTTTAGCGAGACTAAGGAAGATGCTGAGGTTTTTTATGGGCGGAGTGCGCTAACTCAGGAGTTGATTCAACAGGTAAGAGATAAGCATCGCCTAATTGCTGTATTAGGTGCTTCCGGTAGTGGAAAATCATCTATGTTACGGGCTGGGTTACTCTACCAGTTGAAGTTAGGACAAGAGATTCCAGAGAGCGATCGCTGGACTTATATTACACCGTTTACGCCTAAAGAATCTCCTGTTAACAGTTTACAGGAGGCTGTTGCACTTTCTTTGCTTAGATCCCCCCAACCCCCCTTAAAAAAGGGGGGCGAAGAATCTCTTAAAGTCCCCCTTTTGAAGGGGGATTTAGGGGGATCTAAAAAGTTAGGCGGGACAATGGAAAATCTTGCCCATGTCATCGGCGAGGAGTTAAAAGCATTAAACATACCAGTCATTTTGATTATCGACCAGTTTGAAGAATGCTTTACTATGTGCGATGACAGCCAGCGCCAAGAATTCTTTGACTGTTTGCGGGAATTAATTGACTGTACAGATAACCTCTATATTTTCATTGGGATGCGATCGGATTTTCGGGGGAGATGGCGAGAATATCCCGAATATGCTAGTAGAATCCATAAACCTTACATCAACATCGAACACCTCAACCGTCAGGAAATTGAAGAAGCGATTACTAAACCGGCTGATTGGGTTGGATTAGGCATAGAGGGAAGGTTAAAACAGCAACTAATTAACGATGTTGAAGATTACCCCGGAAGTTTGCCCTTGCTGCAATATACGTTGACAGAATTGTGGCGTGAGTCGAGAAATCAAGGCGATGAGGTTCTCAGCCTGAAAACTTATGAGGATTTAGGCGGGGTGGAAGGAACGCTACAAAAACGCGCTGATGCAGTTTACGAGAATCTTTCAGCAACAGAAAAAACTGTGGCGCGGCGGATTTTTCTGGAATTGACGCAAATGGGAGAAACCACAGATGTTAGGCGGCACGTGCGTTTGGGCGAGTTGGTTAATTCCCATCATTCCTTGGAACTTTTGCAACAGGTGAGTGAGAAGTTAGCCGATAAAGATGCGCGATTAATTACAAAGACAGATGAGGCGGATTCCCAGGATGTTATTTTAGATGTTGTCCATGAAGCCTTAATCCGCCATTGGAAAATGTTGTGGGATTGGAAAGAGGAATATAAGTTGGGTATAGGTATTGAACGCCAGATTGAAGCAGAAGCCCAAGAATGGGAGAGGAATGATAAAAAGCCAGGGTTTCTAAGAAAAGATGACAGGTTAGCAGTAGCAGAGGCATATTTAGCTAGATTTGGTGATTGGCAAATGCTGAATGGGGTAGCTGAGGTGTACATTCAGGAGAGTCAAGAACTGCGAAATCGCCTGGAGCGAGAAGAGAAAGAACGCCAACAAGAAAAGTTGGCAGCAGCAAAGCGGCAAAATCGAGTTGTTACTTTGTTTAGTATTGGGTTAACTGGAGTAGCTATCTTTGCAGGTTATCAATGGTATGATGCTCAGAATAAAGCCAAGGAAGCAGCACAACAAAGTGCCATTGTTCTGGCTCAAACCTCCGAAATTTCCCTTGTTTCTAACAGGCAACTTGAAGCTGTGGTTGCAGCTCTACAATCAGGTAGACAAATTTTAGGTAGACCAATTAAAAATGCTAATTTAGAACAAACGGCTAACCAGCAAGCTGTAGTCGCACTCAAGCGAGCAATTTACAATATCCAAGAGCTAAACCGCTTGGAAGGCCATAGCGAAGCAGTCTATAGCGTCGCATTTAGCCCGGATGGCAAGACCATCGCTTCTGCTAGTTTAGACAAGAGCGTCAAACTCTGGGATGCGGCTACAGGTCAATCAATCTCCACCCTCAAGGGGCATAGCGATGTGGTCAGGGGTGTCGCATTTAGCCCGGATGGCAAGACCATCGCTTCTGCTAGTTCTGACAAGAGCGTCAAACTCTGGGATGCGGCTACAGGTCAATCAATCTCCACCCTCAAGGGGCATAGCGATAAGGTCTATAGCGTCGCATTTAGCCCGGATGGCAAGACCATCGCTTCTGCTAGTTTAGACAAGAGCGTCAAACTCTGGGATGCGGCTACAGGTCAATCAATCTCCACCCTCAAGGGGCATAGCGATAAGGTCTATAGCGTCGCATTTAGCCCGGATGTCAAGACCATAGCTTCTGCTAGTTTAGACAACACCGTCAAACTCTGGGATGTGGCTACAGGTAAATCAATCTCCACCCTCAAGGGGCATAGCGATGAGGTCTATAGGGTTGCATTTAGCCCGGATGGCAAGACTATAGCTTCTGCTAGTGCTGACAACACCGTCAAACTCTGGGATGCGGCTACCAGTAAATTAATCTCCACCCTCAAGGGGCATAGTGATAAGGTCTATAGCGTCGCATTTAGCCCGGATGGCAAGACCATCGCTTCTGCTAGTGCTGACAACAGTGTCAACCTCTGGAATGTGGCTACAGGTAAATCAATCTCTACCCTCAAGGGGCATAGCTCTGCGGTCTATAGCGTCGCATTTAGCCCGGATGGCAAGACCATCGCTTCTGCTAGTGCTGACAACAGTGTCAACCTCTGGAATGTGGCTACAGGTCAATCAATCTCCACCCTCAAGGGGCATAGCGATGTGGTCAGGGGT
>NZ_JAVRCS010000068.1:0-13509 GCF_034530635.1 Nostoc sp. EspVER01
TAACATATTTTGGGCTGTTTTTATCGGATTTCTCTTAACATTCAACACTTTTGCTATCAGATCCACCATCGTCTACCTGGGTTGGTATCCCTTGATTTATGGTTGATGGAGTTGATGGTCGGGATTGTTCTCTTCGCAATTGCCAAAATAAAACGTAATAAAGTGTACCAAAAATTAAAATTAGGCTGAGTGTTCCGAAAAAAGTTAGGAGGTTAAATGCTAGAAATCCCAGAACTAACTGCGAGAGAACATACCCCAGTAATAAACCGGTAAGTAAGAGGATGAATGTGCCGACAGCAATAACTACTTGATTCCCCATATATCCTCTTCTTCGTCCTCAAGTCCTGGTCTGGATATTGCCACTGGCTGAGGGTTCCAGGGGGCAAATACTGGTAATAGAAGTAGTCCTGGTACAGCGGCGGCGATGGTAATTAAGAAAAATATAGGCCAACCCGTGCTTTGAGCGATCGCGCCTCCAGGGGCCGCCAGAATATCGCGACTGACAGCCATTAAGCTGGATAATAAAGCATATTGGGTTGCGGAAAACCGCTGGTTACAAAGACTCATCAAAAAGGCAACAAAGGCTGCTGTCCCCAATCCACCACAAAATTGTTCTACGTTGATGGCAAGTACCATAGCTTGGTAGTTTTGACCGATGTATGCTAGAAAAAAGTAAGCTAAATTACTTACTGCTTGTAGAATACCAAAAACCCAAAGCGATCTATTGATGCCAATAGCACTCAAAATTGAACCACCGGCTAAAGCACCGACAATCGTCGCAATTAACCCCATCCCCACTTGAATTGCCCCAATGTCGGTTTTGGTAAAACCAGTTTGCAGCAAAAAAGGCGTGGTCATATTGCTCAACAAAGCATCACCTAGCTTGTATAGGGTAATGAATGCCAGCATTAGAATAGCTTTAATAATCCCTTGACGCTGAAAAAATTCCCCAAAGGGCAAGATGACAGCATCAGCTAGAGAACCTGGAGGGCTAATTTCCTTGGGTTCTGGTGCGAATAAAGTGGCAAGAATACCAATTACCATTGTCCCTGCCATAAACAAGTAAACTGATGACCAAGGCAGTTTGTCAGCAAGTATCAACGCTAAAGCACCTGCGACTAATAGGGCAATTCGATAACCTAAGATAAAAACGGCTGCACCAGCCCCCATTTCTAGTTTTTCTAAAACGTCGGTACGGTAGGCATCAACAGCAATATCTTGAGTTGCACTGATAAAAGCGATGACTATGGCGTTGATGGCTAGTAGCTGTAATGCTTGTTTGGGTTGTTGGAAAGCCATGAATGCGATCGCTACAATCAAAGCAATCTGCGTCAAAATTAACCAACCCCGTCTTCGTCCCAAAACTGGCAAGGTGAACCTGTCCACCAACGGCGACCATAAAAACTTTAAGGAATAAGGCAAACTGGCAAGGCTAAACCAACCAATAGCAGCTAAATCTACCTTCTCTACAGTCATCCAAGCCTTTAAGGTATTACCGATTAACAATAACGGTAAACCCGATGAAAAACCTAAAAATAATAAAGCCGCCATCTTGCGACTACCGAAAACTCCCAGCAGCGATTTAATTTTCCTCATATTTTCAAATTTTTGCCTCTTTTGAGGAAATATCAATAAAATACAACGAGGAAATCCAGAAGTATATCATGTAACTAGTACCTATAAGGGTTTGGATTATCGGAGTGGCAGCAGTTCCTATTAATCCCTATCAGGGATTGAAACTCGCCATCGCTGTGTGATTTTACCCAAACATGACAAACTACCAAGATTTACTTGGGTTAAATACAAATTCAGGATAACCTTATAGCGTCAGCGTTTTCTTAACTTTCCTGAATTGGATAAACCTGATGTCCCCTGATTTCTACTCTGTATGCGGCGAGGCATTTTTCCCAACCTTCACGCGTACCAATGTCGCTTTTTTGGTTAAGTAGCCCTAATTCCTGTTCTTGTTGGGTGAGTTTAGCAAATTCTTCGTAGCCTGGGTAGTCGCTAGTAACAAATGTTTCCTTCCGGTGCAAAATCGGTGGATTTGCCCTAGTTTCGTAGTCTCGATGAGTCACAAAGAGGGTTTTTAAATCAATACCGATGCTGGCTTTTAACGCCGGATGGGGATCGGTATCGAATTCAGGGTAAGACAGATAGGATATTTGCGGTTTATCAGTGTGATATTTAATTAATGTGGCTTCATCGATACGCCCAATAGTACGGCTAGCGCAACCTTCACAAATTCGTAGTACGGGGTCAAGTGCTGCTAATGCCGAAACATGGACATAAAGCGCACCGCGTGTATGTTTTCCAATTTTGCTTTTTTCGCAAGCAGCTTTAATCACCCCAGGTTTACCTAAACTGAAAAGCTTTTGATCGGCTACAAGACACGCTTCTTCATAGCTACTAAAGAAGGCTTTGATATCGTGACGCATTTCTGGCGCTAGCTTCTGCCATGCAGGGCGTTTATCAAAGTGAGTCAGAGCAAGATAAACTTGAATATCTAGAGAACGACGGTAAGCGATCGCATCCCATTCAGCCTCATCAGTAGCTTGTAAAATTACACTAAAGGCACGGCGAAAGTTACCAAATTCACTTAGTAATTCTTGTTCATTTTCTAATTCGCCTTTCACAGGTAGTCTACCGCGCTTGGTAAAGAAAGCCATGAGTGGTTGCAGCTGTTCTTGATAGTCTTCAAACCGCTTAATAGGAATGCGGACTCGCGGTGTAGAGGTGGTAGAAAAGAAGCGGATCGCTTTGTAGCTTTCTTTTTCAGCTTCATCTCGAAACACAAAATAGACGCCTAGTGCGATCGGTACTGCATCGACATTTAGGACTTCATCAATATAAGTTTTGAGTTCTTGCTGTTCGTAATATTTCTGAAAAGTATTGCGGCGCGTCACAATGCCATCATTGTAAGCAAGTTGGGTTTTGCTGGGAGCGTTAATCAGGATTTGAGCCGCGACAATTAAAACTTTCCCGGTGAGTTCCCAAGCTTTGATCAGGCTTTGACGGCGTTCCTCTGAGTCTTCAATGACGTTGAGGACATAACCCAGGTTAACCACATCGGCGGGGGTGCGTGGTACATCAGGATGGTAGTAAGGGTCCCAACCTGCACTGGTGTAGCCTAAGTTTTTTACTCGTTCGACATCACCACCGTAGCCGCAGCCATAGTCAAAAAAAGTGGTGTCTTGATTGAGGATTGACCCTTCTATAGCCAATCGTACAGGGCGAGAGATGTCGGGGCGAGCGATCGCAGCTCTATGACGCTCAATTTCTAGCGCTTCAGGCATAATATTAGTTGTCAGTTAACGGTGAACAGTTAACAGTCAACTAATATCCTTTCAATTTTTAACCGCCAGTTCAATTAAATCTTCAATTTTCTTGATATTTGGATCGCCTGCTAAGTAACCAATACCGCGATGCAAATGTAAGCGGAATTGGGTGGCGAGAGTTTCTTTATCGGTGGGATAACCGTCATTGTGACAGCGTTGCTTGAGGGCGAGGAGGAGTATATCAGACATTTCGCCACCAAAAACGCGCCAACTCATTTCGACGTTGCTATCCTGGGGAATTGGGACGGGGGAGGGTGTAGTTGCTTCTGCGAGGGAACGACAAAATGCCCAACGACAAAGGATATTCCATTGGTCGATTTTGGTGCTGCGCTTAAGTTTGGTAAGTTGGTCTTTGGCTGTTTGAGACAGTTTTATTCTTTCGATTGGTGATTCCATAGTTTTTATAAATAAATAGTGATATAGAAATAATACTGCTGGGAAAACTAAGAATATGTCTTAAGTTTTCGCCAAGGAATAATTAATGAAAAGCCCTGAATTGCGACTTCTCTCACGCCCAGCAGATAGTTCAAAAGCCTTAGTTTTTATAGATGGATATTTAAGCGAAGAAAAAGTGAGAAACAATAATTTGCTTTATGTCTTAAATAATGCTGGTTGGCGACATTCTGTATATCATTTATGGTGGGATTCTGGTCTTTTTGAAAGTTCTCTTATGGGTTTTGGTCTTGGTCACTGGCATAAAACCAAATATCGTGCAGAACGATTTGGGAGAGATTACTTTCCTCATTTGATTCGTAATCAAATTCCTGAAAAAAATGTCTCTTTTATGGCTCATTCATTAGGGGCGCGTGTTGCTTATTATTGTATGGAAGGTTGGACAGAAAAACAACATTTATTAGAAAATGTGATTCTTCTTGCTGGTGCTGTTCGTAGAGATAGTAGCAAAGATTGGGGATATGTAACTTCCCAGATCACAGGAAACTTAATCAATGTATATAGCTCTGATGATAAAACATTAAAATATATATTCAAAATAGCTGAAGGAGGACAAAATGCTTGTGGACGGAAACCAATAAAAGAGTATCACCCTAGAATTGCCAATGAAGATGCAACATATCTAATAGGTAAAAGCCATAGCCCATCTAAGTGCTTCGACTACTTACCAGAGTTAGTTAGAAAAGGGTTATGGCAGATATGAAATTTTTTATAACCCCAATTCATTATTAATAGCAGCAATTTCTAGCTGTATATCTAAATCATTAGCCATTGTAGCTAGTTGTTCCTTCATATATTTTACATCAGTAAAGTTATCTGATATTTGCTTTTTTTCTTGCAGTTGTATTGTAATTCGTTCTAATAACTATTCTAATTCTTCTAATGACAGAACACGTAGATCATTCTCTATTTTTAATACATAGGGCGAGTTCATAATTGCTTATCTACTTTCCAAAGGTCGTGATATATATTGTAAATATCTTTTTTAGACGATATCTACTACCAAAAATATTGATTTTCTACCACTGTTGTTTGGCGGGTAGTGGAGTCGTATTTTAGGAGGTATTCACGGGCGATCGCTTCGTTTTCTCGCAGTGTTTCTACTTCTTTCTTGCCAATCTCAGTATCGGTAGATAACAAAATTACTTGATGGCTGGCGGATGGAAAGTAACGTTCAACTAAGTTATTGCGATGAGAGGAGTCGAGTCTACCTAGTGGCGTATCGATTGCTACTGGTAGGCGGTGTCCAGAGACTTTCGCTAAACCCCAGAGGAATGCGATCGCAAGTAATTGTTTTTCGCCAGCAGATAAACGATGTTTAGGCACAGCTTTACCATTTAAATCGTAAAGCAAAAGGCTAAAAGTCTTAGTATCAATAGTGATACGATGCACTAAATCAGATTTATGCAGGAGATAAAGGAAGCAGTTTTTAACTTCCTCCTCTAATTTATTGAGTTTTCGCAGAGTTAATTTTTCACGAAAAATCTTGAGTGTGTTTTGAACTTTCGCTGCTGAGGTAATAATATGTTCGCTATTTTTATGTTTAATATTTTCTACGGTATAATCACTTAATTCTCTCTTTGACTTGGCAATAATAGTTTCTAATTCAGCTAAACGGCGGCGGATTGTTTCGTAATTTGCTTTAGCTTCAACAACTTGATTTTGTACCGATTCTAATGCTTGACGCAGCTTTGTATAATCTTCTGGTGCTGCTGCCGTTTGCACTTGCCTTTCTAGAGTATGAATTTCTTCTTCTTTATTTTTGAGAATAGCTAATTTCTCTTTTGCAGAAAGTTTAGAATTTTGTAAGTGATATATAAGATTATCTAGCTGACTTAAAGTTTCATCATCAGCTAATAGCCAAGGTGCTTCCGTCTGGAGAGTCTTTGCATATAAACTATCTACATCTTGGATTAAAAATGATTGGATTTTTTCAACTTCTATTGGAGACATTTCAACTTGATTTAGCCAAGTGAGTAAGCGCTGATCTCGTTCAAGTAACAAATCTTTAGAAATTTGTACCTGTTGATGCCGAAATTCTTTTTCACCCTGTGTTTGCGCCTGATTAAGTAAATTGGGAATTAATGCCAGAGGTAAAACATCAGCCGCTAATTCACACATTGACTGACGTACTTGTTCAATTTCCGCAGTTTTTGTATTTTGCTGTAGTTCTAGTTGATTGCGTTCTGCTGCAATCTTCCCACCTTCAGAAATAAATTTATCAAAGGCTTCTTGCTGCTTTTGTTCTAATTCTTCTACCTGATTTTTGAGAATTTCTACTTTCTCTTCTGTGGTTTGATAATCTTCTTGCTGTTGGGTTAACCTAGTTTCAATTTCCTCTAGGTTTGCTAAATCCTTACTATTACCAACTTCTTTCAGTTTTCGGTTAACTAAAATATCTAAATCAACTGCTAATCTGTCTGCTAACTCTAAACCTAAAAGTCCGCGAATTGCATCTACTACAACAGGTGGTGGTATTTCCTGTTCTGCGAGTTCTTTAACTTGTTCACCATCAAAGAGAAATAAGTTAGAAATACCTAATGGCAGGAGATTTTCAATATATTCATCCCAGATATTAACTAAAGCATCAGGCCATGTATCACTGTCACCTAAAATACCTAATGTATCTTTACCGTCTTTAGGATTTTTTGTCCAACTACGAACAACACGATATTTTATTGGTTTGTCGTTTTCAATATGTTCAAAAAGTAATTCAATACGAGTGTCTGCAACTGGATCTATTTTGTTGTTAACACATTGATTGAGAAAATCGCTATAGCTTAAATTACCACGGGTAGAACATTGGGCACGGGGGCCATAAAGGGCGAGACGAATGGCATCCATAAGGGTGGTTTTTCCGCCGCCATTCATCCCACCTAATAAGATAATTGGGTGTGAGTTTTCTTCATCAATTTTTGGGTTAAGATTGATTACCTGTTTCCCACTGTAGGGGCCAAAGTTTTGTAATACGAGTTCAAGAAATATCATTGATTTTTAAGATTAACATGAGTTCGACAGCGATCGCAGAAGCAGAAAGCTTGTGATGAAAGGAATCAGATAAAATTAATTAGATGGTTTTGTCTGACGCATTCAAAAAAAATATTGTCTATGAAATATAGAGATAGCGGTTCTCGCCTGGGTGCAGTACAGTTTTGACCTCTCTCCAAACCTCTCTCCTTTTAGGAGAGAGGCTTTGAATTGTTCCCCCTTCCCGCTTCGGGAAGGGGGTTAGGGGGTTAGGTCTATTTGCACACCTCCAGCTTGAAAAATCTGTTCGGCGGTTAAATTCAATTCTGGGAAAGTAGGCGAGACAATATGGGTATCGCCTTTAAATTGAGTAACTTGGTACTCACCATCAATTAATTCATAAATGGATATAGTAGGCAGTTTAGGATTGCCAATAAACTTCCTAGCACCTATAGCCGCGTAATCTATAATCCAATATTCTGGAATACCTATAGCTTCATAATCAGCTAATTTTTTGTAGTAATCATCTCGCCAGTTAGTACTAACAACTTCAATAACCAATGGAATAGATGCAGCTTGAGATACAGTTGATTCTTTTTTCCATAAAGGCTCATTCACTAAATTTGGTCGATTGATTATTAAGATGTCTGGTGAATAAGCTGATTCACCTTCAAATGGCTTGACTAATACAGTTTTTGGAATGAAGTAAGGAAGTTTTTGTCGCCCAATTTCGATAGATATATTTAGCGCCAAAAAACCAACAACATCCTCATGATCTCCAACTGGTTGAGCCATTTCAACAATCACGCCATCATGTAATTCATATCTTCCACCTTCAGGCCGCCAAGCTGCAAAATCTTCAAAAGTTACTAATTTGTGTATGGCTTGAATCATAGAACCTCGCTTGTTTTAAGATAACCCAACTTTGTCAAGCGTTCTTTAATACCAATTTAATGTGAAGTTGCACATATCTTGATCCCCCTAAATCCCCCTTAAAAAGGGGGACTTTGATAGATGTTTTTCCGGTTCCCCCTTTATTAAGGGGGGCTAGGGGGGATCGAATTCTATGCAGCTTCATAAAAAATTGGTATAAATAGTTTGGTTGACTCCCGTCTTCTATTATTCTGAGTTTTCCTTTTTGAATTTCATACTTGCCCAAGTTACCTCTTCATCGCTTTCACTTTTACCTTCATCTACTTCATTGATTGCTGCAACATCGCCCAAAGTCATCTGCTTGACTTTTGCAACATCACCTTGACTAACTGCTTCGCTTAATTCGCGTTTCAAACGAGCATTTTTAATCGCGTCTTCTGGAGAACGGGAACTCGTATTAAAGCATTTTTCTAAAGTATCGTATATTCCCACGCGACGAGTTTTTTTGCGATACTGGCGTTCTGTATCTAACAATTTCGCCATGAGTTCCAAGTGCATCGCGTCACCTTCACAGATTTCTTCTAATACTATCCATTCATCACGACCTAGTAAGCTATAGTCAGCGCCAGGGCGGGGATCTTGAAAATCTTCACCAGTCACTTCTTGATAAATCCGGGGTAAGCTATCATCAAATTCGTGTTTTTCTTCTAGCCAAATGCGGCGAATTTCGCTCATTTCTTCGAGAGTAATTAGGGTGATATCGCGCATATTTTCTGGCGCTGTCCGACGGGTTTTTGTTTGCGCTTCTAATAATCGTCTGAGCCAATGTTCCCGCCAATATTTAGTATAGGGGCCAGGGATTGGTTCAATGGAGGTTTCCCCGTTTTTATTGCGTTCAAATAGTTGGACATCTCCCCAAATTCTTCTAAAATCTCTTTTTTCTCGGTCATCTTTGATATCTAGTTCATTACGGATATCTAATAATGGCTGCATCCATTCTTTTTCTTCATCATTTTGGATCATTGCCTCCATTGATTTATCCTTATTCACTAGTGTGCAAACCCAGCAGCCAAATCGGGAATCACCGCAACTAGGAGTAGAAGTATCAACAACTAGTGGACATTCATTATCGGCTGTTGCACCTCGATACATAGCAAATAATTCTTTATTACTTTGTCCCCAAGGATTATCCCACTGATTCAGGTATATCCAGACATCGTTATTACTCCAATCTTCTATAGGGGTATAGATTAGGGAATTGGGTAGGCTGGCATTAGGACTCAGGCGATCGCGTACTCGATCAACTTGATGCTTTTTCATTGTGGCAGCACGTTTGGCGCTTTCTGCTTTGCGAGTACCCAATACAAGAATTGTTTCACCGTTAGCTCTAACTATTTCACGGATGAATTGATTAGCAGGATTAATTTTTAAACGTGGAGTACACCAGCGAAACTGGTTACGAGGTGCTGGATATCCTTTACCAATAAGATTTACCCAAAATGTGTCTTCAATTACTGGTTGTAATAGATGTGGATCAATTGGCATCCCCTGTCTTTTAGCAGCTACCTTGAGATTCTGCATGGATTTGCGAACCCAAGCAGATACTACAGGGTTTTCTACCTGAGTATCGGTTGTAATTACATAGACTGTTTTAGTTCTTTTTTCTGGAGGAAGAGATGCGATCGCATTCCATACAAGCTGCAATACTGTACTAGAATCTTTTCCCCAAGACACGCCCAAAACCCAAGGTATCTCATCCAAACAATACAATTCTTGAATTTCAATGGTGAGAGCTTGGATATAGTCCACTAACTCTGCTACAGTACGTGTCTGCTGGTTTTTATTTTCTGCTTGTTGTGCTGTAGTCATTTCTCCTTCTCTCTGGAAACACTGGCTTAATATTCGGGCGAATAGAATTCTCGTCTACATAAACAAAACCCGCCGACCTGGGTTGAAGAAAAGTTTTTAAAAACTTTACTACTAATATCCAATTTTTTGGATAATTAAAGGACATAATCTTATTCTGTTTTTAAAATTTAACATGAAAGATAGTGCATATGACCCAACAGCTGACATCGCTAGAGAATACCTGGAACGGGAAAACAAGGAAAAACAGGTACTAGCTTTACTCCTAGAGAAGTTTTTAGGGAGAAAAGATCAGATTCTCGTTCAAAAAACCGAGATGGGTGGTACTGAGGCTTATGTTAGCTCTGTTACATTAGAATGGTTTGCAGGTCGGGTTCACTTCGCCTCTGGCTTACCTCTGTTTCAAAAAAAGTATAATCCTGAGACTGATAATGTCGAGATTGACGCGGATAGTATTGATGAAATTCAGCAACGTCCCCTTGATTGGTCACGTCAAGCACCGCTAGTCCAGTATTTAGCGGCTAGAGACAATCATAAGTTTCCGCCGGTGCTAGTGGTGATTAATCAACCGTGGGTGGATAATCCTAAAGCTGCTGAGTGGGATAGCGATGGACGCGCGACAAAGTCTACGACTGATTTTATACCCCTAGATAAAGATGGTAAGGTAGGTCTGCTAAATATTTCTGAGGATGATGTAACCATTTATGCACTGGATGGTCAACACCGATTAATGGGTGTACAGGGGTTGATGGAGTTAATTAAAACTCGCAAACTCCAGCGCTATAAAAAAGATAAAGGTGCTGATGACAGTTTTATTACAGTCAATGATTTGATAGAAAAGTACCAAGTAGACCTTGCTTACTTGCAAAATTTACCCAAGGAAAAAATTGGTATTGAGTTCATCTGTGCGGTAGCGGCTGGGGAAACTCGCACCGAGGCAAGGCGGAGGGTGAGATCGATTTTTGTTCATGTCAACCTGATGGCTGCACCCTTGACTAAAGGTCAGCTAACACAGTTGAATGAAGATGATGGTTTTGCGATCGTTGCTAGAAAAATTGCAGTTACACATCCACTATTAGAACAACGACAAGAACGCAATCCCCGTGTTAATTGGAATAGTGCAACAGTGGCTTCCAATTCTACAGTTTTGACGACTTTGCAAGCTCTGCAAGATATGTCTGAGCGATATTTGGCTCACAAATTCCCTCACTGGAAACCCTTGGAGAAAGGTCTAATTCCCATGCGTCCAGAGGATGAAGAACTTGAGCAGGGAATTGAGGAATTTAAAAAGCTATTTGATTCTTTAGCTAGTCTTTCTAGTTATAAAATTTTAGAACACGAGGATACACCAGCTTTACGGCGCTTCAGCTTTGAGAAAGATGGAGGTGAAGGAAATATGCTTTTCCGTCCAGTTGCTCAAGTTGCATTAGCACAAGCTTTAGGAATTTTAGTTTTTAAAAAAGGTTTTTCCTTGACAGATATTTTTAAGAAGTTGCGGAAGTTTGACCAGCAAGGTGGTTTTAGTGGTATGGAATATCCCCAATCTCTCTGGTATGGGGTTTTGTATGACCCAAATAAAAAACGAGTACAGGTTGCTGGACGAGATTTGGCAGCGAAGTTATTGATTTACATCCTGGGTGGAATTCAGGAACAGATGGAACGTGCTGAACTTCGTAAGGCTTTGGCGGATGCTAGGACTGTTGAAGATAAAACTATAAGTTTCGATGGTGAGTTTGTTGATCCAAAAGCTGTAGGACTTCCACATATTCTCAACTAGCAAAGTTAAGTAGGGATTTTGCAGTGTGGTTTTTACCGATGCTACAGTCCATAAGGGTTGCATATCATGTTTGCTAACATCTACTAATTTATATTAGGTATTTATATGGCTCAACCGATTGAGGATGACAATAATAGCATTTCTCCTCAGATAAAAGCTCAGTTTAGCTCCTTTATTGAGCCATTCTTCTCACAATATCATCGCGATCGCTGCTATCCAGGACTAATTTTTCAGCAGGGAAAGCGGACAATGCTGCAAATTAATGTACCTGCGAGTGACTTTTCTGGTCTTCTCCAAGCTAAACCATCCACTGGGAATGATCCTGATTCTGGTAAAAATCGCCCAGAGGTTAAAGGTCATGCTGATGAAATTAAAAAATATATTGTTGACCGTTCCAGAAAAGAAAAACCTTGGATTGTAGGAACTTTGACTGCGAATGTAGCTCCAAAAGACATCACAATTCTTGAACTGGGTAGGGGTATTTGTCTAGTTGTTATTCGTCGTGGAGTCAAGTTGGACATAACTGATGGACAACACCGTAAACGTGCAATTCACGAATTGATAGAAAGTACTGAAAGCCACTTAATCAGTGATGATGATTTTGCAATTACTCTAGTTTTAGAGGGTGATTTCCAACAGTGTCAGGCAGATTTCAGAGACATGGCTCAAACAAAACAACTAGATAAATCATTGTTATTATCATTTGGTGAGTTCTCTGGTCGAGTTGGCATTACTAAAGAATTAATAAAACGAGTGCCAATGTTTCAAGGCAAGACAGAGAAGATTAAATCAAGTCCTGCAACTAAACAAAAGCTGATTTACACAACCAATTTTATAGCTAGGTTTGTAAGTTGCATTTTTACTAACGATCCAGGTAATCAACTTCGAGATTATGATGTTTATCAAGCATCTGATGCTTTAGTTATTTGTCTTAATAGATTTTTCTCAGAATGTAGTAACACTGAGTATATTGCTGATACAACTGTTGAAGAACTAACAACAGATGAAGTCGCTGCATTTAAAGAAGATTGTATTCTAGGTATAAGCGTTGGACTAGAAGTTTTAGGGCGTTTATTGCACTATATATATGATTCAGAAAACAATTATTTTAATGAAGAAAAAATTTCACAACTAGCACAGCTAGATTGGTCAAGAGAAAACCAACTTTGGAAGGATAACGTAATTAGAATAGATGCCCAACCTAAAAATCCAGACAAGCCATATAGAATATCTGCTACTGTTAGTGCAGTAACAGATGCAGTCAAAACAGTAAAAATTACACTGGGATGGATGTAAAATTATTGCTTTTAAGCATTACTTAAAAATCAAGATAGGAATTTGGTTAGATCAAATTCCTCATCTTGCTGCTCTGTATTAGTTCTCTCATAACTAAGAATCAATAAAAGTCGCTCTGAATAGTCTACTGCTCCACGCAGTTCATTTTGTATAATCTCTAAACCAGCATTAGCATACTCTTCAAAAATGTGAATGCGTTGCTCGTCAGCTATATTATCATCGCCTATAACCTTAATATTTTCTGTTTCGGTGATAGCCAACAAATTAATTAATAGAGTGAAGCTGCTAGTAAAATAATCTTGTCGCAGTGGGGATAAATCTTTAGAAATAATGTCTAAAGGAATGCGCTTTTTATTTTTAACGCCCAATGCTGCTGCAAACACCATTACTTCTACATAAGTCTGAAAAGGCCCAGTTGTGTCTTTTGATGCGACTAGAGATTTCACCAACTCAGCCTTATCTTTTGCAACCCTGATTCTGTTTGCAGCCATTGTTTTAATATCTACATTGTTGCTATTTTAACCGAAAGTTGGAAGTGATAGTAATTATTAGCACATTATTTTATACTAGTATGCGGGCGATCGCTAAACAAACAAATTATCCACCAACATACTCCATCCTGGTAACGCAGGTTCAGCTTCAGCCACCTCACCACGGCGATAAATTTGGGGTTCTTCAGGATTACTAGCACGATATACTCTAATAACTTCCTCTTTAAGTACATCTACATCCCAAACTACCAACGTACCAGCCGCAAAATAATCACGGCGTTTACTAGCCATTTCTTCCTCAGCCTTATCACCGTACTTATATTATATTGAAAACAGAACATCCTCATAAACTAAAGAAATAGGAAAGTGAAAATCAACGCTAGTTAAATGAACTGGGAGCATCCAGTTTTGGAAGATTTATCATTTATGGGAAAATGTAAAGGGAAAT
>NZ_JAVRCS010000069.1:0-13352 GCF_034530635.1 Nostoc sp. EspVER01
CTATTACTACAGTAAACCTGATACTAGTTATCAGGTTTGCTTATTTAAAAGCAAACAACGAGGCAGGAATAGACCAAAGTTATCTTTACATATCTGGTTATATGCCTCTTTAGAATTGGTGTCTGATTTATGTCTACTATTGCTGAATGGGATTAACCCTCTATTCGCGCAGCCTTTGGTAGAAAAGAGAACAAGAATAGTGCTTGTTACCAAGAGTCACCTTGCCACCGCATTGAGTAGCAGTTTAAAGACAAAATGAACTGCGATTGCCACCAATTACGTCTGTTAACCAAATTGTACGAATTGTGAGACACCTTTCCCAATTCCCGCAGATTGGGCGCAAGGTGAATGCCCTCACTGCTTTTTACCTTTACAAAGTCATCGACATTAATTTGTTAACGAATGTCTGAGGTAAATCAGCGACATTAATTTGTGAAGACGATATTTAAATCATTAATAACGACACTAATGTGTTAACGACGACAAATAAAGTGTTATTCGACAATAATAAATCGGGATGACTGGATTCGAACCAGCGGCCCCTTCGTCCCGAACGAAGTGCGCTACCAAGCTGCGCCACATCCCGCCATAAAGATGGCATCGTAGATTAAGAATATCACAACCTGTACTAAATAGCAGAATTACATCTATATGCGATCGCTTCACTAAAGACTTTGCTTGCTAGGATTAAATTTGTATAACTCTAGTGGTAAAAGCGGATTGTGACTGTAAAACCAGACTGGTTGCGGGTGAAAGCACCTGGGCGTGAGCGCATCGGTAACGTTAAAGAAATTTTGCGGGATTTAGCCCTCAATACAGTTTGCGAGGAAGCGTCCTGTCCGAACATTGGTGAATGCTTCAACGCTGGGACTGCTACGTTTTTGATTATGGGCCCGGCTTGTACACGCGCTTGTCCTTACTGTGATATTGATTTTGAGAAAAAACCCAAACCACTAGACCCTACAGAACCTACACGACTGGCCCAAGCTGTTCGCCGCCTGAACCTTAATCATGTAGTCATCACTTCTGTAAACCGAGATGACTTGCTTGATGGTGGTGCATCTCAGTTTATAGCCTGTATTGATGCAGTTAACTCTGTTTCACCCAACACCACAATTGAGGTACTAATTCCTGACTTATGCGGTAATTGGAATGCTCTAGAGTTAATTCTACAGGCTGCGCCAGAGGTATTAAACCACAATACCGAAACTGTTCCACGCCTATATCGTCGGGTGCGTCCCCAAGGAAACTACGATCGCACATTAGAATTATTGCAACGCACTCGTCAACTTTCTCCTAGTACATACACTAAATCTGGCATCATGGTTGGACTCGGTGAAACTGATGCCGAAATTCGCCAAGTCATGCAAGACTTGCGAACTGTGGATTGCGACATTTTGACCATTGGGCAATATCTCCAACCCAGTCAAAAACACTTGCAGGTAAACGAATTTGTCAATCCAGAACAATTTGCTGACTGGAAAGCATTCGGTGAAGAAATCGGATTTTTACAAGTTGTTTCTTCACCATTGACAAGAAGTTCATATCATGCAGAACAAGTTAGAGAATTGATGAAACGTTATCCACGCTCAAAAGTTAGGAGTTAGGAATAGGAATTATGAGTGAGCAGATGTACTCCAACACAAAACTTTCCGTTGCAATTCTGGGTGCGGGTGCTTGGGGTGCATCTCTAGCAAATCTCGCTGCTGCGAATGGTCATCAGGTGCGTGTGTGGTCGCGTCAAGGTTCCCAAACTCTGGAAGCAGTTTTAAAAGATGCCCAAATCATCCTGTCTGCTATCTCGATGATTGGTGTGAGAGATGTTGCTTCCCAAGTCCAGTCTTTCCCCCTTTCTCCAGAGACAATTTTTGTGACGGCGACGAAAGGCTTAGACCCCCAAACCACCTGCACGCCTTCACAAATTTGGCAAACAATATTCCCTAACCATCCAGTGGTTGTTTTGTCTGGGCCTAATTTATCAAAAGAAATTCAAATGGAATTACCAGCAGCCACGGTGGTAGCCAGTAACATCCCCACGGCTGCGGAAGTAGTGCAGTTAGTATTTTCTTCTCATCGTTTCCGGGTATATACCAATCCCGACCCCTTGGGCGTGGAACTGGGGGGAACACTGAAAAATGTGATTGCGATCGCAGCTGGTGTGTGCGATGGTTTACAACTGGGAACCAATGCCAAAGCTGCTTTAGTCACCCGTGGACTTACCGAAATGGTTCGCATCGGCAACAATTGGGGCGCTAAGACGGAAACATTTTATGGTTTATCGGGTCTAGGAGATTTGTTAGCAACGTGCAACAGTCCCTTAAGTCGCAATTACCAAGTCGGCTATCAGTTAGCTGGCGGTAAGTCACTTACAGAAATTCTCGCAAATTTACAAGGAACTGCTGAAGGAGTAAACACTTGCCGAGTTTTGATGCAACGAGCTAAGCAAGAAAACATTGCAGTCCCAATTACCGAGCAAGTTTATCGGTTACTTCAAGGCGAAATCACACCCGGACAAGCACTTGATGAACTGATGTTGCGAGATATCAAGCCAGAGTACAACTACTAGTTAGTAGTCTGTCAAATCAACTTGCTGCCTAAATAAGTTCGTAGTAAGGACTTTAGTCGTTATATTAAGCACTGAAGTGCTTACTAATTAACAGGCTTTCCTTAGCTTGATGGACTACTAGTGCTTCATTGCATTAATTCTGATGGCTGCGAGATCCCCGACTTCTTGAAGAAGTCGGGGATCTAACCACCCTCACAGATCAAAATCAATGGGACAGACCACTAGTGAGTAGTCCATTAAGTTGAAATGGGCAGGTTAAGGCTGATATACAAGAGGACGCGGGGACACGGAGAGAGTATTTGATAATTTCCCCACGTCTTTTATCTCCGTGTCGAGAGAATTTTTGCCGTTAATGCTAATCACTTCCCCGATATCGATTAGTTCTACTTATACCTGAATAATCCTGAGAAAAAATTGCTAAATCGTCAGGATATTACTTTTGCACCCATGTAAATGTGACTATGCCAATTATAAAGATGACATTCACTGAAGGATGTTTATACTGTGTTACAAAAGTTACTATCACAAAACCATCAAGGTTGAAATATTAACTAAGTAGTTGAAATATTGCAAACCTAGCTGTGGATTTAAATAGCTATTGGTTTAATCAAAAGTTTAGCAGCCGATTAAGTTCAGTAATCCTGTATCCAATAAAACCCTTACAGTTAATTTCTAAAAAAATTGTAATGGAACGTTCAACCATGTTAGTTCATCGTTAATCGCGGGAACAATAGCAACAGTTGAATAGCTGACCGTAATCTAAGCTGACCGAAATCTATTGTTACCTGGAGCCATTGAGACGATCTTTATGCCAGCAACATCTTTTTATGCAGACGCCCCCTACAACACCAAAAAGTCTAGCCAGGCTTTGGACTCGGATCTCACGGTTGATGACAGTGAGTTATCGGTAGATGACCTACAGGAGCTAGAACTGGCTTCTGTTGACAATGCTAACTTTGCTGCTGCTAGCACCAACCGTCGTAGTACAGACCTAGTACGTCTATATCTTCAAGAAATTGGTCGGGTTCGTTTGTTGGGGCGCGATGAAGAGGTTTCAGAAGCTCAAAAAGTCCAACGCTACTTGCGGATGCGGATAGTACTTGCTAAGGCCGCCAAGGAAGGGGATGAAGTGATTACGCCTTATCTTCGGTTAGTTGAAGTTCAAGAACGTCTTACTTCGGAACTAGGACATCGACCGTCTTTGGAAAGATGGGCTGCTACTGCTGATATAGTTTTATCCGATCTTAGGCCAACTTTGGCAAATGGTAAACGTCGCTGGGCAGAAATCGCCAAGTTGACTGTAGAAGAGTTGGAGCAAGTTCAGTCCCAAGGACTCCAAGCAAAAGAACACATGATTAAGGCGAATCTTCGCTTAGTTGTGTCTGTTGCTAAGAAGTATCAAAATCGTGGTTTAGAATTGTTGGATTTAGTCCAAGAAGGTACATTAGGTTTGGAGCGGGCTGTAGAAAAATTTGACCCAACTAAGGGTTATCGCTTCAGTACTTATGCTTACTGGTGGATTCGTCAGGGTATTACACGGGCGATCGCTACTTCTAGTCGCACGATTCGCCTACCGGTTCACATCACCGAAAAGTTAAACAAAATTAAAAAGGCTCAACGCAAAATTGCTCAAGAAAAAGGTCGCACCCCAACTCTAGAAGATTTAGCAACTGAGTTAGAGATGACACCAACCCAAGTCCGAGAAGTTTTGTTGCGGGTTCCTCGCTCTGTTTCTTTGGAAACCAAAGTAGGAAAAGATAAAGACACTGAGTTAGGCGAATTACTCGAGACTGACAGTGTAACTCCAGAAGAGATGTTAATGCGAGAATCTTTACAAAGAGATTTGCATCATCTTCTATCAGATTTAACTAGCCGGGAGCGCGATGTAATTCTGATGCGGTTTGGTTTGGCAGATGGTCATCCTTATTCTTTAGCAGAAATTGGCCGCGCTCTTGACTTGTCGCGCGAACGAGTCCGCCAAATTGAATCCAAGGCTTTGCAAAAGCTACGTCAACCCAAGCGCCGCAACCTCATCCGCGACTATTTGGAGTCTTTAAGTTAGTGATTTGTCACTTGTACTGAGCGGAGCCGAAGTATTAGTCATTTGTCATTAGAAAACTACACTTGACAAATGACTAGGGACAAAGGGCTGATTTGATCCCTAAGTTAAAAGCCTTTTATAGGCTTACAGCAAATAATTAGCATTAAACCGTATAAAAGTTGTCCCCAATCTTTGCTCAGATATCTTGAAGGTGGGGAGCAACTTAGAATTCAAATTTAACTTATGCAAAATTCAACGTCAAGGGATGCAATCGTTACAAGTATCCTAACTATTAGCTGTATGCAAATTAAATGCACTACAGCTTACTACTTGAATTTTGCTCAAGATTTGATGAATTGTTCTTAAATATTTAGTAAGAATTCTCAATAGGCAATGATTGTTGCAAATTGCTCCCAAGATTTGTTATATTCTCAACTAACAAGCTTTGTTGAGAACTATTAGTATGACTGTCTACACAACTACTTCACTCAAGGCAGAACTGAACGAACGAGGCTGGCGTTTAACTCCCCAGCGCGAAACAATTTTACACATTTTTCAAGAACTTCCGCAAGGTGAACATCTGAGTGCGGAGGATCTTTATCATCGGCTCGAAACTGATGGTGAAGGGATCAGTCTGTCAACTATTTATCGGACTTTGAAGTTGATGGCAAGGATGGGAATTTTACGGGAACTAGAATTGGGGGAGGGACATAAGCATTACGAGATCAACCAGCCCTATCCTCATCACCACCATCACTTAATTTGTGTTAGATGCAACTCAACTATCGAGTTTAAAAATGATTCAATTTTAAAAATTGGGTCAAAAACCGCTCAAAAAGAAGGTTTTCACCTCTTAGATTGTCAAATGACCATCCATGCAGTGTGTCCCAAGTGCCAACGAGCGCTGATGCCGCTTTAGCACTTGGGTGGATAAATAAGACGAAACTACTCAAATTAACCAAATAAATGGAATCTGAGCAGTTCGTAATTTGCTGTTACTGGAGGCAAGCAACCAGTTGGGAACTGATAATAACGACACCAAAGCGGATGTTAAAAGCGTCCGCTCTTAAGATCCTTGAGGCTAATGCCGTAGAATTCTTGGGCTTGTTTAATCGCTTTTTTGGTGTCATCTGCCATCACACCATTGAGCTTGCCTTTATAAAAACCTCGCTCTCGTAGTCGAGTTTGAATTTCTAAGGTATTAAATTCGCTTTTACTAGCAGTATTAACTGAGCTGTATAACTTAGCTCGCGTAGTTGGGCCAGCAACACCACTTGCTGCTAAGAAATTAGCTGCCTGAAATCTCTTCACAGCATCAGCAGTATAAGGGCCATAGTAGCCATTTGGCTCTCCCTCTAAATATCCTGCCTGGATCAATTGTTCTTGAACAATTCTAACTGGCTCACCGCGATCGCCTACACGAAGTTTGTCTCGATTGACTACCTTTTGAGGAGCCTCTTCTCCATCACCGATGCCTACTCCCGGCAATTTACCTAATGTTGCTGGGCCAACAACTCCATCAACGCTTAATTTGTAAGAATCTTGGAACCGTTTGACAGCTTCTTCGGTAATTGGGCCAAATATGCCTGTGGCGTTTCCGTAATAAAAGCCTGCAACTCTTAACCGTTCTTGCAAAGCTCTGACATCTTCACCTTCATCCCCTTTAGCAAGGTAGTTAGGATTGCGGCGTTTGCTGGTGGCTGAACTATCAGTGCTGGACTTTTTCGCTTGTGCGCCTACAGCAGCGGTTCTTTGAGCTTGTGTAGCCCTAGTTGTAGGTTTTTTCGCTTGCCAACTTTCTAATTTTTGCAGGGTGCTTGCTCCCACAATGCCGTCCACTGGTAAACCAGCAGCCTTTTGGAAGCGCCGTACAGCTTCTTGTGTGGGTGCGTCATATACTTGGGTAACAGAAGATTGGTAAAAACCTGCTGTTTTCAAATTTTGTTGTAGATTTCTGACAGAAGGGCCTCGATCGCCTTTTTCTAGTGCCATGACGCTGCTAACAGCGCCAAGAATAGATAAAGACAGAGCAAGGGGCAACATATACTTCCAAGCCCTACCCGAAAGCCTTTTCCAGTCTGGTGCAGCTGCGTCCTTAAACAAAGAACTGAGGGAGACCAATTCACTGGGTGTGCTGTCTTCGTAGGCGAAAGCTAGGTGCAAATACGCAAGATTTTCCATATTTGTTTCCTACACCATTGATTTTTCTTCGATAACTGCTTCAGCTTGATGTACTAGGTTCCTCAAAGCTTCTAATGTTCCTATGTTTACATCCTCCCACAAATTGCGCTTATGTGCTTCTAATAATTTTTCAGCAATATCACGCAGTGCGTAAGGGTTCTTTTGCTGAATAAATTCTACAACAACTGGATCGAGTAGATAAGCATCTACTATGCCTTGATACATGTAATCTTCAGCGCATTTTGCGGTTGCATCGTAGGCGAATAGATAATCTACCGTCGCCGCCATTTCAAAAGCTCCCTTGTATCCGTGGCGCATTACTCCTGCAATCCATTTGGGATTAACTACGCGAGAACGATACACTCGTGCAATTTCTTCTTTCAGTTGACGGACGCGTGGTTGGGCGGGTATAGAATTATCTCCAAAATAAGTTTGAGGATTTTTTCCCTGTAGAGAACGCACCGCTGCTGTTAAGCCACCCTGAAATTGGTAATAATCATCAGAATCGAGTAGATCGTGTTCGCGGTTGTCTTGATTGTGCAGGACAATTTGCATTTGCGACAAGCGTTGCTCGAAGGCTTCGGGAGAGGGGAATGGGGAATTAGGAGTTAGAAGAAGTGAGGAGTTAGGAGTAGGGATTGGGGATTGGGAATTAGGAAGAATTTCTGCTCCTCTGCTCCCCTGCCCCTCTGCTCCTCGGTCACTGAGCTTGTCCTGAGCGTAGCCGAAGGGCGTAGTCGTTGGCGTGGTAACAGAGCGTAGTCGAAGTGCAGCCTCTCGTAGAGAAGTGCTGCTCCCCTGCTCCCCTGCCAAGTTTCCCGAAGAATAAGCGTAAGAACTCCAGTTAATGTAGGCGCGGGCTAAATCTTCGTCATCTGTCCAGTTTTGCGATTCGATTAAACCTTGGAGTCCTGCGCCGTAAGCACCTGGGCGAGAACCAAAAATGCGATAGCGCGATCGCACCACGGCTTCTTCTAAAGTTAATCCTTGGCTTGTCCACAATTCAGTCTCTTGGCGAACTGCATCCGCTAGAGGATTTTGTTCTGGCGGTTCATCTAAGTCTGCTACTGCTGATACCGCTTGATCGAATAAATCAATTAAGTTGGGAAAAGCATCGCGGAAGAATCCCGAAATTCGCAAGGTGACATCTACACGAGGACGCCCCAAAATCGCTAGGGGCAAAATTTCAAAATCTACTACTCGCCGCGCTGCACCATCCCATACTGGTTGAACTCCGAGTAAAGCTAAGGCTTCGGCAATGTCATCACCGCCTGTCCTCATAGTGGCTGTTCCCCACATTGATAAGCCTAATGTTTTGGGATACTCGCCATGTTCTTGTGTGTAATATTCTACGAGGGTTTCAGCAGCTTTTCTGCCGATATCCCAAGCTGTCTCTGTGGGAATGGCGCGAATATCGACAGAATAAAAGTTTTTCCCTGTTGGTAGAACTTCTGGGCGGCCGCGTGTGGGTGCGCCAGATGGAGCGCTGGCGACATATCCGCCATCTAGTCCGTGTAATAAATGGGTGATTTCTTCGGGGGTTTTTTGTAAGGCTGGGAGGAGGCGATCGCTTATCCAGTTAAGGGTGGTGCTGAGTGGGGAGTTAGGAGTTAGGAGTGAGGAGTTAGGAGTTAAGAATTCTGAATTCTGAATTCTGGATTCTGAGTCCTGATTTATTAGTTGTTCTACTAAAAGGGCGGCGTGTTCTTCTAGGACTTCGACGATATCGCCGAGGGTACGGCATTGTGTGCCATTGATTATTGAGTATTCACCGCTAGGCATTGACAAATCGGCTGTGAGGGGATCGAAGTCTAGACCCCAATCTTGAGCGATCGCACGGGTAATACCTGGAGAATGGCGATTGGGGATGCGAGCGATCGCTACTATTAAATCTCGCAACTGCCTTCCTTGGGGACATTGCCCGAAAATGTGTAACCCGTCGCGGATTTGGGCTTCTTTCAATTCACACAGATAGCCACCGATGGAATTCAAAAACAGAGATTCAGACTTAAAAATTTCTGTTTCATTTTGGATTCCTAAATCTAGATGGAGATTTTCTTTGATTACCAGTTCGTGGATGCGATCGCGAATTACCGGCAAACGCGAAGGATCTAAACTGTCTGCTTCGTAATACTCATCAATTAAATTTTCTAACTGTTGCAAAGAACCGTAGAGTTCCGCGCGAGTCATCGGCGGCGTGAGGTGATCTATAATCACCGCTTGAGCGCGACGTTTGGCTTGGGAACCTTCACCAGGATCGTTGACAATGAACGGGTACAGGTGGGGAAGTGCGCCGAAAGCTACTTCTGGATAACAATTACTCGATAAAGCCACACTTTTACCCGGTAGCCATTCTAGATTTCCGTGTTTCCCTACATGAACTACAGCATCAGCACCAAAAGTTTCTCTAACCCAATAGTAGAAAGCTAAATAAGCATGAGTTGGTTCTAAATCCGGCGCATGATAATTCAAACTGGGGTCATTATCATAACCCCTTGCTGGCTGAATTCCCACGAAGATGTTGCCGAGTTGAATTCCGGGAACGGGGAAAGAAGCAGGGGGGCACACTTCGGCTGCGCTCAGGGACCGAGGGGCAGGGGGGAATAATTCTTGATTGTTTCCCTGCTCTAAATTACCCCACCGTTCACTGATACCTTGCTGAACTGCTGGCGGTAATGAAGCGAAATATTCTTGGTATTCTTCCCAAGAAACACTTTGGTGTACCGGAAGCGATTCTCTACCTTCTGGATCGTTGGTTACACCATCTGTCAGCCGTTGAATCAACTCGTCTCCTTGAGCAGGTGGATTTTCTACTTCATAGCCAGCCTGATGTAAAGCTTGCAGGATTTCTACACAACTAGCTGGGGTGTCGAGTCCCACACCATTGGCGAGGCGGCCATTGCGGTTGGGGTAGTTTGCCAGAATTAAGGCAATTCGCCGTTCTTGGGGTGGTTTGGAACGTAGACGCGCCCAATTTGCTGCTAGTTTAGCAACGAACTCAATGCGATCGCTCACTGGTTCATAAATTACCACATCTGTCTCTAAATGGGGATTACGAGTTTGCAGTGCTTTAAAAGACACAGCACGAGTAATAATCCGCCCATCTACTTCTGGTAGCGCTACATTCATCCCAATATCGCGGGGAGAAAGCCCTTGAAATTGTGACTCCCACTGCTCAATTGATCCGCCACTGAGGATTACCTGCAACACAGGCACATCTAATTTTTGCCACAGTTCGGTTTGAGGCGTTTCGCTTTCCAAGCGTGCTAGAGAAAAACTGGTGGTATTCAGCAGTACAGCGATTGATTCAGCTTCTTTAGGTTGGAAAAATTCACTCAACTCAACTTGCACATCTGGTTCACGCAATGAAGAAACAAACACTGGCACTGGTTGTAAATTTTTCTGTACCAAAGCTTCGCATAAAGCATCAATTACTTTAGTATTCCCCGCTAAATAATGAGCGCGGTAGAAAAGGATGCCGATTTTGGGGATTGGGGATTGGGAAATTTGAGGTTCAAAGGTGGATGAACGGAGTTCTGAGGTGGATTCATCCAGTTCTAACTCTCCCCTGCTCCTCTGCTTCCCTGCCTCCCCTGCCTCCCCTGCTCCCCTGCTCCCCTGCCCCCCTGCTCCCCATTCATACAATCCCACGCGCGGAATCGGCTGAGGTGGTGCAGGATTATATGCAGTTAACAAGCAACTATCGGAGATAAATTGCAGAGCATTAACGAAATTTTCCACACCGCCTTCGCTAAAATACTGCCATACCTGGTTAACAATACCCAAGGGCACGGTAGACTGGGAAATTAAATCGGGATCAAAAGCGTCATCCCCTGGCATTACAATGAGGGTTCTACCATTACGTTCCACAATTTCTTGCACTACTTCTAAGCCATAACCCCAGTAAGAACGTCCTCCTAATAGGCGCAAAATAATTACTTGGGCAAGTTCCAAAACTTGCTCTCCATAAGTATCTATGCTTAATTGTTGCTGTAACTGTAATAGATTGGCGACTCTTAATGCCGGAAAGCTTGGGGGTAACTTTGTCACCGCAGCTGCCAAGGTTTGAATGTCAGTATCAGCAGCGGTAATCAACACGAAAGGCGCGGGAGTTTGTTCTAAAAAAATTAAACCCTCTGACTGATTCCATCCACCCGATGTGCTACTTATACGATGCATAATCCTGTGTTACCGTTTTAAGTTATTGGTTAGTACATAATCAAAACAAACTTTTTTCCCTGGATTGCGCCCTCTCTTACCAAAATGATTGAAAATGCTTAGTTCTCCTGATTTGAGCTTTTCTCGAACCTTGCCTATTGTTGTATTTAATCAGCTTGGGGAGTTGTTAGAACAGATGGCTCAAACGGTGGGAAGTGCCGTTTTGATACTGACAGAAGCTGTGTTGGTGCGGATTTGCATACCTGTAGAGTGGCAAAGACAAAGGTTTACGCTAGTGATTTCCGAGCAGTTTAGTGTCCTTTTGGTAGGAACCTTTGAGCAAGGAAACAGGGAAACAGAGGGAGAAGAAACTTACTCAGAAATCAATACTCAGTTGACGTTTAATTTGGAGGCGATCGCTTCTTTTGTCTACGAATTGAGAGACTTGTTTGAGTGCGATTCTTATACTCACCAAAATCTCGAACGCTATCAGCAAATTATTAGACCTAATGATGCTACGCTCCAAAGTCAATTTACGCTGTTGTTATTAGAATATCTCCTAACTCAGCCAAACCAAGAAATAATAGCATCTCCCAGCCCAGTTGGGCCAGCAGTTTATATCTGTCAGCCAGTGGAAGATGCTTTAAAAAAACAGATTTCTCAAGAGCGGTTGTTAAATCAGGTAACAACGCAGATCCGCAAAAGCCTGGATTTGCCTGTCATTATGGCAACGGCAATTACACAGGTGCGTGAGTTTCTGGAATTAGACAGATTAGTAATTTATAAATTTGAAGGTTCCCAAGTTAGTACTCAACAATACCAATCTGATAGTATTCCCCTCAATGAAACGGCACTGGCAATAGGCATAGAACTATCAGTTAGGGAAACTTCTGAAATCGATTTTTATATACACGATAACAATAATAAAGACTCACCTTTTATATCAGTCAATAATCAACCTCTTCTAGAAGATTATCAAAAATATGGAGGTTATATTGTCTATGAAGCCCGTGCTACAAATACTATTACATCCGTGTTGAATTACACGGAGAAAAATTGCTTTATCCGAACCTCTCAGTGTTGGGAGAAGTATCAGCAAGGTTTTACCTTAGCTGTGGATGATGTCGAAAAAACTTATGCTCTGGAAGAGTGTTTGTTAAATTTTTTAAGGGAATGCCAAGTTAGGGCTAAGTTCGCTGCACCGATTATGTTTGAAGACAAACTGTGGGGATTGCTGATTGCTCATCAGTGCGATGAACCCCACCAGTGGAATGATAGCGAAAAAAACTTGCTGGTTGCGATCGCAGAACAATTAGCGATCGCAATTCACCAAGCTGAGTTAATGCAAACCCTCACCCAAGAAAAACAAAATCTCGAACAACGAGTTATTGAGCGCACAATGGCTCTGCGTGATGCTCTCCTCGCCGCCGAAGCTGCTAGCCGGATCAGAAGTGAGTTTCTCGCTACTATCAGTCATGAATTGCTCACGCCTTTAACTTATGTGATTGGGATGTCTTCGACGTTATTACGCTGGCCTTTGGGTGAATTGAGTCAACGACAACGCGGTTATCTGCAAACCATCCACGATAGTGGAGAACATTTATTAGAAATGATTAACGACATCCTCGATTTATCACAAATCGAGGCTGGTAAGACAGCTTTAAATATTTCGGAATTTTCTTTGGTGAATGTTGCCGAAAGTGCTATGGAGTCACTGCGAAAAAAAGCAGCAAGCGAACAAATTAATCTTATACTTGATTTGCAAATCGATCCCAGACGCGATCGCTTTACCGCCGATGCAAAACGAGTAGAACAAATTCTTTTGAATCTGTTAACTAATGCGATTAAATTCACCCCTGAAAGTGGCAGCGTTACCTTACGTCTTTGGGTAGAAGATGATACTGCTATTTTTCAAGTAGAAGACACCGGAATCGGTATTCCTGAAGAACAATTGCCATTACTGTTTGAGAAATTTCAGCAACTCGATACACCCTATCGTCGCCGCTACGAAGGCACTGGACTTGGACTAGCCTTAACTAAACAACTTGTAGAACTTCATCGCGGTCGAATTGAAGTAGAATCAACTGTAAGTATTGGCTCAATTTTTACTGTATGGATACCAACTCAGACCATGAGAGTGGTGAGTTAGGAGTTAAGCAAGAGATGCGATGAATCGCCGTCTTTACAATAATCAGTCTTTTGTAGAGACGGCGATTTATCGCGTCTTTGTGATGATTTATATCATGTTCGCATAATTAGTTATGCTAACCACAGTCATTACACCCCACCCCTTAATTCCCTCCCCGCAAGCGTGGCTACCGTGTACACACAAGTCTTGTCGCAGCCATATTTTTATTAATAAATCTCGCACTGCGTTCCCATCCCGCCTCGGAATAAATTCCGAGT
>NZ_JAVRCS010000070.1:0-13252 GCF_034530635.1 Nostoc sp. EspVER01
CGGACATATTCCTTATCATTTCTTTTGTGACAGTTTCAGGTGCGGAATGTAGGATCTAAGACTTTGAAAACACGCCCTAGGTTTTTAGTGGACTTTCGCACATAACGTGAAAAGTCAGATATACAGTGGGGATGGATGGCGGTCTGATCGCTCAAGATTTATTAAACCCAGCAGAACGACGATAAAGTAACCAGATAAACAGGGGTGAACCTAGCAAGGCAGTGACGGAACCTACTGGTAGTTCTACTGCTCCTAGTCTAGAGAGTAAATCTGCAAATGTGAGTAACCATGCACCTGCAAGGGCGGAAAGTGGTAAAACAAAGCGATGATCTGTACCAACAATCAGGCGGACACCGTGAGGGACAACAAGACCAACAAATCCAACTAAGCCACTGATGCTGACTGCACCTGCGGCTAATAGAGTGGCGACACCACCAATTAATAGGCGCGATCGCGTTAACGAAAGCCCTAAACTCATAGCCAAATCATCTCCCAAAGCCAGGATGTTTAGCGATCGCGCCAGCAAGCATCCCCCGATCAATGCAACGATGATGTAAGGCCCAGTCGTAGCAATTTCTTGCCAACCCCGTCCATTAAGACTACCAACCAGAAAACTGAGCGCAATTTGAATTTGCCCATCTTCAGCTAAAAGCAGCAATGTACTTTGTACAGCACCAAATAAAGAACTCACCGCCACTCCCCCTAAAATCAACCGCTCAACGGAAATTCCCGACCCTGAACGACCGAGTAAAATAACGATCGCGGCAGTTAAAATTGCTCCTATCCATGCTGCTAAAGGAATTGCGATCGGGAATATATGGCACACAATCATCAAAATTACAAGTAGTCCTGCACCTGCTGAAATGCCCAAAATAAATGGATCGGCAAGACTATTACGTAACATTCCTTGCAGCAACGCCCCTGACATTCCCAAAGCTGCGCCGACAATAATCGCAGCCGTAATGCGTGGGAGACGTAAATCCCAGAGAATTGTCTGTTTAACGGGATCGCCTTTGTGGAGTATGGCTTGCCAAAATTCCGACATACTTAAAGGTACTGCTCCTTGAGAAAGCGACAGTGCTAGCGTTACCACCAGTGCTGTACCAAAAAGTAAAACAGCCCAAAATACGCGGTGTTCAGTAAAAATTTTCTGAAATGGTCTAGTCAAATTTTGCGATCCTTTCTCCAAAACAGTTCCGTCTGACGTTAAAAACACTCCGAGCATTTCTGAAGTGACATTACCCTAAAACTAAATTAAAAATGAGAAAATTTTGATAAAGAAATTTTGACTTTTTTACTGTGGGTCAATAATTGAACCCATAAATAAAACCCTTCCTGTCTGATTATCCCTAATGGCACAGAAAAAGGGACGTTCAACAATCATTTGGAATGGTGGGTTTATATTAATAATAGAAGATGATAATGTTATACCAACAGAAGTAACAGCAGCCGCTTCCGTGCCTTCTTCGTTCACTTCTACAAAAGTTTTATGCTTAACTTCGCTAATCTTAAGATTTTTACCCATGCCGGAAAAATTGGCTTTGTTGCTGAAAGCCTCCTCCATACCTAAACTTTTCAAGGAATCATTGAGTGTAATATCGTAATCTGTTTTGAAGCGGGGTAGGCGAATAAACCCTTTTTGTTTGCTGAACTGAGTTATCCATCTTTCCCAGTTTTCAACATTCAAGTTTTGATAGAAGGCTTTGAGATTAGAGTTCTGTTTCGGGAGGAAAATATAAAAACTGAATTTACCATCTTTGCCGTAAGGTAAACTAACTGCTTGAAATTGTTTGTTTTCATAGTATCTATAGTCACCGTTTTGTGACATCATCGGGTGTTGTTTTGGTCTGCCAGATGTCCTGTAAAAAGGGTATTGAGCAGTTTGATTTTTATCAAATTCTTGGCTCCATTTCCCTTTAAAATATATGGCATTAATCAGAAACAACACCTGATCTGGCTCGATTTTTTCAATGATCTTATTGATTTTACCATTAGTATTATCTTTGACCCAGTTATTGATAATACTAGATGCTGTGGGATCTTGAAAATTTAAATTGCTGACCTTAGCTTTATAGAAATACTGTACTCTTTGGAGAAAGTCTGGCTGAAAGCTAAAATTTTTATTTGCCCAAAGTGAGTTAGCAATATTCAGTTGCACTTTCGGATCGGAATTGTCTAAAAGCTGCTTTAATGTCGCCGCGTAAGAAGAGTTAATTTCTGATAGATTCAACCCCTGTAATTCCAGGGTTTTTGCGATCGCTAGTTGAGTTGTGCCGCTTGCGCCATTGTAGGTCATAGCTAGAGCGATCGCAACGCTCGAAGGTGAGATAAAAACATTCTTCTCACCTTTATCACCTTTTTGAACTTCTGAAAATAGTTTGAAGCCAAACTTATTGCTAGACGCAACGATTTTTGTATCAGTTTTGGCTGCCTTGTTGTGTAATAGAGTTTCTGGCTGAGGTAAGCTAGATTTGGCAAGGGCACTTTTATTACTATCGATTTGAGAATACCCTAATACACTAAATAGAACAACACTTGCAGTTGCCAGAGCATAACGTCTGCCGAGACTAACACCGTGAAGTCTTTGCATAAAATTTTCTCTTAAACTACTAAATTTATGCTTATTTATTTTACCACCTTACTTGTCAAAGATTCCCGTTCTGCGCTCAGAGTTGACGCAGATACTATGTCAATTATTAACCCTTTTATATTAATCTTGTGAGAGAATAATCTAGAATGCTTATGGAATAAGGATATTACAAAAAAACCTGATTTCAGTCGTTCTGTTAGAAAATAAACGCTCAAATTACTGTTGTATCTATAGTTCAAAAATTGGCTCTTATTTTTATTTTTCGAGAGTGGTTAAACAGGGTTAACTATTGCATTTGCTCTAATAAGTAGAACGATGTGGAAAAACCAAACTATGTTAATAAAAATTAAATAGACTTAAACCCTCTTCCCTCCTGCCTCCTGCCTTCTGCCTCCTGCCTCATCCCAACAATAAATATTCACACCGACCTACTTAAATCAAATGGAACTGTTACAAAAACTGTAACAGTCAGTTATTAGACAAAATATCAAACTTTTGTAGGGACATATGGCTGTGCATTGGTGTCAACTTAAGCCCAAACCCTTTAAAACCTCCTTTACAGCCAGAGAGGCTGGAAATACTTTTCATTGGGCTGCTAGCCACTCAGAGACTTTTGACAAGACAATCTCTAAAAGCTAGTTGTTATAGACTGGCTTAACCTTAAGTTGACACGCATGATTAGACCTGTGCCCTACGTTAGTTCCAGTCCACCTTGATAGCCAGTAACAATGCGGCCACCATCCTTGAGGATGTGGATTTCTATCTGGTCGCTAGCCCAAGTAATCTGGTCTTGGAAAGCCGGGTTTAACACCCGAACCCGTTGATTGCTAGAAGAGACTGGAGAATTGGGAGAATTAATTGCCAGAGATTGTACAAAAGGCCCGTCAATCAAAATATCGAGTTGTTCTAACAATGCTTGGGAACCTGGCGGTGCAGATTGGGACTGTAGCTGTTTAAGAGTGAACCCACTAAAAGACATTACATTTAAACCAGCAGCTTTTACCTTCCGGGCTAAAGACGCTAGTGCCGTTGCTTGCCAAAAGGGTTCTCCACCAGAGAATGTTACACCCGTGTTGCGGGGATTGCTGAGAATATTGTCGGCAAGGGCATCAACAGCAATCAATTGGTTAGGTTCAAAAGACCAGGAGTTAGTATTAAAGCAGCCAGGACACTCACGCAGACAACCTTGTACCCAGACGACTGCACGACAACCAGGGCCATTAACTTCTGATTGATCGACGTAACCCATAATATTGAGATAGCCTGGGGGAATTTCTGTGAGTGCTAGCGATGGGTCAGTTGGCTTAATTTCCATCTCTTTAACTCCTTTTAGCCATTAACTATTAAATATAGCGAATCTCCACTTATATAATCGTGACAATAGTTATATAACTAGGGATTTAATTGTTGAAGAAGAATTCAGAAGTCAGAATTCAGGAGCCAGAATGAATCTTGTAGGATTTTTGTTAAATTTATTACATAATTGCTACAAAAATAATGATGAAAATTTTCTCATCAAAGTTTCATAAAAGACTCATGTAACTTTGGGAAGCTACTTAAGTTAATATGGCATCCATTCACTGAATAACTTAGAGACATTTAACCATGAGACTGATGGTATATTCCCACGATGGCTTCGGTCTCGGTAATATTCGCAGAATGCTGGCAATCTGCACTCACTTACTTGATTCGATTCCAGGACTTTCTATTTTAGTTGTTTCTGGTTCGCCGATGCTGCACAGCTTTCGGATTCCGAAAAGACTAGATTATATTAAATTACCCTGCTTAAATCGAGACGAATCAGGTGAATTTTCTGTCAAGTATCTGGATACAGAAATTAATGAGACAGTAAAATTACGCTCAGAGTTAATTTTATCTGCGATCGCTAATTTTAAACCCAATATACTTCTAGTAGATAAAAAGCCTTATGGTATCCGTAATGAATTAAAAGCGGCTATCGAATATCTCAAAATAAAGTTGCCGGAAACTTCCCTAATTCTCCTGCTGCGCGACATTTTGGATCATCCAGATGTGACAATCCCAGAATGGCAAAAGCATAGTTACTACGAAGCAATACAAAAATTTTACGATCGCGTGCTTGTTGTTGGTAATCCCGAAATTTTCGACATTCGCCAAGAATATCAACTACCGCCAATGGTTGCCCAGAAGGTGCAGTTTTGTGGTTATATCCGCAAACAACTAGGGCGTAAAAGTCCAAATCTCATCCGTAGTGAGTTGCGATTAAATCCAGAAGAACAACTCATTTTAGTTACACCGGGTGGTGGCGAAGATGGTTACAGGTTAATTGACACATATTTATCGAGTTTGGTATTGTTACCAGCGTCCCATAAATTACGAAGCTTAATTATATGTGGCCCAGAAATGCCCCCAGAACACCAAGCTACACTGAAACTGAAAGCTGCTGTATATCCCCAAGTGCAGATAGACGAATTTACTGATGATTTAATGAGTTACATCGCCGCCGCAGATGCCGTAGTTGCAATGGGTGGCTACAACACAACTTGCGAGATTCTTTCAGTGGGTAAGCCAGCAGTAGTAGTACCCAGAATTAAGCCATCACGAGAACAGTGCATTCGTGCAGAAAATTTGGCAAATTTGGGGGTTTTAGCAGCGATTCATCCAAATGATCTGACTCCAGATATATTACTGCGATCGCTGTTACAACAACTCCAAACTCCGCAGGTTTCCCAACCGAAAATTAATCTCAATGGTTTGCCCAACATAAGCCAATACATCTCTACCTTACTAGCAAAAAAAAAGAGCGTGATTCCATTTTGCTACAACCCATCTGTACAATTACCGAAATTGGCGATGATTGCCAAAATTGTTTAATTCAAAACTAAGAAAAGTATTTATTTCATCTTCCTTTTGCCTTATTCCAACCATCCAAACTGACAAAGGTGAAACTTTCATGAAACGTATTATGTTTTACTGCCAACATATTTTAGGTATGGGGCATCTGGTTCGCAGCCGCGAAATTGTGCGAGGCTTAACCAAAGACTTCCAAGTTTGTTTTATTAATGGTGGTGAAATAATTCAAGGATTTGAAATTCCTGCTGGTGTGGAAGTTATTAATTTGCCTGCAATTAAAACTGACCCAGATTTTGCTGAACTACAAGTAGTAGATGATGCTTTTAGCCTTAATGAAGCCAAAGAAATTAGAAAAAATCGACTTTTGGAAATCTTTAAGCAATTCCAGCCTGATATTTTGATTGTTGAGTTATTTCCTTTTGGGAGAAGACGTTTTTCTTTTGAATTAATTCCATTACTAGAATTGGCAAAATCAAATAAAGGGTCAACTAAAATAGTTTCTAGCTTGCGAGACATTGTAGTTGTTAAACCTGAAAAACAAGTAAAACACGAAGAAAAAGTATGTAACTTGATCAACCAATATTTCGATATACTGTTGGTTCACAGCGACCCCGAATTAATCCCACTAGAAGCAACCTTTTCTAGAACCAATGACCTAAAATGTCAAGTATATTACACCGGATATGTAGTGCAAGAGCCACCAACAAATCCTATTTTCACTGATGAAGATCAGGAAATTATTAAATCCGACAAACCTCTGATTTTAGCCAGTGTTGGAGGTGGTAGATTTGGTCATGAGTTGCTTGAATGTGTAGTTAATACAGCCCCTTTTTTAGAGAAAATATTGCCACATCATATTCAGGTTTTTACCGGGCCATTCATCCCAAATTCAAAATTTAAGGAACTGCAAAAAATGGCAAAATTTAGTAAAAATCTCTATATTCGACGCTATACTCCTTACTTGCTAAATTACATGAAAAAAGCAGACCTTTCGATCAATATGTCTGGCTATAACACCACAATGAACATTTTAACCACAGGTGTACGAGCGATGATTCTTCCCTTTACAGGTAATCAGGATCGAGAACAAACAATTAGAGCCGAGAAGTTAAGCGATTTAGGAGTTGTCAAATTTATCAATCATAATTATTTGCAACCTGATTACCTGGCGATTAATATTATTAACTACCTCAAAGAGCAGCCTAATAAAATTAGCTTTGATTCTGGAGGAGTTGAAAAAACTGCAAACATCTTAAAAGCTTTAGTAGTCAAGCAAAAAGTTGCCTAGTTTGAGAAAGGGAGTAGGATATATTGATTTGTTATCCAAAATAAAAAATAATAGTAGATAAAATTGCAGAAAATCCAATCATGGATAAAACAAAAATTTGTATTACTACGCTTGAATATCCACCCGATTTTGGCGGGGTTGGTGAGTCGGTGCATCGGATTGCAAAGATGCTAATTGACAGAGGCTATGAAGTTCACATTGCAGTGTTTCGCTCGAAACAACGGCTAGTTTCTGATGGAAGTCGCAGACGAGTAAGTTGCATCTCAACGCTTCAAGATGGTGTGTTTGTGCATCGCATTAAGTCAGCTGTTCGTACTCAGACAACAGAAATTCAAGACTTTTTTAGCGACGTTTATTTTCAACTCAAATGTCTGCATCAAAAACATAGCTTTGACTTATTTCACGCCTTTTTTCTAAATGAAACAGGTTATGTAACGACGCTTTTAGCAAAAGAAAATGATATTCCGGTAATCAATAGTGTTCGCGGTAGCGACTTGCACAAACATATTTTTAATCCTAAAAATCATGCTCAGATAGCATGGATTTTAGAGAATTCTGATTGGGTGACATTTGTCAGCCGTGACTTACTCAAAAGAGCTAGTGTTATTACTCCAAGTGTCAAGTTAAAATCATCGGCTTTCTGGAATTCCATTGCACCTATCGACTTTGAGCAATTCCCCACCCCGTCTTTAGTTAAAGAATTGCCAGGTATTGTTATCGGTTCATCGGGTAGATTCCGAGATAAAAAGGGGATTGAATTTCTCCTCGATGCTTGCGCCGATTTGGGTAAAGAGTTAGATTTAACACTCTTATTAATAGGTGATTTTGTTGATAAAGAACAAGAATATTGGCAGCAACAAATCCAGCAAAGTGAAATTGGTCATCGCCTCCATATTACTGGAATTACCAGCCGCCAAGAGGCTTTGGCTTATTTACCACATTTAGATATTTTTGCGATTCCCTCACTGAATGAGGGTTGTCCCAATGCCCTGTTGGAAGCAATGTTGGCGAGTCGAGCAATAATTGGCACTCGTGTAGATGCGATCGCAGAAATCATAGAAGATGGTGTAGACGGTTTACTTATCAACCCCGGCAGTACCGAAGAATTAATTGCTGCAATCCGATATTTGGCAACACAACCAGAACTGCGGCAAAAGTTGGGTGCATCAGCTAAGACAAAAGTAACTCAACAGCTTGCCCCATCGGTAGAATATCAAAACTGGATGAATGTTTACCAACGAGTCTTAGGGATATCTGATGCAGGTTTGTTAGGCGAAATATATCTCGTATAGAAAACATTAAGTCGCTTCGCTTTGAATTTAAAATTCAACATTAACCATGAACAAATCACAAATCACAATAATTGTTTCGCAACGTGAGCGATTCAGTTACACCTGCGAATCTTTAGAAAGCATTTACGAACACACTCAATTACCTTTTTCCCTAATTTATATCGATGGCGGTTCACCTCAGCATATCCAACGCTACCTTCAAGAACAAGCCGCAGCAAAAGGATTTCAATTAATCCGCACAGAACATTACCTTTCACCCAACCAAGCGCGTAACTTTGGTTTACAACAAGTTAATAGCGAGTATTTAGTATTTATTGACAACGATGTAATTGTCAGTCCAGGTTGGCTCAACTCCTTACTTGAATGTGCTAAAGAAACAAAAGCGACTGTAGTCTGTCCGCTTACTTGCATTGGCAAGCCTTTGGGGGAAATAATACATTTAGCAGGTGGTGAAGCTCATATTGTTGTCGAGCCACAAGAAACTGGAATTAAGCGACGGGTGCATGAAAAACATTACTTTGTAAATCGGAAAGTTGCTGAGGTACGGCATCAGCTTCATCGTCAACAATGCGAGTTTGCCGAGTTTCACTGTATGTTAGTTCGCACCGAAATTTTTGAGCAAATCGGGCTGTTAGATGAGGGATTTCTAAGCACACGAGAACACATCGATTTTTCTCTAAAAGTGGCTGAAGCCAGAGGTACATTTTACTGTGAACCGACTTCGGTAGTTACTTATGTACCAGGGCTAAAGTTTGAATTGTCAGAACTAGCATTCTTTATGTTGCGCTGGAGTAATGCTTGGGAAATTGCCAGTTTAAAACACTTTTCTAAAAAGTGGAATTTGACAATGAATGACAAGTATTTCAAGAAGCGCTATAAGCGGATGGGGCATCGTCGCCATCAGGGATTTTTAAAACCGTTGCTAAGTCGTCTCACCTTTGGGCAAAATCCCCTGTGGCTGGAGAAAATAGCGATCGCTCTTGAAAGAAAATTAAATTACTACATTAGCGATCGCTATACTCATAATTCGTAATTCGTAAGGTTTTGGAGAATTGGTTGGTATGATATGGCGCATCGAGATCCCAAAAGTCTGAGGGCTGCTTTACCAGGAATTGTGCGGATTTTGCAGCAGTTTTCGCCCCAGTTGAGCAAACAAAAGGCGCTGCTAATCGTATCCTTTGTGGCACTAATAGCTGAGATTTTCTTACACCTGCTGGAACCTTGGCCGCTAAAGTTTATTTTTGATTACATCCTTGTAGCTGGTTTTCAGTCTCAGTCTTTAGGTATTCCCCTACTTTCAGAACTTAGCCCGTTTGCCCTATTAACAGGCTTGACGTTAGGGTTAGTTGCGATCGCTTTACTTCGCGCTACTGCTGCTTACTTCAGTGTGGTGGGGATGGCACTGGCAGCTAGTAATGTGTTAACTGAGATTCGCTCTCAACTTTACAGTCATCTCCAAAATCTTTCTTTATCATTTCACCACAAAGCCAAGACCGGCGATTTAATTACCCGCGTTACCTCCGATATTGAACGACTGCGGGAGGTGACGGTAATGGCAGTATTACCCTTAATTGCCCATTCCCTCACCTTAGCCGGGATGATTTTTGTCATGTTCTGGCTGAATTGGGAACTAGCGCTGATTGCTGTCGCCGTGTTTCCCTTATTTATTTTCTTCACCACCCGCTTGACAAAACGCATCCGGCAAGTAGTGCGATCGCAACGTCAACGCGAAGGGGCAATGGCGGCAACGGCGGCGGAATCCATCGGGGCAATCAAAGTTGTGCAAGCTCTTTCTCTGCAAAATATGCTGGAGAGTAACTTTTCCGGTCATAATCGCCAAAGTTTAAAAGAAAGTGCCAAGGCGCAAAAACTCGCAGCCGGTTTAGAACGGATGGTGGAACTGCTGGTAGGAATTGCCACTGCTTTAGTGTTATGGCGGGGTGTGCAGTTGGTATTGGCAAAGGCAATTACACCTGGGGATTTGCTCGTATTTGTCAACTATCTCAGGATTGCTTTTAAGCCGATGCGGCAACTTGCCAAATACACCGGACAAATCGCTAAAGCTACCGCTTCCGGGGAGCGTATTTTGGATGTGCTGGATACAGTACCCGAAATCCGCGATTCGCGGAGAGCAATGGATGCACCGCCTTTGTTGGGAAGGGTGCGGTTTGAAAATGTCACCTTTGCCTACGAACCAACCAAGAGAACTTTACACAACATCAACTTTGAGGTGCAACCTGGTCAACACGTCGCCTTAGTGGGGCCGTCTGGTGGCGGTAAATCCACCTTAGTAAGTTTGTTGTTGCGACTTTATGACCCCTTAGAAGGGCGGATTTTAGTTGATGGTCACGACCTGCGCGCATACAAAGTGCAGTCTATTCGCCAGCAAATTAGCGTGGTGTTACAAGACAGCATTTTATTTGCTGCCAGCGTTAAAGATAATATTGCTTACGGGTGTTTGGGGGCTTCAGACCAAGCAATTGAACAAGCTGCACGTTTAGCAAATGCCCACGATTTTATCATGGCGCTACCCGAAGGCTACGAGACTATTTTGAGTGAGAGAGGGGCGACACTTTCGGGAGGACAACGGCAGAGAATTTCTATTGCTCGTGCTGCTATTCGTCAAGCTGCGATCGCAATTTTAGATGAGCCAACCACTGGTTTAGACAACGAAAATGAACACGCCGTCAATGAAGCACTCGATCGCTTGACTCAAAAATGCACCACTTTTGTAGTTTCTCATAATCTTAGAGCCGTTGAACAAGCCGATTTAATTCTCTACATCGAAGACGGACAGATTTTAGAGCAAGGTACGCATCAAGAATTACTGCGCTTAGGTGGACATTACAGCGCAATGTATACCTGGAAATCTGCGGGAAATTCCCATGAGAGTCCTCATGTAGAGACGCGATAAATCGCGTCTTTAAAGACCAATTATCTACACCAATAACTCTTAAATGAACTTTGTACAATAGACCTGCCTTGAAAATAAGGCAGGAGGAAAAGACATTTTGGGGTTGCATATTTGCGGGATGATTTTACTATTTTTGTGGGATGGGCAACATGAGCGTCCCTTGTATTTCCGGGCGGGCAGGATGCCCACCCCACAAGAATCATCCCTTAATTCAGCAACACCGACATTTTCATTGTTCCTTGTGAGCGCAGCTCATGGAGTCTCTTGCAAAAGTCCCTAACACCCCACCCCCAACCCCTCCCCGCAAGCGGGGAGGGGAGCGTTTGCGTTAGCAAATGCGGGGTGGGGTTCTTTATTTTTTATTTATGCAAGAGACCCCATGAGCTGCGCTCACAAGGAACAATGAAAATGTCTTTTCCTCCTGCCTCCTGCCTTCTGCCTCCTGCCTTATTTTTAAGGCAGGTCTAATGGCATCGAGACTATTACGGTAAATCAAAAATATATCCTACTCATAGCAATAGTCTCAATACCAGAATTGGTAATTACTTCAGAAAATAGTCAATCTATATTTACCGCGTTCCTGTGGATTTTTGGAAGTAATAACTATATAGTATGTATCATCTTCAGGCAACCTCGCTCGGTCAATTAAAGCACTGTAGACACCACTTTTGTCTTTGTCTTTATCGATTGCGATCGTCTGTCCTTTAGAATTTAGCAAAGCTACATAAGGAGAAAACTCTTCATCAACACTATCTACCCGAATACTTATCAGTTGATTTTTTTTACCTTGAAAATTAGAAACATTGTAAGCGCCTCCATTTTGTTTCAAGGTTGAGCTTTTGGCAGTTAGTTGGTCTGATTCATCTAAAGTATAGCTAGCTCTATCATTCCTCAGAGCCAAACTATAGCGACCTGTATCTTGAGGATCTTGACTAGTAACAGCAATCTTGTAAATGCCATTCTTAGGCAGTCGCGCAAAAATAAATGCATCATCGCCACCACTGCTTTTATCCAAAGCGCCTTTTTTGACAATAATATTGTTATCAGGATCGTGCAGAAACAACAAGGGTTTTAAACTCAAGTTATTCGATCTGCGTGTATCATTACTGCCAATCAGTCTAATTTGAACTAATTGATTTTCTCTGCCCTCAAACTCATAGAAATGAAAATATCTCCCTTCAGATTGAAAGTCACTCTTACTTAAAATACCTAATGCAACATCTACAAAGTTAATCTCTTTGTAAGTTGGTGTTGCAGGTGAAGAAATCGCTGAATTATCGAGATTTTGGTTCCCAGTTGTAGCGACATTAGAACTTGGCTTGCGAACTCTCCTGGAGCCACCATTAGAACGATTGGCGTTTGAATTTGCAGTTCTAGTTCCAGAGGATCTAGATGCACCACCACCATTGGAACGATTAGAATTGGAGTTAGAATTCCTACGTCTAGATGCTCTAGGAGTAGAGCTATTATCTGAAACCCTGGAAGTTCGTCGCTGAGAACTTTCTCTATTAGACGATGCACGAGGAGTCTGCTGTATTGGTGACTCAATAGATATCTTCCGTCTTGGAGATATTGATGCCTGAGAAGCAGGAATTTGCTCAATTCCTTTTTTGACTGCTTCTGGTTGTCTCTCATCTGGTGATTTAGCAATTATGAATTCTTGAGAACTGTGAGATTTCACCAAAGCACTTATAGGCAGCACATTACTTGTGATTAACAAACTACTACTCACGCAACCAATTAAAACATTACTTAATTTGCGACGATAGTTTTTGTTGTCTAATAGCATAATTACACTCCTAATTTTGCTGATAATTTTGTCTCTTCCTGAAAGACAAAATTAATACTAGTTGCTGTTTTAAGCACAGCAGTGATTTAAATTGAAAGGGGAATTTAGCGTATATACCTTAGCGGCTTGCTAAAGGCATCGCCTGTAATCCAATGAATTCGTATATCCTACATACCCAAATATTGACCACAATCAAATCGGAAAAATTATATTTTCAATTTAGACTACTAGAGGAAATCTCAATTCCGTAGGTATATACTGAGCTACAAACTTAAATTGCTGCTTTTCGGAATTTTGCCCAGATATTTTTGTAAACCTGACTAAATTGCTCACACAGATGTAATACACAAGCAGACCTAATACCATTTCACGAAAAATCTGATACAGATTTAACCCCTGAAAGCTTTGCTGCATCTAAGTTTTTTAATTGCGAATTGCGAATTGTGAATTGGTATAACGCCCATCAATTCGTCAAAAGGCATAGCTCAAACACAAAAGTGTTGAATGTTAAGAGAAATCCGATAAAAACAGCCCAAAATATGTTAAA
>NZ_JAVRCS010000071.1:0-13189 GCF_034530635.1 Nostoc sp. EspVER01
TAGAGTTAGTGTAACTAGATATGTAAAGTTTTGTATTAGGATTCAACATTTCTGGTACGGGTGATATTGCCGATAGACCGCGAGGTATTGCCATTACTAATGATGGTGTGCGTGCTTATGTGACTTTGGAAAATTCTGGTCGTGTTGCTTTGGTTGACCCAATGGTGTTGCGGCAAATTGACACCAATGCTGAAACAAAAGATATTATTGACCCAATTAATTTGGGTGTAGATGCTTCTCCCCGTTCAATTGTCATTGATGACCGTAATGAATATGCATATATCGGTGATGGTAGAATGGGGGTTATTTATGTCCTCGATATCAATCCCAATTCCTCCAAATACCACCAAGTTGTTGATGACTAATGTGATTCCTCAACCGTTAGATAAGCCTTTTGACCGATGGACTGAATTGGAAAAATACTTAACCGATCTAGTTAGAGTTCAAAATAAAGAACTTTACATCATTACGGGAAGAGATGGATATACCAGTAAATCTATCAGTTCTAAAGGCATTAATGTACCCGAAAATGTTTGGAAAGTAGTCTTAGTGCTAGATAAATCAGGCGCGGCTATTTCTGATGTAACTAAAGATACTCTTGCATTTGGTATCTATTTACCCAATACACTTGATGCTAATAATAAAGGGCAAGACCCAAATAGTGATTGGACAACAAATTTTTCACTCCTAGAAAATGGAAAAGAGTATGGATTGTTTAATGTTGAACAACTTGAAGCTATAACAGGATATAATTTTCTATCTAATATTCCTACAGAAATTCAGGAGAAAATTGAAGGGCGAAATATTCTTGGGATTAGAGCGATGCTCAATGCTATTAAACCTGCTCCTTTACTTGCTGATGGATTTCCATTCTCCGAAATAGGGACCGCTTTGGACAGTGCCATCGGGCATGATAGTATCCCAAATTACATTCATGGCTCGACAGATAGCGTCGTGGGCAATGGAAGCATCTCGAAAATCAGCACGAATGAAAACGTTATGCTCACCACCATACAAAAATCTAGCTTTACGGAAAATAGCACCGATAGCACTAGCCTGATACAAGTGACTTCCAACCAAATCAGCACCAGTCAAGTTACACCTAAACAAATTAACACATTCCAAATTAGCATCCCTGATAATCGCACCATCCAATCCAGCTTCTACCAAGGAAGCACCAAAGAGATCGGCTCCAGTCAGATCGGCTTCACTCAAACAAGCGAAACTCAGATCGGCTCCACGGAAATTAATATCTCGCAAGATGGCACCTCCGAGGTCAATCCAGTTTCGCCCAGAAGTTTTGCTTCTAACAACAACAGCCCCAGCGAAGTTTCGCTTCCCGGAAGTGTACTTTTTCAACAGTTCTTCAGTGGTAATTTCCCAAGCCATAATATAACTTCCAATTTCTTTTCCAATCTCCAATATAGTGCTAACAATCTCTGGTCTAACTTATTTGACCCCACCTTCAACATCAACCTACAAAACAACTGATTTTAGCTACTGAACTGCAAAGAGTTTTATACACATTCAATGTTGGTGATTTTTGCCAGTTACACAGCATCCACATACAAGAGAAAAGAAGTCATGCAGGGATTATAATTTCATCGCAGGATTACTCGATTGGTGAACAAATGCGAAGAGTACTCAAGCTGATGGCAGCTAAGTCAGCCGAAGAGATGATAAATCAATTGGTATTTCTCGGTAATTACGCTGGAGAACTATAAATACAGTTAATATACATAAAAATATATGTCTGCTTTAACTGAAGCTCTTGAGTTTGTTGGTGATTGCGTACAGCAATATATGCCAAATCATCCTGCTGCAATGAACCGAGGATTAAGCCGTGATGCAATTGAGGCAAAAGCTAAAGAACTTCCTTTTTATTTACCAGAAGAAATTTATGAACTTTATCAATGGAAAAACGGTGGTGTAAATCCTTTTCTTCCTCATCCCGATGCTTGGGATCTTGCCACATTCTTCTCATTGGAAGAAGCAATTAGTATTGCTCAAGATTGGAAAGGTTCTTTTCATTTGTTTCCCCTTTTCATGGTCGAGGATGGTGGATACTTTTTTGTGGGAACGCAGGAAAAATGTCAAACTGCTCCAATTTATTGCAACGATATTCCTGAAGAAGTAATTGAAAGAGAGCCAAACTATCCCAGTTTGACTAGCATGGTACAAGAGTTGGTTGAGGAGTTGAGAAGCAAAAGTTAACTCTGTATTGCTAACTGCGATCGCATCCTTCCCATAAGGTGCGTTATGCTTTGTAACAAGGCAGCATGATCTCAAATTTACAAAGCTGATACCGCAGCCTGATAAAATTTGTGGAAAGATAGAAATGTTGATTCATCTCCAGCATTACAATTATGAACGCCGTAGAGCTATTTCCTACCCTGCGAAATTTAACTCGTGCAGAGAAGCTAAAAGTGATGCAGTTTCTAGTTTCAGAATTATCTAGGGATGAAGAGCCATCATTAGAGCAAGGAGCAACTTACCCTATTTCGTCGCCACTTAATTCCCACGCAGCTGCACATCAACTTGCTCAACTGCTAGAGTCAGACGAGTAAATGCACAATGGTTAATCCTCAAAGATTTTCCTTTACAGAGGGATACGATACGTTTGGTGTTCCCGATGCGCTGCCAAAGCTACCATTAATCTTAACCTATCGTAACTCATCAGTAGACGTTTCAGGCTTGTTAGATACTGGAGCAAGCGTCAGCGTTCTGCCATATAGTATTGGTGTCCAACTAGGCGCAATTTGGGAAGAACAGACGGTTTCTGTAACGTTGGCTGGTAATTTGGCTCCCGTTGAAGCAAGAGGTTTGCTTCTATCTGCTCAGATTGGCTCGTTTGAGCCTGTTGGCTTAGTTTTTGCGTGGAGTTTGTCTAATGATGTACCTTTGTTGCTAGGACGTATGAACTTCTTTTTGGAGTTTGATGTGTGTTTCTATCGTTCACAATTAGTATTTGATGTGTGTCCACAATCGTAATGCGATCACACCCCTCCCAACGCATACATCGTCACAAAGCACAACACATTAAACCAAAACTCATTTACTCAAAAACAATGCCACGATAAATTTCCGCCATCGGCAATTCAATACTAAGTGAATCTAAAGAAATAGATACCTCTAAGCTGCTAAAATCACTGAGCAACCAACCTTCAGCTTGTTTACTGTAGCGTTCCACAAAAGGTTCATCTTGCTCGACTAATAAATATTCGCTGAAACTCGGAATTGATCGATACATCCGAAATTTACTTTGGCGATCGTAATCTGCGGTGGAAGGAGATAGAACTTCAACAATCAAAGTAGGATTCAAGACTTCATCTAAACGTTCAGCATTTAGTTGCGGTTCGCCGTCAAAAATCATTACATCTGGGTATACTCCGCGTCGATGTTCGGGAATCCACAGCCGTAAATCGCTATTAATTGGCTCGAATTGAGTATCACGCAGCAAAAATTTGGAAAAGGCAAAAATATTGCCACTGATGCGGCTGTGTTTGAGCGTTCCTCCAGGTATGAGTACGATTTCTCCATCTCGATATTCGCTGCGTCCTTCGGCTTTTTCTTCAATTGCGCGATATTCATCCAAACTGTAGCGGCGCTTGATGGTAGAAATCATAGGTCTTAGCCTATTACATATAAAACTATTTTCTCACAATCAAATTTGTGAGGGAATATTTTCTCTTTTCTACGAGATGCTGTGCGATCGCCTTCAAAATAGAAAGCCTGCTTGCGAGTAGCGATCGCAAACAGACTTTACTTTTTTATACTTCTAATTAAGCTTGCTCCCAAAGCTGACGTACATAATCAGGTAGCCAGCTAGCAATTTCCTGAATCCGCTCCTCGGAAAGTTCGTCTTTGGTGGCAGAAAACACTGCTTTAACGGCTTGCTCTCGTTCGACCGATCGCGGCATTCCACTTTCATTAGCAATTCGGAATAGAAAGCGATCGGAATCGATATTGAAGATACCTGGGCCTTTCCAAGGTGGACGAACCCGGCTCAAAAATCCCACAATTGGATTGGTGTCTTTCCACAAATCAGACACTTCAAACTGGAGTGCTTTTTCATCGGTAGGTACAGCCTCTGTATGCAGTTCTGCCTCGACGCGATCGCTAGCTTCTGTGGTCATTAAGTCGCGCATCACGCGAAACACAACTTCGGTAAAGTCTCTTGCATCATAAGGATCTGCAAATCCAGCTTTGACCTGGACTTTTTCTAGAAATGAGCGATGTTCGTCTGCGATCGCAGTTCGATTATCTTCAATCTCCGTTGGGTCAACTTCTGGAATGTTTGTTCTAAAACTTTGATCGGGCATTGTTTTTTCTTGTGGTTATTAATTTTGAGTCTTTCTACTTGCTCTATGTAAGGTCGCACAAATCAAAAACCCTTAGTATCATCCAGAAGTTTGAGATGCCATTTATTCAAAAGTTAGAAATTCATCTGATTTGCATAGATATAGGTAATAGAACTACCCCTCTAAAAAGGTTCTGGCTAACACATATTTAATTTCTGGAAATATCATATCTATTGAGTAAAGCAATACTCCTGGTGTTTTTGCTCGTTGTAGACATCACCCATTGGTATCAAAAAACAGTCAAAATAGATGAGTTAGTATAAAAGCTGCCGAAACAAAGATGCTAGAAACAACAAACATCGAAATTCACACTTCCTATATCAAAGTTCCTAACAATGGCTTAGAAATCGATGCTTACTTAGCTCAACCAGCACAAAATGGAACCTTTGGCGCAGTTATAGTTTTTCCAGAAATTTTTGGAATCAACAGTAATATTCGGGATATCACCGAACTAATCGCTAAACAAGGTTATGTAGCGATCGCTCCAGCGATGTATCAACGTACTGCTCCCGGTTTTGAAGCTGACTTTAGCCCAGAAGATGTTGGCTATAGCCCAGAAGCTTATCGATTGGGCTTGGAATACTATCAACAAGTAAAATATCAAGAGATATTCAGCGATATTCAAGCTACCATTACTTATCTCAAAACTTTACCCAATGTCAAAGATGATGCCATCGGTGTGATTGGTTTCTGTTTTGGCGGTCATGTTGCTTATATGGCTGCAACTTTACCGGATATCAAAGCCACAGCTTCGTTTTATGGTGGCGGAATTACCACTGCTAGCTATGGTGAAGAGACTCCAACTATTAATCGCACTTCAGAAATTAAAGGTAATATTTATGCATTTTTTGGTACAAGAGATGCATTAGTTTCTCAAGAAGAAAACGAGCAAATTGAAGCAGAATTAAAGAAACATCAAATCAATCATCGTGTATTTCGATACGACGCTGGACACGGATTTTTTGCTGGATTCTTTAAAGACAAGTACCCATTTTTAGCCCAGCACCCAAGTTATAACCCAGAAGCGGCTCCTGATGCTTGGCAACATGTTTTAGAACTGTTTCAAAAGCACTTGTAATCCGGCTTGTCGTCAATATCGCACTCTTGTCCAATGAGTGCGATACTTTAGCCTTTAAGCTTTTGAGTTTCTAAGCAGTAATTGACAACCACATAAAAACGGGTTTGGATTTTCGATGCGATCGTCTGCAAGCACTTCAATGGGGAGCTTGCTGTTGTAAATCAATTCATCATAATCCATCAATGCATCCCACTTGATTTTACCAGTTGGGAAGCCTAGCTGTGAAGAACTATCAGCTATTAACTCTTGCCATTTCTGAATTTCTGGATCTTGCGATTTGCAGTAATCAAGAATGGCAATCAAGGCACCAGGCTTAGTAACTCGCAGTATCTCTGCAAGGGCGCGGACTGGATCGCTAACGACACAGAGGGTAAATCCTGATGCTGCTGCATCAAAACTATTATCAGGAAAATCAAGATTGCAGAGATCCGATACTTTGAAGGTGATGTCTGCGGATACGCGCTTTTTACGTGCTTCATCCATCATCTTCTCAGAAAGATCGACACCAACGACACTTACACCTTCAGGATAGGCTGGAAGATTAAGACCAGTTCCTACCGCAGCATCCAATACGGTTTGTCCTGGTTTTAGCTGCAAGGAAGCAATTAAGGGTTCGCGCTCGATGTGCCAGTAACGCTTCATAATTGCGTCATAATCCACCGATCCCTGATCGTAGGTTTCAATCACCTGATGTATTTGCATAGATTTTTTAACAAGCAGAACTACTGATTTTAACTATCTGTCCAACTGTATAATCTGTTAGCGCCCAAAATTTGTATATTCTCTGACAAATAAAAAAAATTCATAGTATATTCTCTTGCCAACAAAATAACTTTATAATACACAGATTCTCCGATATCCTTTGACCGAACAATATCTAGAGCAGCAAAGTGACAAGAGCGGTTGGTGTATTATCAAAAATTGCGATCGTGTAGAGTGATTCACCCTAAACAGCAAATCATTGTTCAAGCGTTCGGAAATTAGCAAAGGTATTGTTACTTACAGCACTTTACAAGTCAATTAAGTACACCCCTCTTCAACTTGAAATATGCTGTATAATCTAAAACTCTCTATATCTTCCTGTTCCCCCAAACCTCAGCCATAATTCATCGTTCAACCATTCCTTAGCCCCAAAGGAATCTGAATGATAAACTCGGTTCCTTTTCCAGGAGTTGAGAAACACTCCAGTTTACCGCTATGTTTTTCTGTGACGATTTGATAGCTGATGGACATACCCATTCCGGTTCCTTTGCCAATGGGTTTGGTGGTGAAAAAAGGATCGAATATGCGTTGCTGAAATTCTTGAGAAATACCAACTCCATTATCAGCGATCGCCACTTCTAACCACATTAAATTAACTACCGATGTGCGAATCTTAATTTGACTAGGATTTTCCTTAATTTCCTGATAGGTAAGCTTAGTATTCTTTTCTTCTAACGCATCAATTGCATTTACTAAAATATTCATAAATACCTGATTGAGTTGTCCGGCATAGCATTCTATTAGGGGTATAATGCCGTAGTCTTTAATCACCTCAATTTCAGGTTGTTCTGGTTTAGCTTTCAGGCGGTGCTGTAAAATCATCAAAGTACTGTCGATGCCTTCATGAATATCAACGCGTTTAAATTCCGCTTCATCAACGCGAGAGAAATTCCGCAGCGACAGTACAATTTGACGAATGCGATCGGTGCCTACTCTCATCGAAGACAACATTTTTGGCAAGTCTTCCTGCAAGAACTCTAGATCGATGTCTTCAGCAACGGTTTGAATTTCAGCAGCAGGGTAGGGATTATATTGCTGATACAACTGCATCAGTGCTAATAAATCCTGAGTATATTCCTGGACATGGGCGAGGTTGCCATGAATAAAGTTAACTGGATTATTAATTTCATGTGCGACTCCAGCAACTAGTTGTCCCAGACTAGACATTTTTTCACTTTGAACAACTTGAGATTGAGTACGCTGCAATTCCCCTAATATATTTTTCAGTTCAGTAGTGCGTTCTTCTACCCGTTCTTCTAATTCTTCTTTGCTTTTCTCTAAAGCACTAAAGGATTCATGCAATTGCCGTGTCATGTGGTTGAAAGATTTAGATAAGGTATTTAGTTCTCGAATACCGCTAGTTTCTACTGTCTGATTTAAATTGCCCGATGCCATTGCCTCACTTGCCCAATTCAGGCGCAGAATCGGGCGGACAATCCAATGGGAGGTAAACACGCCCATCACAGAGGCAACAACTAATGCCCCAAAACAAAGAGCGATCGTGGTGCGCGTGTTAGCGTTAATTTGAGACATAAATGTGTTTTCTGGCACACTTACTACCACCAGCCAATCCAAGCCATACTTGTCACGCCAAGGTATAACATTGACAAAATGCCGTTTTTCTTGAACCTCAAGTTGAAAATCTGTGTCTTGGGTGATAGACCTAAACCCAGAAGTTTGGAAGCGTCTGGCAACATTCTGGATTATTGGGTCAGAACTATCGCTCGCTCGCAATCGCCGGATCTCTTGATTGACCACGACAAAAGGCTTCTCTGTACCGGAACTGGCAATTAATGTACCATCCCGTTCTAAAAGGAACACCTGCCCAGACTGACTAATATTCAAACTGCGTAAAAAATCGCTGAGTTTTAGTAGGTGAATGTCTGTTGCAATCATTCCTAATAAGCGATTTTGCGAATCATAGATCGGACGACTAGCAGAGGCGGCAATGTAAGGGCCGGTGGGATAATTTCCAGTTACAATCTTTGCCCAAATAGGTTTACCAGCAGCGATGGGTTGGGTATACCAAGATTCAGTAGAATTTTGCCAATTCCACCGAGCATTGACCTGAGTTCGATTACCTTGATTATCGGTAGCGTAGGTGTAAACATTATTCGGAGGCTTGGCAGTCCAATCATCAATGGTAATCGTTTTGCCATCATAACGAGCAGCTCCTAGCCCCTCACCCGTTGTTAGCCCAATACCAATATAAGTTAGGTCATAAGCCTGCATCTGATCCCAGAAATACTTGCCAAGGGTTTCGCGATTGCGCACATCCAATAGTCCCCTGCGAATAGCATCTGCGTTAATCTGATTAAGGGTTTGCGGAATGGCAAGATAAGACTTCAGGTGTTCGTCCACTACATCGCTGGTGCGATCTATCAACTGTTCGGCTAGGTCGTTAACTGCTCTTTGTCCATTTTTAAAAGACAAATAACCTACCAAGCTGACCGCTGCAAAAATTTGGATAAGGAAGGGAACAATAAGAACAATCTGTAATGGGAACGCCTTAGCTTTGCTGAGATAGGGAGTCTTCATTGCTGGAAGCTGAAAGTTGTGCTGATTTGATTTGCTTCTATAGTTCCCAAGATGTTCGCATACTCACATTTGTTGAAATTTTTTTGTCAAGTCAAAGGTGGCTTTAGGGTGGAATGGTACTTTCTTAGGCAAAAATTGCTGCCCAGATCCCTACTTCTACTCTCCGGGTGTCTGCAAGCAGTCGGGGATCTAAATCCAGCGATTTAGTAAGTGACATTTAGATTTAGGATGCGTTGCGGGGGTTTCCTCTCCTGTATTCGCCTTTAAGAGCAGGGAAAATCAGATATTGCCCGCCCAACTTACTAACTCCCCGTTATAGCAGCCGACGCAACACAAAAAAATCAGAGTTTGAGATGTTCTAGATATTAGCGATCGCATCAGCACAAAATTTAGTTTTTTAATGTAGTTCCATGAGTTCAATTTTTAAATTTGGAGTAATTTATGCAACGATTTCAAGTAACATCAGATAGTTTGAATATACGTTCAGCACCGATTGTTGATGACGCTAATCAATTAGCATCTCTTCCAAAAGGATGTATTGTATCTAAAATTCAAAATTCGGATAATGACAAGTGGTGGAAGGTGGCAACTATTATTGAAGGAAAAACTTTAGAAGGTTTTGTTGCTCAAAAATTCCTAAGTCCAGTCACAAAGTTTTCTATTAAGACTGTGCTTAAAATTGGTGAAATTCCCATTCTCCAGGCAAATGGAGAATCTGCATTTTTCTATGAAGCAGGAATGAGCATTAATGCTGATGGTGCGCCTAATGCTTATCACCCCGCAGATAGAGGGATTGATTTTTTGGCAAATGCTGGTAATCCAGGTAACTGGTGGGCACTAGCTGTAGATAAAAACGGCAATCCATTTATTCAAGGCAGTACCGATCCATATCCTGGATACTATATTTCTACAACTGCATTATTCGACTCTGGATTTGTTAAACAAGATCCACGTCGCTATGTTGATTCAGCCAAGATTCCGTATATTGTTCTTCCAGGAAATGGTGATTTTAGAAAGGCTACAGGCGTTAAATTAGGAGATTTAGCAGTTGTTTACAACACTAATAATGAAAAACTCGCCTTTGCAATTTATGCTGATGTTGGGCCTACAAACCAGATTGGAGAGGGTTCAATAGCTTTGTCTCATGCTCTGGGAAATGATCCATTAGTACGCTCAAGAGTCAGACAAGGAATTCCCAAGAATATCGTTTATATTGTTTTTCCAAGCTCTGGGAATGGAAAAGCAAGAACAATTTCAGAAATAGAAGCTGAAACTAAACGGTTCTTTGAAATATGGGGTGGTGTAGAACGGATAAAGTCTCTAGACAATACAGTTTAGATCAGTTCAAAACCCTAATGTAGAGACGCGATTCATCGCGTCTTGAAAGACCAATGATTTACACCAATAACTTTTAACCCAAGCGTATTGCTCTATAAGAGTGTACCTGATGCAAATTCAATTGCAATAGAGACGTAGCGCTGCTACGTCTCTGTTTTTGGAGAGCAATGACTTCTTGTAAAAGTCCCCAACCCCTCCCCGCTCTTCGGGCTACGGTGTACACACAAGTCGAAAAATCCTCTACAGTGAAACTGTCACGCCCACCCATATCCCGCCCAGAACTGAAGTTCAGGGCTGATAGCGAAACTCCACTGAAAGTGGACTAAATAATTAATTCAGTCCACTTTCAGTGGACTTGGGCTATGAGACTCGGAATTCATTCCGAGGCGGGATAAAAACACTGAGTATATTACCAGATTTTAAGTTATCGCTGCTGGTTTCTTTCCATTCTTGCTCTCCACACTGCCAACGAATGACGGTTGCTCATCACTGACAGTTAACGACTCGCCTCGCAGTCCCTTCCGACGCTGATTTTTAGGAACTCCTCCTGCCATACCATACTCCACACTGCTTTTGCCATATCGAGTCCCCACTGCCATTAGCATGTGTTCGGTCATATCTCCCAACTCGCCTTCTGTTTCTAGCATTTCACGATACAATTTATCCAAGCTGGAAAGGGCACTATTATATGCATTTTCTCTAGTTCGCATCGTTTCGATCAGGTTTGAAAAGGCAGGTAAGGTAAGTCCATTGCCTAAATCTAAACTCGGATCTATTGAGTTGATGCTAGCTGCACGGCGCACTGCTTTTTCTAAGACTAGGGAAGTTCTTTTTCTCCGAGCCATGATCTACACCTTCTAATAGAGTACGGTTAATATTCTTTACCTTAAAAGGTTTACGTATATATTAGCCTGAGAGAATTCTGGCAAATCTGTAATGGTTTTTGCTACAAGTGCGATATTTGTCAGAAATGTGCGAAATACTGAATTGAGAAAGCAAACTGGGGTTTGAGAAAGTAAAAGCTGCCTTTGCTTGCGGAAAACACCAAAATGAGAAAGTAAAAGCTGCTTTTGCTTGCGGAAAACACCAAAATGAGAAAGCAAAAGCTCATTTTGAGTAAGTAAAAGCTCATTTGACTTGCGGAAAACACTAAAATCAGTAAGTAAAAGCTGCTTTTGAGTAAGTAAAAGCTTATTTTGCTAACTAAATTTGACTTTATCTATATTTTTTTGCTGTGATGACTAGTTTTGATCGGTGTGATGGTAGTGCGATCGCAAGCAGAACATAACGCTTTTTTGGATCTGGAAAATGTAGCTGACGTTGATTTATAACACTAGCTTAGAAATGGAAACCCAACGCCCCAGAGATGTTGGGTTTCGCAGACTCAACCCAACCTACACAGGTTATTAAATCCACGATCCTTACCTACAATTAACTAAAGCTCGGTTCACTTATAACCGAGCTTTAATTGGGATTTTATTTGATGATGATTATCGCGCTTAAAGGATGTTTTAAAAAAGCAAAGAAATATTACTTGCGAGTTAGGTTAAGCAGTTCTTTGGGAGAAGCAAGTAAATCAATAGCCACGAAGTAAATTTGACCTTGAGGATCGAGTAAAAATCGCCAAGCAATGTTCATCCCAACATTACCCCCAAACCAAGGAGTTTCTACCGTACCAGTAATCTTATGCTGTGTATAACCATCTTCGATGGTTTCCGAAATGCCTTTGGTTGGCTTCATCACTAAGCCTTGTCCCTCATCTCGTAGATAAGAAGTGATTGCTTCTCGACCAACAATTGGTTTTTGGAAGGGTGGTTGCAGCGCACCGTTGTTAGCAAATAAAGCAACAGCAGCTTCAAAGTTATCTGCATTCATCGCTTCAATATATTTCAGCACTGTCGGTTCTGTAACTCCCTCGATCGTAAATTGGGGAGTTACAGATGCACGTGGGAAATTAAAGTTTATTTGTGCTTGTTTGTTATCAGCCACAGACGGATCGAAGCCCATATTTACTACAGTATTGCGTAGTACAGTAATTTGCTGACTCTGATCGATTCTCTGAACAGCTTCTAGCACTGCTTTAACTTCAGTTGACATTTGATAGCCAACTGGCATAGGAGCAACAATACCCTCTTTCATCCACTCTCCTAACTGCCACCAGAACCCTAACTTGGCGTTAACACCAAAATATGCATAAGAACGGCTGATAGGAGTGTCAGCATTACTCGCTAAATCTCTCATTAACTGCGTTTGTTCTTCATGAGACATCTGCTTAATGTCGTTGAATATACCTTCCATTAATTGGAGATTTGCTTTTCCGGGAGCAGCTGGAGTAATTGTACGACCTAGTTCAGCGTAGGCATACCAGAGAAATGCTAGTTGATCCTCAATGTTGAGTTTCGCAAACATTGCTGTAGTGGCTGGAACTGCATCTGCCACTTGAGTGCTAGAGAAAATATTGCGTGCGGACTCGATACTATAAGTCATGCTTATTACCTTAAAGATTTACCTATTTAGTAGTTGCTTTTAACTACATTTTGTAGCTAGAAGGGTAAATCTAGGGCATTTTTATTGGATGACATAGTTATCCCTAGATTTTTTAATTTGATTCATTTTTATTTACTACTTTGGCATCATAGCTGGTAAAGATTAACAAAAGACTAAGATTTATAAGATTTATCTGATGAATATCATTGAATGAAATGTATATCTACTATTCATTTCAAATTTCTAGTTAAATCAAAGTATTTTTTTGAAAAAAATATCCTTCTAAAGAAAGATATTTAACTATATATTATCTATCTATGGAAACAGATATCTACGTTTTCAGTTTTTTGACACTACAAATAGAATTTGGTAATTGCTTCAATTAGTTTTTTTTAATTACTGGCAGATTTATCTCTAGCCGTAGGTTGGGCTAAATCAAGTGAAATCCGTCTAATGTAAGCCTTCGCTTTGTTTATTAGTAAAACACAACTTACAATTTTTTTGCGATCGCCGTTTAGTTATGAGATGGCTGTGTGTAGTTCAATAAGCCGCATTGTTGCAAGGATGGAATGGGAGCGATGCGATTTTGTGAGATGCCTTGCTTCGTTTGGGCAGGGGGCAGGGG
>NZ_JAVRCS010000072.1:0-11666 GCF_034530635.1 Nostoc sp. EspVER01
AAGTTGCGAACCTGCTCCCATAAGTTGCGAACCTGCTCCCATAAGTTGCGAACCTGCTCCCATAAGTTGCGAACCTGCTCCCATAAGTTGCGAACCTGCTCCCATAAGTTGCGAACCTACTCCCACAAGTTGCGAACCTACTCCCACAAGTTGCGAACCTGCTCCCATAAGTTGCGAACCTGCTTCTTAGTCATTTGACCTTAGCGCAGGTTTATGCAGCTTTAGCTTATTATCATGCTAACCGCGACCAAATTGACGCTGACATTGCAGCAGAAGAGGCAGCGTCATCTTGTCCGCCCCGGACGGGTGAGACACCCATCCCACAAGAGTTTTTCTAATGCACTATTTAAGGCTAGATACGCCACTACTAATTAAGACTCCATTTCTGCCAATTCTAACCACCGTTCAGTCGCCACATCGATCGCGTGCTTGAGCTTTTCTACATGATCATACAATTTCTGCACTTGGCTATAATTACCCGGTGAGACATTCGCTAGTGTTTTCTCGGTTTCTTCTTTCTCAGCCTCTAACTCGGCAATTTTACCTTCTAGCTGCTCAAATTCTTTTTTCTCCCAATTGGATAATCTCCGCCGCTTGGTATTCTCTCCATCCTTGGCTGAAGCCGCACCATTTTGGGTTTCAACATTTTTTGGCTTCTCCTTAGCGTTCGCAGCTTGTTGCTGCGCCTCTTCAGCCTTCTTATAGTCCAGATAAATCGAGTAATTACCTGGATATTGTCGCAGATTACCGCCTTCTTCAAAGGAAAATACTGTGTCAATGGTGCGATCTAAAAAGTAGCGATCGTGAGAAACTACAATTACACACCCGGCAAAGTCTTCTAAATAATCCTCTAATACTGCCAAGGTCTGAACATCTAAATCATTTGTCGGTTCATCTAAAATTAAGACATTGGGCGCACCCATCAAAACCCGCAACAGAAATAAACGGCGTTTTTCCCCACCCGAAAGTTTACTAATTGGGGCATACTGCTGATTACCAGGAAACAAAAACCGCTCTAACATTTGCGAAGCACTAATTTGAGTTCCATCGGTAATTTTTACAAATTCTCCTTCTTCTTTGATATAGTCAATCACGCGCTGACTTTCGTTTAATGCTGTGAGCAATTCTTCCGAATGCTGGTCAAAATAACCGATGTGAACTGTAGTACCAATTTCTGCAATGCCGGAATCTGGCTTAACCCGTCCAGTAATGATATCCATTAAAGTCGATTTACCTGCACCATTAGCGCCAATAATGCCGATGCGATCTTCTGGACTAAATTCGTAAGTGAAATTATTAATCAGAGTGCGTCCATTGTATGCCTTAGAAACGTTATCTAATTCAATAACTTTTTTCCCAATGCGACGACCAACTGTCGAAATATCAACTTTACCCTGAACTTGTTTAAATTCAGTATCCCGCAGAGCGTGAGCGCGGTCAATTCTCGCTTTTTGCTTGGTACTTCTGGCTTTCGGCCCTTTTTTGAGCCATTCCAACTCGCGCCGCAACAAGCCTTGGTGTTTACGTTGACTGCTGACGGCAGATTCTTCAGCTAAAGCTTTCTTTTCGAGGTAATATGAGTAGTTACCTGTATAGGTGTAAATGTCGCCTCGGTCGATTTCAATAATCCGGTTGGTAACGCGATCTAGAAAGTAGCGATCGTGAGTGATCAAAAACAATGCGCCGCGATAGCGATTTAAATAACTTTGTAACCATTCCACAGAAAGAGCATCAAGATGGTTTGTTGGCTCATCCATGAGCAAAGCATCTGGTTCTGATAGCAAAGCTGATGCTAAAGCAATGCGCTTGCGATAACCTCCAGATAAAGTACTTATCTTGGCATCAAAATCAGAAATTCCTAATTTTGTCAGGATGATTTTGGCATTTGTTTCTAATTCCCAAGCACCACTCGTATCCATCCGTTGCATCACCGCAGAAAGGCGAGACATCAGTTGACTATCATCTGGATAGTGAACCAATTTATCAGAAAGTTCTTCATACTCGCGTACTAAAGCCATGTGTTCGCCACTATCAGCGAAAACTTGCTCTAAAACTGTGTGATTTTCATCTAAATCTGGCTGCTGCGGTAAGTAGATGATTTTAGAACCGGAGTTAATTAAAATTTGACCGCTATCAATGGATTCTAACCCAGCGATCATTTTTAATAGAGTTGATTTACCTGAACCGTTAGTACCAATTAATCCAACTTTATCGGTAGCATCAAGGCTAAAACTCGCATCTTTTAAAATTTCCTTGATACCAAAGTCTTTTGTTACTGATTGTAGTGTAATAATACTCATAAGATTGAAGTCATTAATTATTTTTCGTTAGTGAGTAGGTAAGGCAAATACCTTACCTACATTGCGTCATTCTATACAAATAAGTCCAAGGGAAGATGTCCATACATTTCGTTGATTCCATCTTCGTCATAAGACTGGCAAGATACTAATACACCACGATGATGTCCATCATAGGAATCAAGATAACACAAGCCGTTTTTGCCATTTAATTTGATATAAACTGGGCCTTCGGGTGTAAGTAAATTGTTTGGCGGTTCATAACCCAAAGCCAGAGAATAGGTTTTCATCGCCAATATTCCTTCTTCTGCTGTATCAGCACAAATTCCTAATATTTGGTAATCAGTAAGCTTGGTGAGCAAAATTAAGGCATTACGAATTACTACTTTTTCTGATGAGTTGAGGATAGGAGCAATGTCTAGACAGTTGAATTTGTTCAGTAATTTTTTCGCTTCTTCGGCGGTGAGATTCTGAGGATTGGGGGTTGACATAAACTTCGACTATTATCTGGTTGGTTTTTCTGTGGTGTTTGAGTTGGGACTAGTACCGCAAGGCGGAAGTTTGACCCTGAGCGACTTGCCTTGACTTGTGCCGAGCAAAGCCGAGGTAGCGCAGTCGAAAGGAGTCGAAGGGTCAAAAGTCACTCATGCTTTAATTTCGGGCTTTTTAGGTGTAATGAAATAGGAAGTTTCTTTACACCAGCCTTTACTAGCCCAACTTATACCATTTTGGATTTTAGGTTTTGAATTGGGAATAGTCCAATGTATTGTTGAATTTGTCTGAAGTCAGAGCAAACTCCATAATTTTAGACCTTGTTATCTCATGCCCACTTCCCTTTTACGGTTGATTTTGGACATTCCCAAGGTTGAATATAAAGGGTACGCCATTTTTTGAGTCATTACCCATAACCAAGACTTTGGGCATCTGAGCGCCGCCAGTCTTCCAAGCTTCAATGGCTTCTTTTTGCAGAACTAACTGTCCTCCTTGGGCTTTGAGTGTCTCTGCTAAGAGTCTTTGAGCTTCTGCCCTACCTTTGGCACGATTAATGTCTGCTTGTGCTTCTTGTTCAGCTTCTCGTGCTACGTAAACGGCTCTTTGCGCCCGTTGTTCAGCAATTTGCTTTTCTTCAACTGCTCTGGCAAATTCTGGTGAGAATGCTAAATCAACTACACTAGTATCTAATACAATTATCCCATATTTGTCTAAGCGATCGCCTAACGCATTATCGAAGTCTTCTTTTAACTCACTTCGTTTGGTAATCGCTTCTTCGACTGTTCTTCTAGCTGCGGCAATTTTAAATGCTTCTTGTGTCTGAGGGGCAATGATTTTTGATACAATATTAGCTAATGTTCCTTGTTTTCTTCTAACTTCAACTACCTTTATCGGATCGAGGCGAAAGTTAATTGCAAATCTCGCAGATAAGTTTTGCAAATCTTTGGTAGAACTCTCTGCTGGCACTTCAAATTTTTGCACCGTTAAATCATACACATCTATCACAGTGATAAAAGGCGGTTTTAAATGAATACCTTCCAATAAAGCCCCATCTCTGGCTTTACCCAAGATGCTGATTACTCCTGCTTGTCCTGGGTTAATAATGATAAAGGAATTTAGCCCAATAATCACTAGTATTGCTAACACAATTCCCAAAACTGTGGTTTGCCAATTACCAAATTGCTGATTTTTCAAATTATTCTCTCCAATATTTAGTTAGTCATTGGTCATTTGTTATTTGTTTTGTTATTTGTTATTCTCCCCCATCTCCTCGGTCACTGAGCGACTTGCCTTGAGCGAAGTCGAAAGGAGCCGTTCGCGCAGCGTCTCGCAGAGAAGTGCTGCTCCCGATCTCCTCGGTCACTGAGCGACTTGCCTTGAGCGAAGTCGAAAGGAGCCGAAGTGCTGCTCCCCAGTCCTTGAATAAACTCAGTTACTAGTTTCTCACTAGTCTGCCTGAATCAATCTTCAGACTCAGGACTTAGGACTCAAAACTTTGTTCCGTGGTAATATCAGTGACACGAAACCGCAAAAAGCCGTGGCTACTGCATTAAAATCTCATCGGGCATCAAGAAGGCGTAAACATTCAACGCATCCTCTCCAGCGTTTGCTTGAGTATGGACACCAGTATCGTAAACAAATTTGGCTGGCGACTACTTATTCTACCCTCAATAAATTTTTCGACTTGGCACCACCCGGCTTAATTGGCGTGGCGGTGGATGTGGTAGTTAAGCAACAGGATTCCATAATTGCACAGTTAGGGGTGCGGGATGTCTTTCAACAATTTTTGATTATTTCCTTCCTGACTGTGGTCATTTGGATACTTGAATCGGTTTTTGAATATGCCTACGCTCGACTTTGGCGAAATTTGGCTCAGAATATTCAGCATGACTTGCGTTTGGATGCATACAAACATTTGCAAGAGTTGGAATTGGCTTATTTTGAAGAACGCAGCACTGGCGGTTTAATGTCTATCCTCAGTGATGATATTAACCAATTAGAGCGGTTTTTGGATGGGGGAGCAAATGATATCATCCAAGTTTCTGCAACTGTTCTAATTATTGGCGCTGCTTTCTTTATTCTGGCTCCTAGTGTAGCGTGGATGGCTTTGTCTCCGATGCCATTCATTCTCTGGGGTTCTTTTGCTTACCAACGTCTGCTTGCACCTCGCTATGCTGATGTCCGGGAAAAGGTAGGTTTTCTCAATTCGCGGTTGTCAAACAATATCAGCGGAATTACTACTATTAAAAGCTTCACATCTGAAGCTTATGAAGCCTATCGTTTGGAATTAGATAGTGATGCTTATCGCCACAGTAATAAGAAGGCAATTACTCTTTCTGCTGCTTTTGTGCCGTTAATTCGGATGCTAATTTTGGTGGGTTTTACAGCATTACTTTTATATGGCGGAATGGCAGCGGTTTCTGGAGCAATGTCTGTAGGTACTTACAGCGTATTGGTGTTTTTAATTCAGCGATTGCTGTGGCCTTTAACTAGATTAGGGGAAACTTTTGACCAATATCAAAGGGCAATGGCTTCTACTAATCGAGTCATGAATTTATTGGATACTCCTATCGCTATTCATACAGGTGATGTGGCGTTACCTGTGAATGAAGTGCGCGGGGAAGTGCAATTTAACAATGTTTATTTTGCCTATAAAGATAGATTTCCAGTGATTAAAAATCTGTCTTTGGATATTCCGGCGGGGAAAACCATTGCAATTGTCGGTTCTACCGGTTCTGGTAAAAGCACTTTAGTCAAACTCTTGTTACGGTTGTATGAGGTGCAAGCTGGAAACATTACCGTGGATGGGATTGACTTGCAAACTTTGAATTTAAAAGATTTACGGCGCTGCATCGGTTTGGTGAGCCAAGATGTGTTTCTATTTCATGGCACTGTAGCGGAGAATATTGCCTATGGTAGCTTTGAGACTACAGAGCAAGAAATCATCACGGCGGCGAAGATAGCCGAGGCGCACGAATTTATTGTTGAATTGCCCCAAGGTTATGAGACAATTGTCGGGGAAAGAGGACAAAAGTTATCTGGTGGACAAAGACAACGGATTGCGATCGCCCGTGCAGTCTTAAAGAATCCCCCAATTCTGATTTTAGACGAAGCTACCTCGGCAGTGGATAATGAAACAGAAGCGGCAATCCAGCGATCGCTAGAACGGATTACAGTAGATAGAACTACAATTGCGATCGCTCATCGTCTTTCCACTATCCGCAATGCTGATTGCATTTATGTCATGGAACATGGGAAATTAGTAGAATCGGGAACCCATGAACAATTGCTAGAGAAAGACGGGATTTATTCCGGCCTCTGGCGTGTACAGTCAGGTTTGAGATAAGTTTCGCCTATTGTCTGTGTCTTCATTACGAATGATTTATGTTTTTTGGTAATAGTCAACCAGAATCAGGTGATACTAAGTGGCGTCGCCAGTTGGATAAGTTTGTCAAAGCAAATCAGCAGGAATTGGCGGCGCTGTTTTGGGGATTGTGGTTAGCAAATGGTGACAGTCAGGGTACTGTTGGTATTGATTTGCAGCCAACACCGCATTTTGTTTATTGTCCGAAAGAACAGATAGAGAATTTAAATATTAGAGTTGAGAATCGGCTTCAGGAAATTTTGGGAATTGTTGAGAATTACAAGCCGGATGTGGAAGTTGTGATGATTGGGATTGGGAAGGGGGAAATTAAGTTAATTCAGTTTGCACCGGAACCAGCACCACCGATTTGTTTTGAGCAAGCTGGTAAGGATGTGGATGGGTTATTGGATGTGCTGGAGGAGAGAATGAGGGAGGAGATTGTTTTTTAACGCAAAGGGACGCGGAGGGAAGCGCAGAGGAACGCGGAGAAAAGACTCTATTTATACCGCTTGCAGTGTTGATCTGCCAAGAAACGTTATATTTAAGTAAATAATTTATATCAGAAAACGTAATGGCTAGCGTCACCATCACCACCAAAGGAGAAGTAATTATTCCTAAAGAAATTCGGGATTATCTTAATCTTGATACAGGTAGTAAGGTTGATTTTGTCATTGATGAAAATGGGACAGTTAAACTAATTCCACTCAATGTTCCTGTTCAAACCTTGTCCGGCATTTTACATCGTCCGGCGATGAAAAGTGCAACTTTAGAAGAAATGGAAGCAGCAATCCAAGAAGGCGCAAGTGATTGGAGTTGATACGAATATTTTAGTGCGCTACCTCACAAAAGATGATGAAAAGCAGTGGAAACAAGCTGCTGAAATCATCGAAGCAGGAGAGCAATGTTTTGTAGCAAATATAGTTCTTTGTGAGTTGGTTTGGGTTTTACGGGGAAAGCCATATCAATTTAGTAAGGAAGAAATTAGCAACACTATAGAGTTAATGTTGCAATGTTCAGTGTTTGAGTTAGAAAATCGCTCTTTAGTTTATCAAGCATTACAGCGATTTAAGCAGGGGAAGGCAGATTTATCCGACTATTTAATTGGCGCAATCGCTCAACATAATGGTTGTAGTTCAACAGTAACTTTTGACAGAAAGTTAAGAAGCGAACAGGGATTTAATTTACTTGAATAATGCTTATTTTGTAATCGGCGAGCGATCGCAATTATCTCTCAACTATCAAAGGCGATCGCTTCTCGGTTTACAATCTAAATAAGAGCGATGTCTTTGACGGGCTACGCCTACGCCCTGATAACACCATAATTCCACCTCAAAACAAGAATATTCTCGTTTGGAACAAGAACGTTCTCACTTCAAACAAAAACGTTCTCATTTGGAACAAGAACATTCTCACTTGGAACAAGAATATTCTCGTTTGAAACAGGAACGTTCTCATTTGGAACAGGAATGTTCTCGTATCAAACAGGAACGTTCTCACTTGGAACAGAAACGTTCTTGTCTGAAACATGAAACTTCGAGTTCAGAACAGGAAACTTTGAGATAAAAGCTTGATTGATGAGGTTGGGAACTTGAATTTTGCTATTGTGATTAAATAAAATCGCGCAAATCTGCTAAACTTTGACGCACAGCACCAGTATTAGGATGATTTGCGCCTAACCGACGCTCAAAAATATCTAATGCTTGTATGTACAAAAGTTCCGCTTCGCTGTATCTACCTTGCGAGTTGTAGAGTAACGCCAGGTTGTTGAGGCTAGAGGCGACAGATAGATGTTCTTCACCCAGCAGTTGACGCTTGAGTGCTAAAGCTTGGATATAAAGGAGTTCAGCTTCGCTGTATCTGCCTTGGGAGTCGTAGAGTGCCGCTAGGTTGTTGAAGCTTTGTGCGACATCAGGATGTTCTTCACCCAGCAGCTTGCGCCTGAGTGCCAAAGCTTGAATGTAAAGGGGTTCAGCTTCGCTGTATACCCCATAGTAGGGTGGGATTAAAATGCCCACCCTACTTATTTAAACTAACGCTGGTGTATTTGCACGATTAACTTGAGGTGTTGCAACCATCCTCATTCCAGCTGGTGCAGCTAAAGTTAACCCACGGCGCACAGGACGCACGGGACGTTTATTCACTAGCGAAACTTGAAATTCTGACAAAACAGTTGCCAAGACAATTTTCATTTCATACTGGGCAAATGCCATTCCAATACAGCGACGATTACCGCCACCAAAGGGTAAATATTCATAAGGTGAATATTGTCTTTCTAAAAAGCGTTCTGGTTTGAACTGCTTGGATTGTGGGTAAACTTCTTCCCGATGATGCGCTAAATAAATGCTGGGGATTATTACCGTTCCCTCTCGCAGTTCGTAGCCCATAATTGTAATTGGGGTTTTCACAATCCGGGGGAAAGCAGTCATGACAATTGGGTAAAGTCGCAATGTCTCTTGGCAAACTGCTGTCAAATAGGGTAATTTACCTACACTACTCAAATCGTGGTTAACTCCAATGGTGTTGAGTTCCTGTAACAACTTCTCACGCACCTCTGGTAAACGATCAATCCAGTAAAAAGCCCATGTCAATGCTGAAGCGGTGGTTTCATGTCCCGCAACTAGCAGTGTCATTAACTCGTCGTGTAATTCTTCATCTGACATCCCTTGACCATCGTCGTAACGAGCTGCCATCATCAAACTTAGGATATCTTGGCGATTTTGATCGGGTTCAGCCCGACGTTCTCGAAGCAAAGCATAAATCAGTCCATCAATTTTTTGCCGTTGTTGCAGAACCCAACCCCACGGACTCCATGCACCGAAATCTTTTTGCATGAACTGGAAAAAGAAGGCGCTGGACATTACAGGCGAAGTGATGAAGTCTAATAAGTCACTTAGCGATCGCCTCAGTTCCTCAAACAGTTCTCCATCATTCAAACCAAATACAACCCGCAGAATAACACGCAAGGTAATTTCTTGCATCGACTCACGGATTTTAAAAGGTTTACCAATTTGCCATTCATGAGTCACCTGTCGGGTTATTTCCCGAATTTCCTCCCCGTAAGCGCGCATTCTTTCGCCATGAAAGGGAGGAGCTAATAATTGCCGTTGCCTCTGGTGGCGATCGCCATCTGATAACATGAAGGAGCGATCGCCAAGTAAAAATTTTAGCCCTATGTTCCCCCTGCCAACCTCAAAATGCCTAGAATCAGCAGTAAAAATCTGCTCAAGTGCTTGGGGTTGACTAAAATATACTAGATGGTTATCCGAGCGATTACTCCTGATCGTGAAAGTGTCACCGTAGGTTTGGGCAAAATCATCCACATATTTCACTGGCTGACTAATAAACTTGATCATCCTCAGCCAGCGTGGCATTTGAGGCCCATCAGGCAAATTGTAATTAGTTGTCATAGAATTTGTGGAGTTAATGGCTTCTGAATTTTATTGTTACGACTTTTCATGTTACTTAGGGTTACAGAAAGCGGTATATTCATGATTGAGGACTACAGACTGGGGACTAAGAAGACAAGCTGGACAAGAAAGAGAATAATAACTCCTAACTCCTAACTCCTAACCCAGCACGGGCTAAACGCCCCGCTACCGCTAACAAAAGGCAGCATCGGAAGTAAGCAGTGCCAAAAATCATCGCTATTCTCAACGGTAAAGGAGGAGTCGGTAAAACGACTACCGCAGTCAATCTGGCTGCAAACTTTGCGAAGAAAAAAAAGGTGCTGCTGATTGACGCAGATATTCAAGGTTCTGCCAGTTGGTGGTTTGGGCGCAGTCAGCAGGGAATGGGATTTGATTTATCTCAAGAAACCGATCCCGCACTTTTAAGTGATTTAGGAAAAATAACAGGTTACGATTTAGTAGTGGTGGATACACCTCCCGCCCTGCGCTCTGAAGCATTAGTGGCGGTAGTTGCGATCGCAGATTATCTAGTTTTGCCGACACCCCCATCTGCAATGGATTTAGCAATCCTCGTGGAAACAGTCAAGGAAGCCGTCATCCCCTTGGGAACCCCCCATCGGGTATTGCTCACCAAAGTCGATACGCGCAGTCTGGGGGAAGCACAAGAAGCAAAAAACACTCTGACTCGCTTAGGTATTCCTACTTGTAATACCTTCATCCGTGCCTATAAAGCTCATGAACGAGCAGCACTTGAAGGTGTAGCGATTACTCAATGGCGAGGAGGAAACGCACGGGAGGCGGAATTAGACTACCGCCGTGCAGCTGATGAATTACAGCGTGATTGGAGAAAATAATAATGGCTAGGAAACAAAGTCTCTCTGACTTACTACAAGAAGAGGCGCAAAAATTTACACCCCCAGAAGGTGAATCTGCGATCGAAGTTACAGCAGAAAAAGTTGTCGAAGAACAAGCTGCATCTGATGAGGAATCGTTAGGACAACCACTTGAACCAGCTTCTACTAAGCGTACAAGTCCTACTAAGGCTGATCTAGAAGCAACTGTCAAAGAGTTGACAAGTAATTTAGAAACAAGCCACAAAAAAGAAGCGTCTCTTGGACAAGAAATTACTGATTTGCAATCAAAATTATCTAAACAAAAAACCTTTGTATCAGAACAAAAATCATTACTAGAACAACTAACCAAAGAACTTGACGAAACCAAAAAAGCAGCACTGCAACTTGCAGAGGCCAATTCCCAGCTGATAGAAGAAATTAACGTTTTCAAAAAAGAAGCAGAACAAAAAGCAGTACAAAAAGTAGAAGAGAAATCTAAACTTGTTGTCAAAGAAACTAGCGCGATAAAACCAGTAAAAGACCACTACAATCCGCTTAACTACAAAAAATCACATCGGTCATCGGAAACACTCGCTCAAAATCAACCTCAAAATCAACCAAATGAGTATCCCGATAGTTCTAATGAGATGTGGTTACTTGACTAGAGTTAGTTCATCAGTCAGTTAAAGGTTAATGGTACAAATCAAAATCTATGGCACTGCTTCATTTATCCGTCATTTTCGCAGTGCCATTTCTGACACAATTCATTCTTGTGTTGTTGAAGCTTTAGCATATCCTCAAGACAAACGTACCCATCGGTTCTTCCCTCTCGAACCCGATGATTTCATCTACCCTTTAGGACGTTCAGAGAAATACATCATCATTGAGATTAGTATGTTTGAGGGACGCACTATTGAAACGAAAAAGAAATTAATTAGGTTGTTGTTTTCTGGCTTATCTGAACAAGTTGCAATTGCACCTATAGATATAGAAATCACGATTACAGAAACCCCGAAACACAACTGGGGTATCCGGGGAACAACAGGAGATGAATTAAACTTAAATTACCAAGTGCAAGTGTAAATCTTTTGAGCTTGTAAGGTATGCATTGTAATGCCCACCCTAATCTGATTTACTCAGATAAGATTATCATGTCTACCTACTAAGTAATAAACCCGCATTTCTCACAAGCTCAAGGCGTTTGATGGAGCAGAGGAGAAGTAATGAGTAATGAGTAATGAGTAATGAGTAATGAGTAATGAGTAATGAGTAA
>NZ_JAVRCS010000073.1:0-10061 GCF_034530635.1 Nostoc sp. EspVER01
TCGTAGAGAAGCCCCGTGCTTCACGCAATGCTTTAAAGTAATGAGTAATGAGTAAGGAGTAATGAGTAAGGAGTAAGGAGTAATGAGTAAGGAGTAAGGAATAATGAGTAATGAGTAAGGAGTAATGAGTAAGGAGTAATGAGTGGATGAAAAATAAAGCTTTTTAAACCCGCGTGGGCGGGTTTAGTCTGTTTAGATGCAGTTTCTAACCGTCGATTTAATTTCCGATTTCTAACTCCCGGATTCTGCTGCATCTGCCCCTAATTGTTTCCATTTGGACGCTGAATAATTGTCTCCACCACCCGCCGCTTGGCTTTAGGATCGATACCTACTAAGCGCACATACTCACCGCTATATTCTGACAAAGTTGCCTCTAAATTTGAGATGGCATCAGACTCGGCATCAATGTGGCTATGAACACAACTTTGCCAAGAACCTGTGCGAAAACGGCGCTCATCTACGTGTTCAATACTAATTTTGTAACCTTGAGACAATAATTGCCGAATCTGTTCTTGTGTCTCTAAAGTTAAATGGGCACTTGATGCTTGCTGTTTCTGAAATTGATTAGTTTTTACTTCTTTGGTTGCGCCATTTGACGGCTGACTAGTTGGTGTGACAACAGCAGGTGGTGCGGATTGAGAATTTCTACCTCGATTTAGTCGATTGTAATCATCAACCAAATGGGAACTTTCCACCCGTTTTTGTTCACCAACCAGGAAGTTACCAGACTCGATTAAGTGAGACAGCCTAAAATCTGGCTTTTTAAATTCTGGTGGCCCTTGAGTGCTGTTAACTACATTTAAAGATATCTGCTCAAAACCTACTTTATGAATGTAGTTGCGGATTTGTTCGTCATAAATGCGCGATCGCAAAGCGCTAAAAAAGTCAATAGACTGATTGACAAAAGTATCAACTAGCTGTTCAACTTCTTTTTGTGACAGTCCATCTGGTTCAAAAATCCCCTTGACAATTCCCACCTTGTCATCTCTATCTGGTTCCCAGTAGAATTTCTCCATCCGTCCATCCCGAATTAACGGTGCATAGAGGGTAGAAAAATCATTACCTGTGACAATAATCGGCACACGATGTAAGGGTGTGGAATCATAGCTTCCCGGTAACTGCACATCTGTGGGATTATCAGCAATATTCATCAGTGTGGCATTCACCAACTGCGTGTTTACAGTATATTGAGTGCCTTCATCAAAGCGTCCAGCACCGGCATCTAAATCGTTAATCATCAGTACACACATTTTGCCGCGTACTTTGATCAGTTCAGCTGTTTCCCGATAGCGCAACCGAATCAACCGCGCTGGATCTCCCGCATCTGGACTTTCTAATTCGCCGCCAGATACGTGAGTCACTTCGATACCCATTTTCTCGAAGACTAATTGACATTGAAATGTTTTACCTTCTCCTTTGCGTCCATGAATACCCAGGATCACGGGAACTCGCACGCCAGGAAGCTTCAGGAAATTTTTGGTGATGTGGACAGCAAGTTTGTCCAAAAAGCGGGGAGCGATGTAGTAACCCATGAGTTTATGTGATGAAAAATTAACACTTCTAAGGTTAATGTTAATTTTTTTTGGGGATAGCGATCGCTTTTCTTTCAGACAAGCTTGTGTTTGTTAATTTGTTGGGTTGATTAGACATCTTGCAAAAATAACTTTTGCAAGATATTGGGGAAAGGTTAAAGGGTAAGTAAGGAAAAATTCCATACCTTTACCCTTTACCCTTTACCCTTTACCCTTTACCCCTTCCTCTTTTTCCCACAATGCCAAGAAGTCTATTGTCTGTTACCAAAGTTAAACACGCTCCCAAGCATGGACTGGTGAAAACTGCTGCTATTTGGTAGTGCCAAAGATTTGATTACAATCTCAAATGACTTTGATAAGCCATTTGTATAATTCCAGAATTACTTAGATTAGCCTATTTTTGAGAATAGAGTGTGTTTGAAAACACGCCCTTGTATTGCATGTTGCTATAGTTAATGGAAATCGTTTGTATCTACTACGTCTCATTACCCGAAACTCCTTTGAAAGCAGACACCACCTCTTCTGTTAATGTACTTGGGTTGTTAGGATCGTTATAAATTGGAATACCGCGATTTTCAAGAGCAGCAATAATCTTAGTGTTTAGTACTGAATCAGGAGGTGTTTCGCCACCGTATACACTTTTTAATTCTTCATCATCTGTTACTTCCTCAATAAACATAACTGGAGCTAGATTTAAAGCGACCTTATTTTTGATTTTGTTTTTAGTCATAAATCACGTCCAAATTACGCATTTTTAACTAATAATTGAATGCATACTGAATGTATCATCTGGAAAAAGGAAAAATCAAGGTTTTATACAAAACGTCCTACTTTTTTGATTAATGCAATTAGCCAATATCTGAGAACGCGATCGCACTTCCTGGCAGTGTGTCAGTTGGAAAATGTTCAGCCCAGCGTTGCCGGTGGCTTTTCATGTTATGGCAAAATCGATTGTAAAAAACCTTGAGAGTTTAGTCTCAACGTTACAATTGGGTCAATACTTTATTTGCACTGGTTGTGGTTTTAACATCACTTTTGATTTAATTTTACTTTTGTAATGCTGATGGATACTTATAATATGGGAATTAAAATTTAACTATGGAAACACAACCGATACAAGTAATTGGAGGTGGACTAGCTGGGACAGAAGCAGCTTGGCAAATAGCCCAAGCTGGAGTGCCAGTAATTCTGCATGAAATGCGTCCAAAGCGATTTAGTCCGGCTCATCATACAGAACATTTAGCAGAATTAGTGTGTAGTAATTCCTTTGGGGCAATGGCAAGCGATCGCGCGGCGGGATTATTGCACGAAGAGTTACGCCAACTCGGTTCGATTGTCATCTCAAAAGCTGATGAACACGCCGTTCCGGCTGGTGGGGCGCTAGCCGTAGACAGGGGACAATTTGGCCAAGATTTAACTGAAACTTTAGCGAGTCATCCTTTAGTTGAATTTCGCCGGGGTGAAGTGTCTGCCATTCCTGAAGGGATTGTGGTTTTAGCAACCGGGCCTTTAACCAGTCCCGATCTAGCAGAAGATTTGCAACGCTTTACGGGGATGGAATACCTGAGCTTTTTTGATGCAGCCAGTCCGATTATCGTCGGAGAATCGATTAATCGTGACATTGCTTTTATGGCATCACGTTATGACAAAGGTGAAGCCGCTTATCTCAACTGCCCAATGAATAAAGAGCAGTATTTGCACTTTCGGGAAGAACTTTGTAAAGCTGAACAAACAGAACTCAAGGGTTTTGAACGAGAAACGGCGAAATTTTTTGAAGCTTGCTTACCCATAGAAGAACTAGCCCAGCGCGGGGAAGATACCATGCGCTACGGCCCCCTGAAGCCAGTGGGATTGTCAGATACTCGCACAGGGGAACGTCCTTATGCTGTGGTGCAGTTACGACAAGAAGATAAAGCTGGTCAACTGTGGAACATGGTAGGATTTCAAACAAATCTGCGTTGGGGCGAACAAAAGCGAATCTTTCAATTAATTCCCAGTTTAGAAAAAGCAGAGTTTGTCAGGCTGGGAGTGATGCACCGCAACACTTTTATTAACGCTCCCCAATTAATGCATCCTACCTTGCAATTTAAAGAGCGTCCGACATTGTTAGCCGCTGGACAATTGATTGGTACTGAAGGTTACACTGCTGCGGCTGCGGGTGGTTGCTTGGCGGGAATTAATGCAGCGCGGTTAGCCTTGGGTAAAGAAGCTTTGGTTTTACCACCAACAACCATGATGGGTGCGTTATTAGAATTTATTAGTTCCGCTTCACCGAAGCATTTCCAACCAATGCCGCCGAACTTTGGGATTTTCCCCGATTTAGGAATGAAAATCAAAAGTAAACCAGAGCGTTATGGACGTTACCGCGATCGCTCTTTAGCTGATTTGGCAAATTGGAAAGCTAATTATAATTAATGGGCATTGGGAATGGGGAAAGGGAAAGGGGTAAGGGGAAAAGGGGAAAGAATTAAATTTATTCCTTTTCCCTTTAACCTTTAACCTTTTCCCCTGCTCCCCTGCTCCCCCTGCTCCCCTGCTCACATACCTGCTCAATGCTGACATAGCTGGAATCCTTGTGTTACAACTTGGCATACCAATTTAATAATGTGTTGGCGTGGATGAATTAAATTTTGGGAATAATCCTCATAGTGTTTGAAAGCATCGTTTTAGTTAGGTTCGCACTATGAGAGGGCGATTTCTCGGAAAAAAGCAGATTTATTGCTGTTTATCTATTGCATTTTGCTGTATTTTGTGGATTTGTTTGGGATTAATTCCAGCCGACGCAACGTCTACAGGGTCTATTGATACTCTACGACAACAGCAGCAACAAATGAACCAGCAGCGTCAGGGTGTAGTTGGAGAGCGCGATCGCTTGAATAATCTCCAACAAGAAGCCCAAAAACACTTGACTGGTTTAAAGCAAAATCTGCAAACTACAGATAGCTATCTTCTAGAGAGCGAATCACGATTACAACTCGCTACCCAACGCCTCCAGCAGTTAGAAACCGATTTAGATGTGGCAGAACGTTCATATCAGGAGCGGCAAATTGCAACAGTAGCACGATTGCGTTATCTTCAGCGATCGCCTGCTTTTGCGGGATGGGCAGTTTTGCTTGAAAGTGAAAATATCAGCGACTTTTTCAGCCGTCGTCATCAGTTGAAGTTAGTGTTTCAAGCAGATCAAAAAATTTTGGTAAAACTCAACACCCAAGCAAACTCAATTGATAAACAAAAAACGGAAGTAGAACAGCAAAAAAATGAAATTGGCTTAATTCGCGAGCAACTGTTGGCACAAAAAGCCGATTATCAAACCCAGGCGCAATCACAATCAGAATTGATTCAACGCCTGAATAGCGATCGCCTCGCCTTAGAAGCCGCGCAAAATCAGCTAGAAAGAGAATCTAAAAATTTGGAAGTCTTGATTCAACAAAAGGTAGCAGAAGCCCAAGGAAAAACCAACAGCAGAACAGGTATCATCATTCGGGGAACTGGTGTAATGGCATATCCTAGCGATGCTTCTACTAGCAGTCCCTTTGGCTGGCGGGTACACCCTATTCTTGGTTATCGTCGCTTTCATGCCGGGTTGGATTTTGCCGCCAGCTATGGTAGTAAAATACGGGCAGCGGATTCAGGAACAGTAATTTTTGCTGGGTGGTATGGTGGTTATGGCAGAGCGCTAATTATCGATCACGGTAATGGCATGACTACACTCTACGGGCATACCAGTGAGTTATATGTTTCTGAAGGACAAGCAGTTGAACGCGGACAAGCGATCGCTGCTGTTGGTTCTACAGGTTTCTCAACTGGCCCTCATCTCCACTTTGAAGTCCGTCGCAATGGTACACCCGTAGACCCAGCTAATTATCTTTAAAGCTACGAATTTTATCACAGACGTGCTATAATATTAAAGATTAAGGGCGCGTAGCTCAGTGGATAGAGCAACAGATTCCGGTTCTGTGGGTCGGGGGTTCAAATCCCTCCGCGCTCGTTACCTTTACAAAACTAACCGCAAAATCGAGAGGTTATTGTCTCTCATGGGATAAACCTAATTTACCCTATGAGACACAATGGCAACGGATAGTCTGGAATGCAAAAATTTAGTCTACGTATTTAGTGATTTATATAACACTATATAGCAATCCTAAATCATTCGTGAAAAGCTAGATCCCCGACTTCTTTGAGAAGTCGGGGATCTGCACACTGAGAATTTTCACAAATCAGATAGGATTACTATACATACTAGAGATTTTGTTTTCTCATTCAGTCTCTCACCCCTATTACCTACCCCAAAATTGTTTTAAAAAATAAAACAATGGGGCATTTGTTGGGGGGAATTCCTAAAGTAGAGGTAGAGGCTAAATCTTCCCTATTAGCAGGACATGGGTTTGATGGAACTAGGATTTTTGTGGAGCGCAATTAATTATGACTGCTTTAACCTTACAATTACCTTCTAATCTGCAATTTAGTGATGAGGAATTTGCACAGATTGTCGCTGTGAATAAAGAATTACGACTAGAATTAACTGCTGAAGGGGAATTAATTATCATGTCACCGACTGGGGGAGAAACGGGAAACCGGAATTTTGATTTATTAGGTCAGATATGGTTTTGGAGCAATCAGAATAAGCTTGGAAAAGCTTTTGATTCTTCTACTGGGTTTAAATTGCCAAATGGGGCAACTCGTTCACCTGATGCTTCTTGGATAAGGATAGAAAGATGGGATGCTCTTACCCCAGAACAAAGAAAGAAATTTCTCCCTTTGTGTCCTGATTTTGCAGTGGAATTGGTTTCTGAAACTGATGATGTGGAAGATTCTCAAGCCAAAATGGAGGAATATTTAGCGAATGGCTTACAACTGGGTTGGTTAATAAATCCTAAAGATAAACAAGTAATAATTTATCGCCCAAATCTTGCACCAGAAGTTTTACAATCTCCCACAAGTTTATCGGGTGAAGATGTTCTTCCTGGTTTTGTTTTAAATTTACAGCAGATTTTTGCATAAATGACTGATTAAGCTGTTCCACATTTAAATTGCATATACTGGACGGGCAAGATGCCCATCCCACAAGAGTTATATTTAATTCGATTATGCAAATTAGATGTTTTTTAGCTTATCTTAATTTTATTTCTACAATCACTGAACGTTCTCAAATTCAAATTTTTATAGAATCTGATGCTGGTGTGCCGCATCCCTTATTAGCTTTAAACTGATACCAAATATTGAGCGTATGACAATATTTTGTTCCTACGCATTCTCAGAAATCCCCTTCAAGGAACTTGTAGTAATAACTTCTAATCTTTGATACCACAACTTTCTTGACGATCAAATCTATGCTGGCTAAATTCCCATCATCTGTATTTACACTTCTATTAGGACTTGCCATAACTCAAACCTTTGGATGCACAACTCATAAAAATAATTCAGCGATCGCTCAAACTTCACCAAAGCCAGCACCTCAAGAAATTGTTCAAGCAGGAGAAGTTCGAGCCTTACCTGGCAAGTTAGATAAAATACCCGTTTTTAACAGCAATAGCCCAGAATGGATTAAAACTGAGGGTATTTTACTTTCTACCTTTCCTCCAAACGGTAAAAAAGTTCCAGCAGCGCATCTCAATTTTCCCTTTCAGGGACGCTTTGACTTATTCGCTCACCATTACACCCACACTCCCAAGGATTTACAAACGCTGTACTTAGGCGTAATTGTGTATAACCCTGGTAAAAAACCTGTAACAGTAGATGTATTGCAAGCCGCAAGTTATTTAATGCAGGATGCACCCTTTGTCACCTTATCTCCCTACATAGAAAATAACGATGGTAAGACTTACTCAGGCCCAGGCGCTCGTGCTGTTAGTGATGTACTCCGAGGTGTTCGACAAGCAGATTTTCCCGCAAAGCTGATAATTCCGCCAGGGCAAAGCCGGATGTTATTAAATCATCCGATTCCTGTACGGAATCTAGAAAAGCCAGTGAATGGTCGTTCTAGCTTTATGCGGTTGCATAGTAGCGATCAAGTTTATGGGGCAAGTTTAGCAATGTTTGCTAAGAAAAATTCTGATAATACAGACCGCCCACCCACTCTTGCAGAATGGCAAGCTTTACTAAATACCGGGAACTTTGCTGGGCCAAGAGATAAAACCCCTACTCCTCTAAATGCTACCAGTGGCGCACTGATTTATGGGCGTGTAGCTGGTGTATCTAGTGGTTCCCAGTGGAAAGCAAAATTGGTAGATAATCCCCAAACCAAAAATCTGACTATTCCCCAGCGTGGCAAAGCTATTTCTTATGCTTTAGACACATTGCTCAGTGGTCGATTAGGCACTCAACAAATCCAAACGGCCAAAATGCTGGTACGGTATCCAGATACGGCTTATGAAGCACATGGTAATTATGGGGTGGAATATAAACTCACCTTACCTTTAAGTAACAATACCAACCAAAACCAGACCGTGACTGTTACTTTAGAAACACCTTTAAAGGAAGATAAATTATCCCAAGGTGGTTTACGTTTCCGCAAACCATCGCTAGATTTTCCTTTCTTCCGTGGTACAGTGCGGCTACGCTATTTTAATGACCAAGGTCAACAAAAGACGCGCTACATACATTTATGGCATAGAACTGGTCAGGTGTTAGAACCATTAGTGCAGCTTGTACTTCCACCTTCGACTCAGCGGATAGTACAGGTAGATGTGATTTATCCACCAGATTCGACACCACCGCAAGTGCTGAGTGTAAGAACTTTAGAAAAGTGAGAATCTCAAAAAAAGCAAATCACTTAAGGCTTATATGGTTTTCGAGTACACTAACGCATTTGTTACCATAGCATCGGTTAATTTTGATAATTTAGTGAATTTCTATACCAAATTCCTGGAGCAAAAACCAGTTACTTTGATTCCGAATGTCTATGCTGAGTTTAATTTAGTTAGTATGCAATTAGGTATTTTTAAACCAAAGAACACAAACGAATTGGAATTTGAAGCCATCGCCAAAAGTAAGATAAGTTTGTGTTTAGAGGTGAATAACTTAGAAGATGCGATCGCTCACCTAACTGCTTTGAGCTATCCTCCACCAGGAGACATTTCCATTGCTTCCCACGGCAGAGAAATATATGCTTATGACCCTGATGGCAATCGTCTGATTTTACATCAAGCCATAGTGAATGATAATTGATAAGTGATAATAATTTATTTGGTAATTAACTATGGCTATAACTCAAAACTATAGATTAAACCTAATTCAATGGTATCCAGGTCATATTGCAAAAGCTGAAAGGAAGCTCAAAGAACAACTAAAGCGCGTAGACGTGGTGTTTGAGGTACGAGATGCTCGGATTCCCTTAGCGACTCACCATCCCCAAATAGGTGAGTGGGTAGAAGGTAAAAAACGGGTGTTGATACTTAACCGAGTAGATATGATTACGCCACAAATGCGATCGCTATGGATCGATTGGTTTAAACGTCAAGGAGAAGTCCCCTATTTTACCAATGCTCAACATGGGAAAGGTATAGCAGAAGTAGCGCGGGCAGCGCAAGCCGCTGGGGTAGAGCTAAATCAAAGAAGAAGCGATCGCGGGATGTTACCCCGTCCAGTGCGGGCTGTGGTGATTGGTTTTCCCAATGTCGGTAAATCAGCTTTAATTAATCGCCTGTTAGGAAAGCGAGTCGTGGAAAGTGCAGCCCGTCCTGGGGTAACTCGCCAACTACGCTGGGTGCGAATTTCCGAACATTTAGAATTGCTAGATGCTCCTGGTGTCATTCCTCTAAGATTAGAAGACCAAGATGCAGCCTTGAAATTAGCTATTTGTGATGATATCGGTGAAGCATCTTACGATAACCAGCTAGTAGCAGCAGCCTTAGTGGATTTACTCAACTATTTAGAACCTGTAGCAGGAGATTTATTACCAAAAAAACCATTACAGTCTCGCTACCAACTCGATTCAACATCAGACACCGGAGATACCTATTTACACGCTTTAGCAGAGCATCGTTACAAAGGTGATGTAGAGCGAGCAGCAAGGCAACTTTTAACAGATTTTCGCAAGGGGTTGTTGGGTGAAATGAGTTTGGAGTTACCACCCAATTAAACCTAAATTCAAATAGTAAAAATTAGGAAACCTATTTGATTTTTAACAGGACTTACGCAACTATCACAAGCAATAGCGCGGCTATACCATCCTGCGCGCCAAACAACTAGGCGATAAACATAGTAACGTCTTGAATTTTAATTGCCGAGCTAGTTTTATAAGCTAAATCTTTGAGCTTAAACCAGACTAAAATTAATTGATTTCTTGGAGTAGCACATAGTTACTGATAAATGCGATTGTGCTAGATAACAGAGCCACTTTAAACGGTCTAGTACTACACAAACAACAGCGACTAACGGTTTAGGAAAAATGGACATTTGTTAATAAAAGTATTCGCGGCTTGAGCATTACCAAAAAAATGGGTAAAAGCCCCGTCGTTCTACGACGGATTTAAAGTAATGAGTAATGAGTAATGAGTAATGAGTAATGAGTAATGAGTAATGAGTAAT
>NZ_JAVRCS010000074.1:0-9485 GCF_034530635.1 Nostoc sp. EspVER01
TGGCGGGGTGGGGTTCTTCGGGTTTAATAAGCAATCAAGCGGACATGATATGATTCGGGTTTAAGGGACTTCCAAGAAATAAATTATCCATTTTGTGGGGTTGGCAACATGAGCGCCCTAAATCTGGGACGGGTGGGGACACCCATCCCACAAGAAAATTTGGGATGTTTTTTTATTTGGAAGTCCCTAATAAGTAATCAAGCAGACATGATATGACGGGCGATGCCTACGAAATGCTGCTCTTAAAGTAACTCTTTATTTTGAAAATTAGGAGCCGCAAACATTCTAGCTTGAGGTTTCCCTTAAACTCATACCAATTTGAAAAATGATTGTGACAGATGGATGCACACCAAGGCAATTCCCAATCCAAAATCTAAAATGGTATCAGCCCCGCTCGAACTATGGAACTTGACCAATAAAGTCCAAACCTTAGACTATAATTGACGCTTAAAATTGTCCAAATAATTTAACTCTTAATGAAAACAAAGCAAAAAGAAAACAAACCAATAGCCAGTCTTTCTTTAGATTTGGATAATATTTGGTCTTATTTAAAAAATCAGGGCGCTCCGGGTTGGGAGACATATCCTTCTTACCTGGATATCGCAGTACCTCGTTTCTTAGATATTCTCAAGCAATGGGATTTGACAATCACAGTATTCATTGTCGGTCAGGATGCAGCGCTAGAAAAGAATACTAAGGCAATACAAGCGATCGCTAGCGCCGGTCACGAAATTGGCAACCACTCATTCTATCACGATCCTTGGCTACATCTGTATTCAGAGAATGAGATTGAAGAAGAGGTGGCCCTGGCCGAAGAACATATCAAGCGCGTCACTCATCAACATCCTATCGGCTTTCGGGGGCCAGGATACAGTTTTTCTCCAGCAGTCTTGAAAGTTTTAGCACGAAGGGGATACGAATATGATGCTTCGACTTTTCCCACATTTTTGGGGCCTATAGCACGAGCATATTATTTAATAACTTGTAAATTGAGCAAGGAAGAACGTAAAAAACGGGAAGCGCTGTTTGGCGGTTTTAAAGAGGGTTTACAACCTCTAAAACCTTACCAGTGGCAACTAGATAAGGATAAACTGACAGAGATTCCCGTTACTACCATGCCAATTTTTAAAGTGCCAATTCACTTCAGTTACATAATGTTTCTGAGTACATTTTCTTCGGAAGTGGCGTTACTGTACCTGCGAATTGCCCTGTGGCTGTGTAAAGTTACACGCGTCCAGCCTTCTTTACTACTCCATCCTACAGACTTTGTAAGTCAAGAAGATGTGCCAGAACTCTCATTCTTTCCTGGGATGAGTGTTCCCACTTACAAAAAGCTGGCAATAGTGAACAAAAGTTTAGAAATTATATCCAGTCAGTTTAATGTTTTGACTGTTGGACAACACGCTAAATTTGCAGCCGATGGCCGTAAACTGCCTATATTAGTGCCTCAAAAGAGGTAAAAATACGATTTATTACCAATTACAAACAGCAAACAAATTAGCAACAAATTCAACTAGTTTTGCTTTTGAGACTGGTTTCAATAAATGAGTCTAAAAACCCGCTTACAAAGCACGAATCCGATTCTAGCTATCGCCATAAGCAGTTAAGGTAATAGCTAGAAACTAGGTAGACATATTATAAATCGATACAGTTCCTAACGATCAACAAAACCCTCATGTAGAGACGCAATTTACCGCGTCTTGAAAAACAAATTATCTACACCCATAATCTTTAACCAAAGCGTATTATATTATAATCTTCAGGGATAAACCACATATAATTCTCAGGAAATTTACTGAACCATCAAGACAATAAATATTACTAATATATAGAGAAATATTGTCAGGATGCTGAATATGTCAGATTTACCGCTTCAGTGCCAAAATTTGAAAGATCAGGTTGAATCTATATTACAACTTTTACAACAAGAACCAACACTACGTTCCCAAGATATTACACATATACGAACTTCTTTAAGTAAGGCGATTTCTCCCAAGTTTGAAATTGTATTTGCAGGTGCATTTAGTGCTGGGAAATCAATGCTAATAAATGCACTCTTAGAAAGGGAATTACTCTACAGTGCAGAGGGACACGCTACAGGTACAGAATGCAAAATCGAGTATGCAGAAGTAGATAAAGAACGTGTTGTTTTGACGTTTTTAAGTGAAGCAGAAATTCGAGATCAAGCAGTTTCTTTGTGTCAGCAACTAGGATTTCAGACAGTTACTAATATTAACCAAGCTGAGGTAATTAACCTGCTACGTCAAGGTTCTGAAGCGATTATTCAGCACGAAGGTGGTGAGAGTAAATCAGAACGTGCAAAACAGGCGAAGGCGTTAATGTTGTTGCTAGAGGGATATATAGCAAACCGCGATCGCATCTATACGGTTAATAATGCTACATATTCAATGGAGCAATTTAACTTTTCCAATCTTAAGGAAGCGGCTGGATATGCCCGTCGTGGTAGTAATAGTGCGGTATTGAAGCGAATAGAATATTACTGTAATCATCCTTTGCTACAAGATGGTAATGTAATTATTGACACACCTGGGATAGATGCACCAGTAGAGAAAGATGCCCAACTAACTTATGCCAAAATTCAACATCCTGATACTTCGGCGGTGGTGTGCGTGCTAAAACCTGCTTCGGCGGGTGACATGACAAAAGAAGAAACCGAACTTTTGGAATTAATGCGGGAGAATGGGGGAGTACGCGATCGCGTTTTCTATGTCTTCAACCGCATCGATGAAACTTGGTATAATACTCAGCTACGGCAACGATTAGACGATTTAATTAGTGGGCAATTTGCTAATTCTAGGAAGGTTTATAAAACCAGTGGATTATTAGGATTTTATGGCAGTCAGATTAAACAGACAAGCCCACAAGATAGATTTGGTTTAGATTCTGTTTTTGCAGAAAGTATTAAAGGTTTAGATGGTAAAGAAGAAACACCACAATTTGTCTATGCGTTTAACAACTACTGTGTAAATTCAGGAAAGCTATCTTCTAGTAAATTCCGTGTCTCTGTTAACGGCTTTGAAACTCCAAATCAAAATTATGTGCGGATTCTGGGAGAGTGGGGAAATGAACTGATAGAACAATTAATTCAAGATAGTGGTACTGAAGAATTTCGCACAGCTATTACTCGTTATCTTACCGAAGAAAAGCGCCCACAATTATTTAAAAATCTTGCTGATGATTTGGAAGATGTTTGTATTAAGCTTAAAAAACATTATCAGAGTATCCAACGCGATTTAGATAGTCAGCCCCAAGAAATTGAGACGATGAAGGCGCAAGAGTTACAACGCCTAAATCAGCAACTCCAGCAAATTGGTAGAGAATTTAGTGAGCATATCACAGAAGAAGTGAACCATGTAATTAATAATTCTTGTGATGCTTTTGAAGCAGATTTTAAGCAATTGCAATCACGAATGATTCGCCGTTTAGATGAATTGCTAGATACTTTTTCTGTAGCTTATGCTTATCGACGTGCAACCATTAGCCATCCTCGCAATGCTACCGCACCTTTAATTGCTATTTTAGTAGAGGCATTTTATTACTTAGCAAATCAATTAGAAGATATTTTGATTGAATCTTCTCAGCAAGTAGTTGCAAATTATTTCCAGCGGTTGATTGAAAAGATTCGCAAGTCAGAATATTATCGCCAACTGTATCGTTTATTAGATAATGATGGTGGAATTGAACAAGAGATCGGGAATTTAGAAAAAGTAGTTACTCAAGCATTAGTTAGTGCAGCTAGTGTAGAGTGCGATCGCTTTGTGCGAGAAAGCCCTAGATTTTACGATGAAGGCACTTTTTCTATATATCAATTTCGCCAAACTTTATCGCAAACTTCTCAAGGTTACGACGCTGAAAGTATCGTGGAAGCAGAACCAGCAATTAGGCAGTTATTGAAGTTAGATTTTGAACCAAAAGTTTCTCATACTATTCGTAAATCTTTCCGTCAAACCATTAATCAAACATTGAAAACTCAATTGATACCAATGGCAAATCAGCAATCAGATGAGATTTTGCAGCAATACCCACAGGCGCGTGCTTATTTGGAGAAAACATTGGAACAAGAAGCTGAAGAAAAAATTGCGAATAATCGGCGATTATTAAATATTGTTGAAGAAAATATTGCAGCATATAATTCAGCAGCATCTAGTATTAATACTTGTTTACAGGCGATGCAATTATATGACAATCTTTTGCCTGTAATTGGGAATACAGATTTGATCTAGAAATCCAGTTTAATTCTTGAAATAAATTACGAGAAAATACGTAGGGGGAAATATATTTAAATTTTTAAATATATTTTATCTGCCCCCTACTTTATCTTTGATTTATAAAAATTCTATTTTCTTGAATTTATTAATATCGAGTTGAATTTAAACCTTTTTTGGGAGAGTATTAGATACACATATAAAATAATTTTTGTTTATGAACTTACATTTGAAGGCATCAAGTAAAACAACTGACTCAAACACAAACTGGTATAAAGCCGATAATTTATCAATGAATTTCAGCTATCAATCCGCAGTGAATGCACTAGGACAAAAAGCACTCTCAGGGATTGAATTGTCATATTTATTCCAAGATACAGTTGTTTTAGTAGCTCAAATATTAGATATAAAATATAGTCGAATTTGGCAAGTACTTTCAGATAGTCATTCTTTACGTAAAGTAGCTAGCATTGGAGAGAACTCGTTACAAACAGACTCTTCTGAGATTAATATCATAACTAATCAGCAAGTACAGAAGTTATTGGAGAATACTCAGCCAATTATTCAGATAAACACGTCCTATTGTCAGATAGATGAATTAACTATTCCTTCTCCTTCAGATAGTGTTGCTGGATTGAGTGTGCTAATTCCTGGTGCGGGTAAACCTTTAGGTTTCCTAGAAGTATATGCTACCGAGGCGAGGAATTTTTCTCCAGACGATATTCATTTTTTACAATCCATAACTCATATTTTAGCAACAGCGATTGAACGCAAACGTTCAGAAGCGTTAATGTATACCCAAAGCCAAATTTTAGAACAAGTGACATTTGGGGTTAATCTATATGAAATTTTTAATAACCTTTGTATTTTGCTAGAGCAAGAATTACCAGGGGCATATTGCTCAATTTTAGTTGTAGATCGAGAAAATCACCGACTGCGGGGAGGAGCTGCACCAACTTTACCCCAAGAATATGCTAAAGGGGTTGATGGTTTGATGATTGGTGAGTGTTGTGGTTCTTGTGGTACTGCTGCTTATAGAGGAGATTCAGTATTTGCCACTGATATTGCCAATGATGTTTTATGGGCTGATTTTCGAGATTTTGCTCTAAGTTACAATATTAGAGCTTGTTGGTCATCACCTTTTACTTCACAAGCTGGTGAAGTTTTAGGAACATTTGCTATATCTCATAAATTTCCTTGTCATCCTACTCCGCATCATTTAGAAATTCTCAAAACAGCCACCCATATTGCCAGTATTGCAACAGAAACCGTCAGAGCCGCAGAAGCTTTACAAAAGGCTAACAACGAGTTAGAACGAAAAGTTGCAGAACGAACATCTGAATTAAGAAAAGCTTTACTTGACTTACAACAGACACAAGCTCAACTAGTTCACAGTGAAAAAATGTCGAGTTTAGGACAAATGGTAGCAGGTGTTGCCCATGAAATTAATAATCCCATTAGTTTTATTGCTGGTAATATCGAATATGCAAATCGATATATCAATGATTTACTAGATTTAATTGCAGTTTATCAAGAGCAATATCCCCAGTTAAATCCTACTATTGCAGCCAAAATAAAAACTATTGATTTAGAGTACTTGTGTGACGATCTACCTAAGTTAATGGCATCTATGACAGTAGGTAGTGAGCGAATTACAGAAATTGTTCTTGGCTTACGAAACTTCTCACGACTAGATGAAGCAAAAATGAAGTCTGTAGATATTCATGAAGGTATAGATAATACATTAATGATTCTGAATCATCAGTTGACACTACCTAATAATTTACCTGATATCCAGATAGTTAAAGAGTATGGTAAAATCCCGAAAGCTAAGTGTTATGCCAACCAGCTAAATCAGGTTTTTATGAATATTCTCAATAACGCGATTTATGCCTTAAAGGATAATCTGAAACATTGGCAGTCTAAAAATCAGACACCAACTATTCAAATTAAAACTTCACTCATAGATAAAGAGATTGTTTTGATTAGTATTAAAGATAATGGTTGTGGGATGAATTCAGAAATTCAGGAACATATTTTCGATCCTTTCTTCACTACTAAACCTGTTGGTCAAGGAACTGGCTTAGGTTTATCAATCAGTTATCAGATTGTTGTTGAAAAGCACCAGGGTAAGCTCAGTTGTATCTCTGCATTAGGTCAGGGAACGGAATTCCAAATTGAAATTCCTATTCAGATTTTAAGTAGTCAGCAATAACATCGCTTTGGCTCTTTGGGGTTCTGATTTTTGATTTATGCAAGAGGACTAATGATTTACACTTGCCATAACGACTTTGTACAAAACTAGATACTGGGTATTATGGAATTCCAAATAAAAAAATATCCGAAAACTGAAGCAAAAATCTTCTCTATTTCTCCTCGCTCTGTCTTCTTTGCGTCTAGAGTGGTTAGTTGATGGTTATGACTATCAAACGTCGAGAATTTCTTACAACCTGTGGACTTGCCACCTTAGCTACCCAGATACCAACACTTACCGCCCAAGGTAAGCCATCTCTAAACACCATCCGCAAGCCGCCCCGCCTGCAAGCTGGCGATACCGTAGGATTGATAGCCCCTGCGGGTATTGTTGACGCTAAAGACATCGAAGCAGCGCAGAAATCAGTTTCACAGTTAGGGTTAAAAGTCAAGCTTGGGAAGCATATTTTAGATCGTTACGGCTATTTAGCGGGTAAAGACAGCGATCGCGCCGATGATGTAAACTTGATGTTTAGCGATCGCACCATAAAAGCAATTATTCCGATGCGTGGTGGTTGGGGCTGCAATCGCATTTTACCCTTACTCAACTATTCGCTGATCCGTTCCCATCCGAAAATTCTCATCGGGTACAGCGATATTACTACCCTGTTGTTGGCAATTAATGCCCGTAGTCAAATGATTACTTTTCATGGGCCAGTTGCCACATCTACCTGGAATCAATTTACAGTGGATTACTTCAAGCGCATCTTATTTAATGGTGAAACTGTGACTATGCAAAATCTCAACCCTAGCGAAGTGCGGGTGGAGACAATAGCATCGGGAAAGGCGAGGGGTAAACTTGTAGGTGGAAACTTATCAGTGCTATCAGCAATGGTAGGTTCACCTTACCTACCTTCCTGGAACAAAAGCATTCTGTTTGTGGAAGAAGTTGGCGAGGATGTTTATCGTATAGATAGGATGCTGACGCAGTTAAAAACTGCTGGGATACTGAATCAAATTACTGGTTTTATCTTTGGGCAATGCACTAAATGTAGTCTTGGGGATGAACCATCATTTACATTAATGCAAGTATTGCAACAACACATACTTCCTTTAGGGATTCCTGCTTGGTATGGTTCCATGATTGGTCATATTAAAGATAAATTTACCTTGCCAATTGGTGTAGAAGTGGAAATAGATGCTGAACTTGGCACAATACGAATGTTAGAGGCGGCTGTCAATCTAGTTTGAACCACGAAAATCAGCCGCCCCGCAATGATTTTGATTAAGATTTTGATAGACAGTATGCATTTCTCCTCGCCATGTTACGACTAACAGAAGTAAAGCTCCCGCTTGATCATCCTGAAGATGAGATCAAGTCTGCCATCCTCAAAAAGCTGCAAATCACAGACGAAGATTTGATCAGCTATTCCATCTTCAAGCGTAGCTACGATGCGCGTAAGAAAGGAGATATCACCCTTGTCTATATTCTGGATGTAGAAACGACTCAGGAAACTCATCTACTCAAGCGCCTGAAAAAAGATCCCCATATCATGTCCACGCCAGACATGAGTTATCGCCCAGTAGCACAAGCACCGAGCAATTTGACGATTCGCCCCATCGTGATTGGTACTGGGCCTTGTGGCTTGTTTGCGGGTTTGATGCTGGCGCAAATGGGATTCCGTCCCATCATTTTAGAACGTGGGAAAAAAGTTCGCGATCGCACTGCTGATACTTTTGGCTTTTGGAAGAAAAAATCAGACTTCAACCCCGAATCCAATGCCCAGTTTGGTGAAGGTGGCGCGGGTACATTTTCCGATGGCAAACTCTACAGTCAAGTTAAAGATCCTCAGCATTATGGGCGCAAGGTACTAACCGAACTCGTCAATGCGGGAGCCTCACCAGAAATTCTCTATATCAACAAACCCCATATCGGCACATTCAAACTGGTGGGAATCGTCCAAAGTATGCGGGCTAAAATCGAATCCCTCGGCGGTGAAATTCGCTTTGAAAGCCGCGTTGAAGATATCAACATCGAAAATGGACAGGTGCGGGGAGTCACCCTCGCCAGTGGCGAATATATCGCCAGCGATTATGTAGTTCTGGCGGTAGGTCACAGCGCCCGCGATACTTTCCAAATGCTATTTGATCGTGGAGTTTACATAGAGCCGAAACCTTTTTCCATCGGCTTTCGGGTCGAACATCCCCAGACTCTCATCGATAAATGTCGTTTTGGCGCTCAAGCTGGTCATAAGCTTTTAGGTGCTGCCGATTACAAACTGGTTCACCATTGCCAAAATGGTCGTTCCGTCTATAGTTTTTGTATGTGTCCGGGGGGCTTGGTAGTTGCAGCCGCATCAGAACCGGGGCGACTTGTCACCAATGGAATGAGCCAATACTCTCGCAATGAGCGCAATGCCAACAGTGCGATCGTTGTGGGTATCACACCCGAAGATTATCCGGGCAATGCGTTAGCGGGAATCGACTTTCAACGGCGCTTAGAAGAACGGGCTTTTGAATTAGGCGGTGGGACTTATGAAGCGCCAGGGCAGTTAGTGGGAGACTTTCTCAACCATCGTCCCTCGACAGCATTGGGCACTGTTAAACCGTCTTATACACCTGGGGTACACTTGGGCGATTTGAGTCAGAGTTTACCAGATTATGCGATCGCAGCTATCCGCGAAGCCCTTCCCGCTTTTGACAAACAAATTAAAGGTTTTGCAATGGACGATGCCGTGTTGACTGGAGTGGAAACCCGCACATCATCACCAATTCGGATTAAACGCAAAGAGGATTATCAAAGTTTAAATACAGTCGGTCTTTATCCGGCTGGAGAAGGCGCGGGATACGCAGGGGGAATCCTCTCGGCGGGTATCGATGGCATTAAGGTAGCGGAGGCGGTGGCTTTAAGTATTTTGAGAAATTTGACATCCTCACCGACCTAAAGGCGCTCTTAAGAAGGAGTAATGAGTAATAAGTAATAAGTAATGAGTAAATACCCATTTTTCATCTACTCATTACTCCTTACTCATTACTTTAAAGCATTGCGTGAAGCACGGGGCTTCT
>NZ_JAVRCS010000075.1:0-9298 GCF_034530635.1 Nostoc sp. EspVER01
CCTGGCTGGTTTTAGATCCACTCTTGCGTGCCTGGTTGTTGGAGGATATTGGCCGAGGCGACCGCTTTGCCGGAGCGTAAATTATTACGCCTTATGTTGAGATGGGGTAGCAAAAAAGAAAGGGAAATCACAAGATAAAGGTAACGACACCAAAGCTTGAGGTCTCCCAATGAATATGGTAGACGGTTCAACCCTGTTGACCACAATTTTTGTGCTAGGGCGTGTCATCAGTTAAGCCAAATCACAGTAGCAGCAAGATAAATTGCACCGAGAAAATTGACCTTGCGTTTGTCATAACGGGTGGCAATCGCTCTGTACTGCTTGAGTCGGGCAAAGAAGTTCTCAATTAAATGCCGGGCTTTGTACCCCACATTCCGCACCTAAAACTGGCACACAGAGAAAGCAGTAAGTAAATCAATAATACTGGTAAAAATTGAGACAATAAAAACTGAAAAGTAAAGTTAATAGCCAGAATCAGGGTAGAAGTCAAAAAATAAATAAAATTAGCACATCAAAAGCTCCCATCATGAAAAGCTAGAAATAGTTGATGAAATGTGGTGTGAAAATGAATTCGCCCTTGAGTATTGAAGTAAAAAATCTAAATCACCTGGGAATAGTAGCAGGAATAATCGATGAAAGAGGGCTGGTAGCTCAAATAAATAAAATACTTGGACAGCACCCACAAGAAAAGGTGAGTGCGGGTCAAGCGGTCAAAGCAATGATACTAAACGGGTTAGGTTTTGTATCAGGAACGTTATATATGTTTCCTAAATATATGGATACCTATGCCTGTGAACACTTGATAGGAGAAGGAGTATTACCAGAACATTTAAATGATGATAGGTTAGGAAGAGTATTAGACCAATTATATTTAAAAGGTTTAAGTGGAATCTTCACTTTAATAGCTGCTCATCAAAAGTTAACTAAGTTATGTAATGAAGAATTTGCTTGCCATCGAGATGCGAAAAAAGCTGCATTACATTTATCAGAGCAATTAAAGTATCATCGGTTGACGGAAATTAAAATATCTAAAAAACAGCTAAAGCCTCAGATTAAGGGCAAAAACAGGGAGCGGATTGAAGCTTTATCTATGATTATGGGGTTATGTTTGCTAGTTTATACTTTAGGGCAACGACAGCTACGTGAAAGTTTATGAGCTCAAAACCAAGCAATAAAAAATCAATTAGGTAAACTGACACCCCGCCCCACTCTCAGGTGGATATTTCAATGTTTTCAAGGTATCCATGTATTAATTGCCAATGGGGTTTCACAAATCTCCAACCTCTCTGATGAAAGATTATGGGTATTACAATTTTTTCCTAGTGCTTGTCGTCGTTACTATTTATTAGTTTGATTAACATTTTACTCAAGCTTTCTTTTTATCAACTTTTTTGAGTTACTTACCCTAACTTCAGTAGCTCTACTTTTTTATGCAGTATTTTTTCCACTGGTTCCTTTTTTTACATACTCTGGCTTAATTTTTTACCTGCCATTCCTCCAGTTTTAGTCTTGAATCAAAAACTAGCTCCAAAATTCCTTGCCATTTCTTTTGTGACAGTTCCGGGTGCGGAATGTGGGATCTAAACCAACCTCAGAAAGAATGATTTGTACTGTCAGGACACCAAGACCGTCAACACGGGTAAAATCTACTCCGCTCATGCGGTAAAGATGAGTACGCAAATCAAAGTTAGGCTCATTACCTTGAGGTTTGTGGCGAATATGCTTGGGTGGAGAAAGGGGCAACTGCGAAATATCAATTTTGTCGTTAAATTGACTCAGGCAATCCTCAATCTGGCGGTCACATTCAGCGATTTGGGATTGGTAGACATCATAGAGATGTAGCTCTTGTTGCAAGACAAACAAATGTTCTTTTCGATAATCACCATTAAGCGCAGCTGCAATCTCTGCTTCACTACGTTTGACACGGTGATGTTTTTTGGCTGCAAGTATTTGTGGGTCATGTTCACCAGCAACAATCGCTCGTATGATTGCCATACCTGTAGTGCCTGTAATATCACTGACTGCTTGATGCAGTTGTATGTTCATTTGAGTTAAAGCTTTTTGCATCCGTTGGATATGAACACTGGCACTTCTGATGAGACTATCACGTTGGCGGATATAGCTACGTAAAATACAAATTTCATCTTCTGGACGAAAAGAACCTGACAACAATCCATAACTGTGCAACTGTTGCAGCCATTGGCAATGTGTATTTGTGCATACTGCTATTACTGCCAGGTATACAGATATTCATGCAGCAATCTCTGTACCCATTATTCAGCAAGAAATTGAAGAAATCGGTGTGCGTAAAGGTTGGCGTGTAGTGCGCTGTAACCGCGATTCTTTCTTTGATGTGATTGAGTTTTGGGTAGAAAATAGGTTAATGATTGAATTTCTAACACCAGAAATGGCATCTCAATATTTGAAATTTGCTACCCAGTAAGAAAATCTGAAATATTTTTTGGCAGAACCAGCTTTAGCTACAACTTGATGAACGTTTATTGCAATCCTATTTTAATTGTAAGAATTGCAAACCGCAGATCCTCAACTTCTCAAATAAGTTGGGGATTTTGTCGCCTATAAGTTACTCAAAGACAAGCTGAGGCTTTGGGAAAGTTTGTTCATGTTGATGTAAGTTTGTTTATTTTAGAATCAGCGATCGCTTTTCTTTACACCTACTCTGCGGTAAGCATCTTTGAATATATATCTGAGACAAAAACTCTACTTCTTCATCGCCGGATACTGCTTCAAAACTTGCTTTAAATATTGCCCAGTATAAGACGTGGGATTTTTTGCAACTTCCTCTGGTGTACCCACAGCAATTAATTCTCCGCCTTTGTCGCCACCTTCTGGCCCCAAATCTATCACCCAGTCAGAACAACGAATTACATCTAAGTTGTGTTCAATTACTAATATTGAATTACCTTTATCTACCAATCGTTGCAACACATCTAACAATTTGTGGACATCGTAAAAAGATAACCCTGTTGTCGGTTCATCAATTAAATAAAGTGTCTTACCTGTAGCGCGTCGAGATAGTTCTGTTGCCAATTTTACCCGTTGCGCTTCACCACCTGATAAGGTAGTCGCAGGTTGTCCTAGTTGGACATAACCCAACCCGACATCAAATAAAGTTTGCAAACGCGCGATCGCTTTGGGTATATTCTGGAAAAAGTCTAAACTCTCCTCTACTGTCATTCTTAGGACATCAGAGATAGACTTATCTTTATACTTCACCTGCAAAGTTTCGCGGTTGTATCTTGCACCTTTACAAATTTCGCATTGCACGTAAACATCAGGGAGAAAGTTCATTTCAATAACATTCACACCCTGGCCGCTACAAGCTTCGCAACGTCCACCTTTAACGTTGAAGGAAAATTGTCCAGGTTTGTAACCCCTAGCTTTGGCTTCTACTGTTTGGGAAAATACATCCCGAATGGCATCGAAAATTCCTGTGTAAGTTGCAGGATTGGAACGTGGTGTGCGTCCAATGGGAGATTGATCGATAACGATCGCTTTATCAATCGCGTTTAATCCCTGAATTTTATCCAAATGTCTCGGTAAGGGAACTTTCTTAGTTAAATGGTGTTGCAGAGATGGGTACAGTAATTCGTTAATCAGCGTAGATTTACCAGAACCAGACACACCTGTGATGGAAACAAGTTTACCTAGCGGAATGTCTACATCTATATTTCTTAAATTGTTGCGATGGGCATTTTTAATTCCCAAACTGCGCCCGTTTCCTTCTCGGCGTTCTGCTGGCGTGGTAATTACTCGCCTTCCTGATAAATATGCACCCGTCAAAGAATCTTCTGCTGCTAATAATGCCTGAAAATCACCTTGGGCGATAATATTTCCGCCGTGAATTCCTGCACCAGGGCCGATATCAACTATATAGTTGGCTGCACGAATTGTTTCTTCATCGTGTTCAACGACAATTAATGTATTACCCAAATCACGCAATTTCGTTAAGGTTTTCAGCAATCTGCCATTATCTCGTTGATGCAAACCAATACTCGGTTCATCTAAAACGTAGAGAACTCCTGTTAATCCAGAACCAATTTGCGTTGCTAGACGAATTCGTTGGGCTTCACCACCGGAAAGAGTCATAGCGGGACGGTCAAGGGTGAGGTAATCTAAACCTACATCTAACAAAAATTGCAATCTGGCTTTGATTTCTCGGAGAACTAAATCAGCAATTTGTAACTGGCGATCGCTCAACTTAAATTGCTCAATTCTCTCCCGACAATCTCGAATTGATACGGTAGTTAATTCTAAAATTCCATATTGTCCCAACTTCACCGCCAAGGCTTCCGGTTTTAACCGTTTTCCTTTACAAACTTCACACGGTTGATCGATTAAATACTGCTCTAATTTTTGTTTAATTAATTCCGAACCACCCTCATACTGCCGTTGCAAAATTGGAATAGCACCTTTAAAACTCTGCTTTCTCTTTGCCTCTGCGGCTCGTTCATCTTTCTCTCCATACAGAAGAATTTGCTGCTGTTCTTCTGTCAGCTTGCCCCAATTTGTCTGTAACTCAAATCCATAAATCTGTCCGACGCTATAAAGTAATTCCAAGTAATAAGAATTATCTTTTTCTGACCAAGGCGCGATCGCAGCGTAAACTGGCGCTTCCCAGTCGGGTACAATCAAGTCTGGTGCAAATCTTCTTAAAGTCCCGATGCCGTGACAGTGCGGACAAGCACCATAAGGTGAGTTAAAGGAGAACAATCGCGGCGATAATTCCTCCATTACCGCGCCATGTTCTGGACAAGCAAAGTTTTCCGAAAATACTAATTCTTCTTCTTTTTCTTGTCCGTCGTCACCGAGTAGACTCACCAGAATGGCTGCAATACCACCCGATTGCTTGAGACACGTAGACAGAGAATCAACCAAACGCTCCTGAATATCAGCCTTTTTCACCAAGCGGTCAATTACCACTTCGATGGTGTGGGTAAAGTTTTTATCCAATTCAATGGAATCTGACAGTTCGCGGATCTCGCCATTGATCCGCACGCGGACAAAACCTTGAGAAGCAAGACTTGACAAAAGCTTACGGTGTGTGCCTTTTTTCCCCCTAACAACGGGTGCAAGAATTTGGAAGCGGGTGCGATCTGGTAATTCCATAATGCGATCGCACATCTCATCGATTGTCTGGGGTGCAATACAGCGATCGCATATCGGACAATGGGGTTCGCCAGCCCGACCAAACAGCAGCCGCAAATAGTCGTAAATCTCTGTCACCGTACCGACAGTGGAACGCGGGTTATGAGAGGTTGACTTTTGGTCAATAGAAATTGCTGGACTTAAGCCTTCAATCGCTTCTACATCCGGCTTATCCAGTTGTCCGAGAAATTGGCGTGCGTAAGCGCTGAGGGATTCTACGTAACGACGTTGCCCTTCAGCGAAAATGGTATCAAAGGCTAGGGAAGACTTACCAGAACCAGAAACGCCAGTGAATACGATTAGGCGATCGCGTGGCAATTCCAAGTCAATATTTTTCAGATTATGCTGCCTAGCACCCCGAATCCGAATGGTATTCTGGCTGTTGTGGCTGGGGTACGGAAGATGTCCATTCAAGGATGCTGCTAGCTGTTGGTCTGACATATTGGGCGGCGAAGAAGGAGTTTCTTATGAAACAGTCCTTAATAATACTATCTTTAATTAGTTTATAGTAGAACAATCGTACTGTTTTAGTTACTTATCCTTCCAGATTCATGGCGCAGACATCCTTAAGAGTCTGCTAATTTGGAAGCATCCCGATTAAATATCCTTCTGAGGGCGAAGCTATGGTATCGCAAATCCAACCGCCGACGCAGCCAGAGGTCATCTACCCAGATAGTGACGGACAACCAGTCGCTAATAATACCATACAGTTTAGCTGGATTGTGGCAATTAAGCAGAATATCGAGTGGCTATTTGCTAACGATCCAAATGTATTTGTTACGGGGGATTTGTTTTGGTATCCGGTAGAGGGACGTAACAAAATTGTTAACGCCCCAGATGTGATGGTGGTATTGGGTAGACCAAAAGGCGTAGGCGTAGCCCGTCGTAGACATCGCTTGTGCTACCAACAATGGAAAGAAGAGGGAATTGCACCGCAAGTGGTGTTTGAAATTCTTTCTCCCAGCAACACCCAAACTGAAATGGACAAAAAATTACTTTTCTACGATCGCTATGGGGTGGAAGAATACTACATTTATGATCCCGATCGCAATAATTTGCGTGGATGGTTGCGTAGCGAAGACGGTTTAGATGTCATCCCCCAAATGGAAGATTGGGTGAGTCCCCGTTTAAAAGTTCGCTTTGCTCCATCACCAGAGGGTTTGCAGTTATATCGTCCTGATGGAGAAAGGTTTTTGAGTTATACAGACATTTCTCGCAACGCCGAACAAGAACGACAACGAGCTGAACTTGCAGAACAAACCAGAAGAGATGCCATACCCCGATTATTGCAAATGGATTTGAGCATCGAACAGATTGCCCAAGCTTTGGGATTGTCAGTGGAAGAAGTACGAACCTTTGCTCAGGAGTAACGCCGTGTGCAATCTTTTAATCGGGCTATTAGAAATTGAATTTGTACTTGAAATATTCTGATTATGCTAGCCAATGCAGCCACTCATAATGTCACCTGGGAAAAGTTACCTGATGATTTTGTTTTAGACAACGAACCAGTGGATAACATTAATCAGCCACTCTTGGCTGCTGCTTTAACAGAAAGCTTGGAACTTGCTGGCAGATTACCCACCGATGCTTTAACCATCACTAATTACGGTATCTGCGCCACTTTGAATAATCGATTTGTCGTCAAAGCACCAGATTGGGGTTATGTAGCATCTATTAGAGTCTCACGAGAAGAAGTGAAGCGCAGTTATACGCCACGACTTCAAGGTGATATTCCGGTAATTGTGATGGAATTTCTCTCAGATACCGAAGGTGGAGAGTATTCGAGTAAACCGACCTATCCCCCTGGTAAATGGTTTTATTATGAGCAGATTTTACAAGTGCCAAACTATGCCATTTTTGAACCAGATGGTGGAGTCTTAGAAGTTTATCGGCGAGATGATTTAGGAAATTATGAACTGCAAACACCGGATGCAAGCGATCGTCACTGGATTGCCGAAATGAACTTGTTTTTAGGTGTATGGCAAGGAAGCCGAGAAAACCGCACAGGCTATTGGTTACGTTGGTGGGATGACAATGGCGAATTATTACTATGGGGTTTGGAGTTAGTAGCAAAAGAAGGGCAACGTGCAGAGAGATTAGCTGCTCAGTTAAAAGCGCTGGGGGTAGAACCGGAGGTTTAACTCGAAACTTCGACCTTTTTGCTCGGCTATTTGTGTTCGGAACTCGGAACTTCGACCTTTTTGCTCGGTCATTAGTGTTCAGAACTCGGAACTTCGACCTTTTTGCTCGGTCATTGGTGTTCAGAACTCGGAACTTCGACCTTTTTGCTCGGTCATTGGTGTTCGGAACTCGGAACTTCGACCTTTTTGCTCGGTCATTGGTGTTCGGAACTCGGAACTTCAGCCTTTTTGCTCAGTCATTAGTGTTCAGAACTCGGAAGTTCAACCTTTTTACTCGGTCATTGGTGTTCGGAACTTGAAACACTGAGTTCAAAAGTGCGATCGCATTTCTTTTTTACCAAGCGATCGCTTTTGGCTCTACATTTAAGCGTTCAGAACTGCGATCGCATCTCTAATTTACCAAGCGATCGCCTTTGCTTCTACATTTAGGCTTAGGATCACTGCAAAAATTAGGTTCAGAACTGTGATTGCCTTCCTAATTTACCAAGCAATCGCTCTTTTTGAATATTAACTCCCCATAACTCCCTCATTTCCCCGGTTGGTGAGCGAAGTCGAACCACATCTCCCTCATCTCTACCGCCTTGGACACACCTTAGCCGCATCAGGATGGCTAGCCAAATAACTCTTAAGCCAACTGCAACCCTGTGCTAATAAATCATCAAGATTCAAATTCCAGAATTTGATGGTCTTGTCCCAACTGGCGGAAGCTAAAGTTTTGCCATCCGGGCTGAAGACGACGCTGTTGACCAAACTGCTATGCCCAGTCAGGGTGGAAATTTCTTTGCCTGTCTCCCGATTCCACAATTTGATCGTCTTGTCACCACTGGCGGAAGCTAAAGTTTTGCTATCCGGGCTGAAGACGACGCTGTTTACCAAATTGCTATGCCCAGCTAGGGTAGTAATTTCTTTGCCCGTCTCCCGATTCCACAATTTGATGGTGTTGTCACCACTGGCGGAAGCTAAAGTTTTGCCATCCGGGCTGAAGACGACGCTGCTGACCCAACTGCTATGCCCACTCAGGGTGGAAATGGAAATTTCTTTGCCCGTGTCGAGATTCCACAATTTGATGGTGTAGTCATCACTGGCGGAAGCTAAAGTTTTGCCATCCGGGCTGAAGACGACGCTGATGACCAAATTGCTATGCCCAGCTAGGGTAGTAATTTCTTTGCCCGTCTCCCGATTCCACAATTTGATGGTGTTGTCATAACTTGCGGAAGCTAAAGTTTTGCCATCCGGGCTGAAGACGAAGCTTCTGACCGAATTGCTATGCCCAGCTAGGGTAGTAATTTCTTTGCCCGTGTCCCGATTCCACAATTTGATGGTGTTGTCAGCACTGGCGGAAGCTAAAGTTTTGCCATCCGGGCTGAAGACGATGCTGTTGACCGAAGTGCTATGCCCACTCAGGATGGTAATTTCTTTGCCCGTGTCCCGATTCCACAATTTGATGGTGTAGTCATCACTGGCGGAAGCTAAAGTTTTGCCATCCGGGCTGAAGACGACGCTGTTGACCGAAGCGCTATGCCCACTCAGGATGGTAATTTCTTTACCCGTGTCCCGATTCCACAATTTGATCGTCTTGTCACCACTGGCGGAAGCTAAAGTTTTGCCATCCGGGCTGAAGACGACGCTGATGACCTCAGCGCTATGCCCACTCAGGGTGGTAATTTCTTTGCCCGTGTCTCGATTCCACAATTTGATCGTCTTGTCACCACTGGCGGAAGCTAAAGTTTTGCCATCCGGGCTGAAGACGACGCTGTAGACCGAAGCGCTATGCCCACTCAGGGTGGTAATTTCTTTGCCCGTGTCCCGATTCCACAATTTGATCGTCTTGTCACCACTGGCGGAAGCTAAAGTTTTGCCATCCGGGCTGAAGACGACGCTGTAGACCGAAGCGCTATGCCCACTCAGGGTGGTAATTTCTTTGCCCGTGTCTCGATTCCACAATTTGATCGTCTTGTCACCACTGGCGGAAGCTAAAGTTTTGCCAT
>NZ_JAVRCS010000076.1:0-7660 GCF_034530635.1 Nostoc sp. EspVER01
CTAACTCCTAACTCCTAACTCCTAACTCCTAACTCCTAACTCCTAACTCCTAACTTTTAAAGTTCCGCCCGAATCGTAAAAGCATAGTCTCCTCCAGGCTCTAGCTGATAATCTTGTTGCTCCAAAAATCGACCGAGGGGTTCTTTGATTAAGGCGCGGCCTTGGGAAGGCTTGACGGCAAGTTCTCCCCGGCGAAAATGCCACTGGAAATGCCACTCAAACTCACCCGCATTCACTTCGCCTTCTAGGAAGCCGTGTTGCCAGGATTGGCGGGTAATTCTGACATGGGCAATGGTTTCTGGCAGACGTTTTGCACTCACAATGCTTTATGTCAAGTGTGGAATAACAGCCGATGATGTAGGCTACTTATTTTATTTACCAAACATATCTTAATTAGACAAACTGACAAAGTGGGTATTTGTAGTTGACTAGGTTGTGTTTATAAGTAAGATGACTTCAGCATCTTGAAGTTGCATCACCAATAGCGTAAGCAAGCTAGGCGTAGCGTCTTCTAGAGAAGCATTAGCGAGTTTTACTTCGAGGGTCATAGTTCGTCATAGAGATTGGAAAATAAATCAAACAAGAAATGCTAATTTTTTCGTTGCTTCTAGCGATCGCATTTTAACTACTGGTATATTTCAGGAATCGTTCTCTAGCTTAAATACCAAAATTAGCAGCGTCCAACACTCCTGTCAGAATTGTGTCACAGAAAGTCTTTATTGCGAAGCCCACAGTATATTTATGTCGCAAGATAGCTGTTTTTTGAATCTATATGTACTCCAAATGTTGGGCAAAAGTACCTGAAGCATACAATAAATTAGAAACTACAGATAAAAAGGTTTCGTGAATTACCCATAGACGCTTGTACGATCGGACAGTATTACAAGAACAACTACGTCAAACAGCAACGCCTAGAAAAACAGAGTGAATGTCTTGTGGAGTCTTCAGAATAAACGAAACAAGCGGCTTTTTATAACTTAGTAGTGCTAAGTGCATTTTCATAAAAAATTTTATAAATTTTGGTATGTTATTTTGGTTTTTCTGCCTAAATATTTTGTCAATAACGATTTAGATATAACTATGATTTATTACTATTTCTGTGATGATAAATCCCTAACTCAAGTAAGATGTGCGTTCACTCTTAAAATCGATATTATATTTATTAAATGTAAATTTTAGTTTACGTAATGAGGTAAGTAATGGCAATTCAATTGAAAGTTCCAGATATTAAAGGTGATGAGTGCGCCAAGAAAATAACTAAATCTATTCTGACTATGGAGTCTGATGCCAAAGTAGATGTAAACGTTGATACTAAAACTGTAACTGTAGATGCTGCGGCTTCTGAAGAGTCAATTAAACAGATGGTTCAATCTGCTGGTTATACTATAGAGGGTTATTAATTAAATTTCTAAATTTTCTAATAAATTTAGAGAAAATAATTTAACCAGCACAATTAATTAATGATATTTACGTCCGTTTTCCGGGCGTAAATATTAATAAGTTAGTCTACTTGATTGCAACTATTTCTCCTCTGAGAGCATGGCAAAAGGATATAAATATTGGTAGGCATCAATAAAAATTAAATTCACTTATCCTCAAGTCTAAGTACTAGGGAGGATTTCTAATGAATAACTAGCTGATAGATAATTGGGACAGAAAACTATAGCTAAAAGCATGGAAACCAAACAGCTAGGAAAAACTGGTATATTTGTAAGTGCGATTGGTTTGGGTGGTATGCCCATGTCAATTTCTAATCGTCCTCCCGAATCGGAATCAATCCAAGTTATTCATCGTGCTTTGGATTTGGGTATTACATTTATTGACACTGCGGACTCTTACTGCAAAGATGAGTCAGAAAAGCATCACAATGAGCAGCTGATTCACAAGGCACTTAGTAATTACAAAGGCGATCTTAGCCAAGTGATTGTAGCAACGAAGGGCGGATTGATGCGTCCCGATGGCAACTGGACAAGCAACGGCAATCCAGAACATTTGCGCCAAACAATTCGCGACAATTTTGAAGCGTTGGGTGGTGCTAAACCCATCGATGTTTGGCAATACCATTCTCCCGATACTAATTACACCATTGAAGAATCCCTTGCACCAGTTAAAGAAGCAGTAGAGGCTGGTTTGATTCGGTTTGTAGGAGTTTCTAACTTTTCCGTTGAACAAATTAAGCGGGCGCGGGATGTGGTGGATATTGTCTCGGTGCAGAATCAATACAGCCCTTGGCAACGACAGCCAGAAAATGACGGCGTATTAAAATATTGCGAACAGCAAGGATTGACTTTTTTACCTTGGAGTCCCTTTGGTGGTAGGCGTCGCCATCAGGGATTGCAAGATATTCCTGCGATCGCTAAATTAGCTCAAGAAAAAGGCGTGTCAGTGTACAATATCGTTCTGGCATGGTTGCGTTCCAAATCGCCCGTTATTTTGCCAATTCCTGGCGCTAGCAAGGTCTCTAGCATTGAAGACTCAGCACAAGCTATAAATGTGAAACTATCTGATGAAGAAGTGCAAAAAATTGATGGGGCAACTTAATAATTCATTAACTAACGTAGATTTAATGAAAGTTGCCAAAAATTAACGGGCCACGTTTAGTTAGTTTAAGACAGGGTAATCAATAATTTAAAATTCCAAGCCAACAGACTTTTAAAGAACTTTATCAACCCGGTTTATTAAAAAAACCGGGTTTTTTATAAAGTATGCTATTCCTTAAATGAAACTTGATGTAGTATTGCCATGTAAGTAATTCATCGAAAATTTATGCAGCCAAATTCTCTAACCAATAGGTCAAAGCAGATGATAAATTTGTTTGTTTTTTTGCTACTGGTTTCCTCATTTTGCTGGCAAAATTCAGTGAAGGTTCAGGCTCAGTCAAATAAGCCCATAGAGAAAATACATGATATTAGAAACACACCGCTTGCTAATGCGTGATTTTATAGAGGCAGACTGGCAGGCGGTTTTTACTTATCAATCTGATCCTTTGTACTTGCGTTACAACTACTGGACGCAACGCACACAGAAGGATGTTTGCGAATTTATCCAGATGTTTATCAATCAGCAAAAAGAGCAACCTCGGACTAAGTTTCAGTTAGCTATTGTCCTCAAAGAAGAAAATCGGCTGATTGGCAATTGTGGTATCCGTGTAAATGACCCGGAAATGCGGGAAGCAAATATCGGCTATGAACTAAATACTCAATATTGGGGACAAGGTTATGCAACAGAAGCAGCAGAGGCAATTTTAAAATTTGGCTTTGAAGAACTGGGAATGCATCGGATCTGGTCTTGGTGTGTTGCAGAGAATGTTGCTTCTGTAAGGGTATTAGAAAAAATTGGTATGCGTCGTGAGGGTCATCTGCGGGAAAAAGAGTTAATCAAAGGCAGATGGTATGACAACTTTCTTTACGCTATCCTTGACCACGAGTGGAAAGCAAAGTAATCCTGCTTCTATGAGCTACCTCAGAGACAATATCATAAATTACTGAGAAATTGAGGGTAAGACAAGTTCAGAGGGTCACAGACATGACCAACACTATCCTCAATTTCCAAACAGCTACGGGACACGAAGTATTAGCAGCAGCGGGTAAAAAATATCTCCGTCCTGGTGGACGAATAGCCACCGATAAATTATTTCAGTGGGCAAACTTTCAGCCTGGAGAGACAGTTTTAGAGCTAGGTTCTAGCTTTGGATATAGTGCGATCGCTTTAGCAAAAAGCTACCATGTCAAAGTAGTAGGCGTTGAAAAAAATCCTGATAGTGTAGCTTGTGCGCGTGCTAATATATGCGCTGCTGGGTTAGAAAATCAAGTCGAAATAATTGAAGGTAATATTTTCAACCTAGAGGCAATCTCAGGAAAGTTTGATTATGTATTGGCAGAAGCTATTCTCACAATGCAATCTCCATCGGGAAAAGCCAAGATTTTAGCTGAAATTCATAATCGGCTCAAACCGGGAGGTAAATTTCTCTCCCATGAACTGTTTGCCAGTGATAAAGAAGAACAAATTCATGCTGACTTAGCAAGAGTAATTCGAGTTAATTCTACACCACTTTCAGAATCCAACTGGATTACGGCTTTTGCAACAGCAGGATTGCAAGTAGAGAAATGCCAAACTGACTCAATGAATTTATTGAATTTAGGGCGGATATTTCAAGATGAAGGTTTTTTTAACACAACTCGAATTTTGTGGAATATTTTGACGCAGAGAGATATCCGCAACCGGGTTTTAGAAATTCACCAAGTTTTTCATAAATACCAACACGAATTAGGCTACATCATTTCGTGTGCGGTTGCCCAGTAAAATAATTTATTCACTAAAACCATCGCCTGATAAATACTGATAATCATTCAAGGATTATTAGCCTTGCTTACGGTTCATCATCCTAAAATACTATGACCAAAATCATAACTAGCCCATCTTTTATTACTCAACTACGAGAACAAATTGAATATCCCAACGCGGGAGTTTTCAGTAAAGTACTGCTGAAAGATAACGCTTGTCAATACACTTTATTTTGCCTAGCAGCTAACACTGATATTTCTGAGCATACCTCTATTCGGAATGCCACCATCAATGTAATTGAAGGCAGAGGTCTACTCACTTTATCTGGAGAAGATATTGTACTTGAAAATGGGATTTTTGTCTTTATGCCTGCGAACGCACCTCATGCCTTAAAAGCGGAAGAAAATCTGACATTTTTGCTCACACTTTCTGAGAAAGTCACAGATAAAAATTAGTTAATTATGGAGTCTAAAAAAATGCGATCGCTACTTTTAACTTTTGCTGAAAATTTAAATTTCTCTGAAACTCAGTTGGAAGAAATACTATCAAAACCTTTAACTGAAGTTCTCAATTTGCCTGCATTGCAACAAGAATTAAACAGCTTAGATACCAATTTACTTAAGGAAACTTTACCCACAGCAGGAGGAGTTTTAGCTAAGGAATTACCACCTTTTTACAACTGGCTAAAAAATGAGTTGGGAGTCAAGCGGGTTCCTGATAGTCCTGATCACACAACAACATGGGTAATTGGTTTTCTCCATAATCAAGAAAGTCTAACTCATTTAGTTGAGTTGCACCGTCCAGTACCTCGTCCGGCTTTAGAAGCTTCTATTCCCCGCTTGATAGGGATGTTTGAAGGTGTGGAAGACGCGCAAGTTCGGCAAGAATGGCAAAAAGCGATCGCAGTTCTATGTCTAGTTTTAGTTGTTGCTGCACGCGAACAAGATAGAGCAGCTGTAGCAGTCTAAATTGCTGGGCGTACATCTGTGTGCCCTGACTAATCTATATCTCCAGATGCGATCGCATCTAATTTATCAGGATCAAGTATGATAATCGTCCCACCCCGGCGATAAGCAATTACTAGCTTGAGACTTTTAATTAATCGCACACATTCTTCGTAAGTAATGCCGCTACTTCGAGCCATCCGATAATAAGATAATTTGACTTTTAAACATTCGCCTTGTGGACTAGATTCAGTTCCCGATTCAGCAGCAAAATATTGAATTAATCTCGCAAGGCGAACAATAGCTCTTTCAGAAACTAATCCGTGGACTGTTTCATGTAATTGCTGAATCCGACTGTTAAAAACCATCAGCATTCGTAAGGCAATTTCAGGGTTTTCTCCAATAGCTTTTAATAAAGCATCTCGCTCTACAGTGAGGATTTCACAATCAGATTCAGCAGTGACAGTTGCCGGAGAAATTCCATTTCCCAACAAAGCAGGAGCCGCAAAAATTTCCCCAGCAGTTAAGGCACGGAGAATTGTTTCTTTCCCCGTTGTTGCTGTTTTGGTAATTTGAATTGATCCACTGACAACAGCATAGAGTTGTGCTGGTAGGCGATCGCCTTCATGGAGAATAATCTCTCCTTTGCGATGGCGTTGCACCTGAGTGTAAGTTTGCAAACCGATCTTCTCTGCTGTTTTTAAACCTGCAAACACAATAATTTGCGAAAGTTGTTCCAGGGACGCTTGCATGATTAGCCTGATATTGCAAAGGCTGGACGATGATGAATCCAAGGGTTAGCCGCTTCTAATTGTGCTGCTAGGCTGATGATTGTGGCTTCAGCGGCAGGTTTACCAATTAGCTGCACACTGATGGGTAAACCCTTACTGTCAAAGCCGACAGGAATTGCGATCGCAGGTTGTCCAGTTGCATTTGCAGGCGGACAAGGGGCAACCCACTCAATAATATTTTGGAATGTCTCTTCTGGACTGAGCGAAGCCCATTCCCCAACGCGGATAGGTGAATGTAGATAAACTGGCAATACCAGCACATCCACGGTATCGAAAAACGCCACAATTTGCCGTGCCACTATCTGCATTTGGGAAACTGCTTGCAGGTATTCTCCAACGGAACCTGTACGTGCAAATAGCCAGCGATTCAATGGCTGCAAGGCTTCAACAGGAAGTCCTGATGCAGCTACCCCAGCTTGCCAAACGATTTGAAATGGTTCAACTAAACCGCTAAAATCTGGGGATTTTTGTTCAACGTGGTGGCCAAGTTGTTCTAATAACTGGATTGTTTGGCGGACACCTTGCTGACAGTTGGCGTCAGCTTCTCCCAAAGGAGAAATACTAGTGTCAAAGGCAATTCGCAAAGCGCCGAGTTTTGTCCCAGTTGCGGCGAGAAATGATGGTTCGGGATCTGGCAACCAGTAAGGATCGCCTGTCATGTAGCCAGATATGGCATCCAAAAGGGCAGCAGCATCAGCGACAGTCCGGGCGATTGGCCCGTTGACGGCAATTCCAGCGAGGCGTTCGCCTACGGGTGCTTTACTCACTCTGCCTCTGGATGGTTTAATTCCCACCAAACCACAACAAGCCGCAGGCCCCCGAATCGAACCACCACCATCAGAACCTTGAGCGATCGCACACAATCCCGCCGCTACCGCCGCCGCCGCGCCACCACTGGAACCGCCAGGGGTGTATTCTAAATTCCACGGATTTCTGGCTGGGGGAAAACCCGCAGGTTCACTGTAAGGAAAAGAACCTAACTCGGAAGTGGCTGTTTTACCAAGAATAGTAAATCCAGCTTGCTTAATTCTCGTTACAACACCATCATCATAATTAGGGATATTGTTCAGTAATGCCGGATTTCCATAAGTACACGTAACACCCGCTACAGCATTGAGGTCTTTAATAGAAATTGGCACGCCAAAAAATGGCGGTAGTTCTGAGGTAGTTGTTAATAATTCTGTTTTGGCTTTGGCATCTGCGATCGCTAATTCTGCCGTTACCGTAAAATAACTTCCTAATTGAGGATTTAATTGCCCAATCCGTTCTAAATATATTTCTACCAACTCTAGCGGTGATATTTCCCGGCGACGAATTAATTGCGCCAACTCTAGTGCTGGGGTAAATGCTAAATCAACTTCATTCATAGATTAGTGAATGGGTAATTTTGTCTTTCTCTGGGATTTTTAAACTGAAATTGTTACTTTAGCAGGATTTCCGGGAACTATACATTTTATAGCTCCTAAGATTTGTGACTCATTTAGGATGCTCAGATGCAATAGGCGTGGTTGTATTCTTACTCAAGCCATTTTAATTGTTTTGCATAAACTTTCGACAAATCCCTAAAGGGGTATTTATGGCTAACCTCAGAAATGTTGAATCCTAATACAAAACTTTACATATCTAGTTACACTAACTCTA
>NZ_JAVRCS010000077.1:0-7102 GCF_034530635.1 Nostoc sp. EspVER01
ATTACGGTCTGTCCTACCCGAATTGTGGGGATTCCTCCGCTCGTCTGGGCTACTTGGGGAACGAAAAGCCCCTAGACCCACAACTCGTTTTTATTCGTTCCCTCGGAGAGATTGATTGTTCCGTTAGATGTAGCCAATTCGATTCCTAGATTCCCTTGACTCTTGCCGATTTCCCGGAAAATGTTCGGCGGGAATGAACTCTAGTGGGGTCAGGGGGTTTTTGCGTTGCGCCCTGCCCTGGACTAAATCGCTTTTCTAGGCTCTGTTTCATCATAGGAACTCCCTATTAGCGCCAGTGTCAACCCGCAACGGCTGTCTGATTGCGCCCTGTTCCCAGCTTCACCCTCCAGAAACCGAGTCTGGTCGGTGTGGGCAGATAAGGAGTCAATTCTGAGTCTGAATGACAGGACTTGCACCTGCATCAATCCGAGAGTTCAGCCTTTAGTGTCAGTAATCTGCTGACGGACTGGATTAGTTATGTACGGACTGGATACCGTGATTCACTAATCAACGAATCGCACTTCCCGCTTCCATGTGCCACCAAGCTTTCATTTTGCCGGGGACGCAACCAAATAGGTTTTTTACGCCCAGTGTTAATGTCAACTGGGCATGTGATTTAATTTTCGGTAGGTTAATCACTACGTCTGCTTCCATTGCTTCTTTAGACAGTCGCAGATGGTTAAAATTTTCACTGACGGTTTGGTAACGCTGACCGTGAAAATCGATGATGGGAAGATTGAGTTCTTCTAGAATTGGCAGATAGCCATTTGCTATTGCTACGCCCTTGGCACTTCCAAAAGCAGGACTATCGCCCAAAAATGGTTTACCGCCAACCTCAATTACCATTTGGGCAACTTCATAAACTAGTTCGGCACGGGTGATACACTCTTTACCAGGACGCGATCCTGTAAGTAGATTTGGTTTGAGTAAAACGCGATCGCCTTTTTTTACAAACGCTGCTATTCCTCCGAAAGGTTCCAGCAGCGTGACTAAGGATTCTCGTAAAGCCTCTCGTTTGTAAGATGTAGCCCGAATGAGACTAACAGCTGGTTTTTGAGTCTGCATGGTAGGTAGGGGATAGGGAATAGGGGGGAGGGAACAGGCAATAGAGGATAGTAACCTATAACCTGTAACCCATAACCCATAACCTATTATTCTGTTTTGAGTGGTAAGATACCACTCATTTGTTCTAGATTTAACACTGTGGCTAAATCTGTTTCACTCATTAATCCTCGTTCTAAAACAATTTGCCGCAGAGATTTACCAGTTTCTAAGGATTCGTTAGCGATCGCTGCGGCATTTAAGTAACCGATGTGGGTATTTAGTGCCGTTACTAAAGCTAAACTGCCTTCGGCATAAGCTAAACAACGTTCGCGATTGGCAGTAATTCCCTCAATGCAGCGTTCGGTGAGTGCGGCGATGGTATTACCGAGAATTTCGATACTGTGAATTAGGTTATAGGCAATCAGCGGCATCATCACATTTAGTTCTAATTGTCCGGCTTGTGCGGCTAATGCGATCGCACTGTCGTAACCCATCACCTGAAAACACACCATTGATGTCATCTCTGCCATGACTGGGTTATATTTCCCTGGCATAATCGAGGAACCGGGTTGCACTGGGGGCAGTTGAATTTCTTTCAAGCCTGTTTTTGGCCCCGAATCCATCAGCCGCAAATCATGAGATATTTTGACTAAATCCTGGGCTAAGTTGCGTAAAGCACCAGAAACATTCACAAATGGCGCCATACTCTGCATAGCTGCCATGAGATGGGATGTAGGTTCTAGAGGAGTTTCAATCAATTCTGAAAGAACTTCTACCACACGGGCGCGATACAGAGGATGAGTATTTAACCCCGTTCCGGCTGCACTACCTCCTAAACCCAGCATCATCAAATCTCCAGAGGCGGTGTAAATCCGGTTTTGATGTTCTGTAAGGATGTGCGCCCAAGCCCGAAAATTCTCACCTAAACGCACGGGTACAGCATCTTGTAAGTGGGTTCTGCCAGATTTGACGATATCTTGAAATTCTACAGCTTTGTTTTCTAAGGCAGCGATCGCACCATCTATTGCTGGGTGTAGTGTCTTAGATAATGCCAATAATCCACCAATGCGAATTGCGGTAGGAATCACATCATTGGTAGACTGTCCATAATTAACGTGGTCATTGGGACTAACACGTTTATAATTTCCCTTTTCTTCACCGAGTATTTCTAAAGCGCGATTTGCTAAAACTTCGTTGAGATTCATGTGGTGGGACGTTCCAGCACCCGCCTGATAAACATCCACAACAAATTGATCGCGGAACTTCCCAGCTAAGATTTCATCAGTTGCTTGCACAATTGCCTGACTAATATCTTGGGGAATGCAATTTAGTTCTCCATTCACAATTGCTGTAGCTTTTTTTATTATCAATCCAGCATCTACGTAAGTAGCTAGAGGCTTTATCCCACTAATAGGGAAATTTTCGATTGCCCGCAGTGTTTGAATACCATAATAAACGCTACTAGCAATTTGGCGATCGCCCATCGAATCGCGTTCGATGCGGAATTGAGAGTCTGTGTGTTCAGTCATAGTATTGTTTTAAGGGAGCTACAGAAAACAGATTTTCCCACGCAGGCACACTCAGATACACTAATCTGCATATATTTTGCATATTTGCTTGGCTGTTTGTTGCTTTTACACTAATTAATTTTGAATTTTCCATGACTCTACCCAACTGGATTACTTTCTCTCGCCTTCTGGGTGTACCCTTTCTGCTTTATGGCTTGTACAACCCCACAGCACAAGCTAGATGGATATGTTTGGCGATTTTTATCGTTGCGGCGTTAACTGATTGGTTAGATGGCTATTTGGCACGGAAACTCAACCAAGTTAGTGAATTGGGTAAATTTCTTGACCCCTTAGTGGATAAATTTCTAGTACTTGCGCCATTGATGGTTTTGATTGAACTAGGAAAAGTACCTGCTTGGGGAGTGTTTTTAATTTTAGCGCGGGAATTAGCGATCGCTGGTTGGCGGGTGAATCAAACGACAATTACCGGGGCGAATATTTGGGGTAAACTAAAAACAGTTAGTCAAATAGTGGCGATCGCACTTCTGATTGCACCCCTACCTGAAGTCTGGCAAACTCCCTCTCTAATTGCCTTTTGGATTTCTGTTGCTCTAACTTTAATTTCTGGGGGTATTTATATTTTGCCGCAAAAAGCTACCACTAATGAAACGGCAAGATAGTATTGTAACTACGAAAAATACACCTTTAAGTTCAAAATCAAATCAAATGAGCTGCATGGTACTAATATTTTTTTATTTGGAAATCCTTTAGAACTCGAAAGTTGAGCCTTTGAACTCGGAAGTTTAAGATCAAAAGTTTAAAACTCGGAATTTTTAGAATTCGCAAACAAATAAAAAGTCGAGTTGAACAAATATGGGAGGCAATTTAGCGCCTCACCTTGAGAGCTGATTCGTAAAGTAAATATTAAGCAGCTAATCGCCTAACCATGAGACGAAGCAAAGAACCATAAATCATGGCTTCACTGACTTCGGAATAGACCTCATAATCTTTACTCAACCGCCGAAATCGATTCAACCATCCAAAAGTGCGCTCTACAATCCATCGCTTAGGCAATTGCTCAAAAGTGTTGGTGGTTCGTGCAATCACTTCCACTCGCACCTGCTCACCACAAACTTGCTTGACAGCATTGGCAAAATTCTTACCAGAATAGCCTTGATCTACCCAGATCACTTCTAATTGGGATAATTTTTCCTTTGCTTCATCTAGTACAACCACTGCTCCTAATCGTTCTGAGGCATTGGCTTCGGTGACGAACACCCCAACTAACAATCCTTGAGAGTCCACTACGATATGGCGTTTACGTCCTTTAACCTTCTTGCCACCATCGAAACCGTAGACCTCCCCTTTTTTTCCGTTGTCTTGACGGATTGAGAATCTGCGATGTCTTCGACGGGCTACGCCTACGCAACGGTGGACTGCTGATCTTTGCCTAATTCTGTTCGTAGTTGTTGGCGAACTTGGTCGTGCATTTGTTGCCAGATACGCAATGCGATTGCCATTTCTGAAAATAGCCATACACAGTGGTGTAGGGTGGAAGATCATGGGGTAGCATTTCCCATTGGCATCCGGTTCTTTGCACATAAAATATGGCATTGAGAATCTCCCGAAAATCGACTTCCACTGGATGCCCAAATCCTTTCGGTGCTGGTATAAGCGGTTTCAATACTTCCCACTCACCATCACTGAGGTCGCTAGGATAAGGTTTTCTTTGAGGATTGGCTATCTCCGGCAGACGAGTCATTTTTAGTACAACCATGCAACTCGATCTAGTTTAAAATCCACTCTTACTCATCCACAGTCCCTTTAGATTTTCTTTACGAATCAGCTCTGACACAGCGACTACTTTATTTCTCAAAATCATAGCTAGGTAAGCCAATAACATCAGTTTGGAGAGCAAATAAATCGCCTGAGTAGAAACTTTTTTCTATCTCCCCTTGGCTTAGTCCAACTGAAGCTGTAGTGATATAAAGTGTTTGCAAATCTTCGCCACCAAAAGTGCAACTGGTTGGCAATTGCACAGGTAAATTGATCCGCAATATCTCTTCACCTTTGGGGTTGAAACAAATCACACACCACCCATCCCACATAGCTGACCAAATATTTCCTTGACTATCTATCGTCAACCCATCTGGATAAAAAGATTCATGAGTTAAATCAACAAAAATCCGGCGATTAGTAATGTTACCTGTGACTGAATCAAAGTCGTAAGCATATATTTTTTGTTGAGGAGAATCACTCAAGTAAAACGTTTTTTCATCGGGACTCCACCCCAAACCATTAGAGATAGTCAAACCCGTTTCAATCACATGCAATGAACCGTCACGATCGTAGCGATAGAGGCTAGCCTGGGGTTTTTCTAAAGAACACATTGAGCCGATCCAAAAACGTCCTTGAGAGTCACATTTGCCATCATTCAGACGGTTATCTGACAGATTTACTTCAATTTCCAAAATAGGAGTAACTTCACCTGTCTGGGTGTTGAGGAATGCCAAGTGATGACGCAGTGCCATAATTAATCTATTTTTACCTGCTGTTGCGATCGCACCTACCACATCTCCCACATTAAAAAACAAGTCTTTCCCCGTAGCAGGATTGAACTGATGTACCCGATGGTTGTAAATATCGATCCAGTACAGCAGGTTTTGGGTAGAATCCCAGACGGGGCCTTCACCCAAGCGGGCACGGGCTTCTAATACATTCTGGAGTGGATATTGTAAAACCTGGCTCATTTTATCAACCAACAACACTATTTACAGAAACTAGTTTCAGTAGCCTTCAGGCAATTCTAAAAAACGTTTGCCTGACTAATAAAGAAAATTTTCATTCCTGTTTCAGTAAATACTAAAGACGCAATTTCTCGCGTCTTCCCCAGGTAGAAGAAAATATTTTTGATTTTAACTCAAACTTTACTGCGATCAATTAACTTAAAATTAGTCGGACAGGATTCCCGTTATGTACCAAATAGACCCGCCTCTCTCACAAAGAAGTCTTACCAACCATGTACGATATTCCCAGTGAATACCCAGAGGACTCTAGTTTGCCTGACGAATTTCACCTTTTTCAGTCCCAACTTCTGCGCGAAACCTTCTGTCCACCCATGCGTGAGAGGTTAGGATTACGAGATACAATTCTGAATTTATCATTAATGGTAGCAGCAGGTATAACACTGTTATGGCGGCAAGCTCCTGGTGTTCAAGAGTTAAATCGTCTGCTGGCAAGAGAAGGTTTATTATGGTGTCATCCCACCAAAGTGGCTCAACAATCACTATCAGAAAGATTTTTAGTTTTCCCTGTTGAATTATTTAAGCGTGTATTTAAAGATTTACTACCTTAGTTACAACTCAATTGGCAGCAACAACTGAGGCGGACATTACCAGATAGTGTTAAGTTTGCATTGCATAATTTTGACCGAATTTGGATAGCGGATGGGTCAAGATTAGAAGCTTTATTTCGGAAGCTAAAAAGCCTGGAACAGTTATCTTAACCTCTCACTGATGGTATGGCACAGTCCTTCACCTCGACATCATTGATGGTAAAAGTTGGATTCAACAAGATGGCACCGAAGTTGGAATTGCAAACCAGTTGGTTGAACTCGGTGTCCCCAAGGAAGACATTGTTTTAGGCATTAATCCTCCAAAAATGCGACATTACACCGACTTTGCAGTGGGATGATTAGCCCCACTATATTTAAAGTACAATCCTCATACTCAAATCCAGCCACTTCGACTGAGTAATCGGCGCACTGCTAGAAATATAGTCAACACCCGTCTCTGCCACACTGCGAATCGTTTCCAAAGTCACATTCCCCGAAGCTTCAATTTTCACTCGGTTATCCTGCTGGCGAATCAACAGCACCGCCTGACGCATCATATCCAAAGGCATATTGTCCAACATAATAATGTCAGCCTTATGCTGCAAAGCTTCTTTCACCTGCTCTAAACTTTCCGTTTCAACCTCTATAGTCAAAGGATAAGGAATCTGAGAACGAATACGGGTAATAGCTTCTCCAATTCCCCCAGCGGCCGCAATATGATTATCCTTAATCATTACCGCATCATCCAACCCCATGCGGTGATTAATCGCTCCACCCAAAGCAGTCGCGTACTTTTCCAATAGTCTCAGCCCTGGTGTCGTTTTACGCGTATCCACAAGCTGAGCAGGTGAATCAGCAATTTTCTTTACATATATATTAGTCAGCGTAGCAATCCCACTCAACCGCATAGCTAAGTTGAGCGCGACTCGTTCCCCTATCAGTAGCGCATCCAGCGAACCATGAATTTCAGCTACTACCTGTCCTGGCTCACACCATGCACCTTCACCAGCAACCGCCACAAAGCTGACTTTTTCATTCAAAATCTGAAACACTCTAGCTGCAACTGGTAAGCCAGTAATTATCCCTGAAGCTTTAGCGATCCATTTAGCAGAGCCTAGTGTCACATCTTCTACTAGAAGAGTACTTGTAGTGCGATCGCCGCGGCCAATATCCTCCAACAACCAGGCACGCAAGAGTGGATCTAAAACCAGCCAGG
>NZ_JAVRCS010000078.1:0-6629 GCF_034530635.1 Nostoc sp. EspVER01
GGACATATTCCTTATCATTTCTTTTGTGACAGTTTCAGGTGCGGAATGTAGGTTCTAACAATGCTTGCCACCAAAGAGTCTCATGGATTTTGGCATCAACATCATACCAAATTGCTACAGGAGTGTGAGTAAAAGCTTCTACAACCATCAGCATCTTTCCTGCTAATGCTGCACCTGTTGTTTCTTGCAGTTGTCCGAAGTGTTTTTTCATCGCTTCGAGTGTTGAGGCATCCCCAATCCAGATGGCAGTAAATCTTTGTGCTACTGATGACCAAGGTGGGGCTAATTCTCTTGCGCTTCTTTTCGCTGATAACCGCTCTATCACTTGCTCAAACAACTTACCAAATAAATGAGCAGGCAAATTATTAAGCCTTTGAGACAACGCTTGTTTACTGACTTTCGTTGCTTCCACCCACATTAATCCTTCTATTTCTAGCGATCGCAATACATCCGTGAGATGTTGTACTTGTCGATACACTAGACTCAACACGATTGCTGCCATTACTGGCAGGGTCAGTATTCGTGAACGCAAGCTCCGTTCTTTGTCTTTTACCCCTTTGAGGTTTGTAAATGTACCTGGACTGATGAGTTCAAACAGACGTGATTCTATCTCTTTACTGGCTGGGGCTGGTACGCTGACTCGATGGCGAAAATCTGGATTCCCTTGTTTTTTGCGTGGTTTGCTCATGGCTTTTTCAATACCCTTGTGTTGACTTTTACCATTGATTTGCCCACTCTTGACAACCATCCATTTTTCTTAACTTGACACCAATGAAGTGACAGTAACCTATCAACAGCTAGAACCATCAGCACCCCCAAAAACACCAGAAGAATTGGGATGGCCAGCAGGATTTTTTGAACAAACTTACGGCAGTTGTCAAGATGATCCAATTGTGATTGATTATGACATCTTCTCAATCACCTCATCACTCATCTGAATTTGGTTTTTTCCGATATTACGTTTGAGTAAGAAAATACCTGCATCATGCGCTTGCTGACCACCAGCACTAAAGCAAGCATCCTCGATAATTACTGGTTCAATACCGCGCTCAAAAGAGTCAATTGCTGTCTTGAAAATACAGCTATCAGTTTCAACTCCACAAAGATATATTTTGCTGATTTGATTAATCAAAATAAAACTCGAAAAAATTTCCGTAAATGCAGAGTAATAAGGTTTATCAAAAATATTATGTATATATGGCTGAAGTTCATCAACAATACTCGTTTCTGGTTCATGTATTAAGCTTGACCAATGAATTAGCTTTACATAATTACTGTCAGCAGTATTGATAAATTTTGTAAATACAACGAGTTTACCAGCCTCTAAAAAACGCTCAATTAGTTTAATAACAGTAGGAATAATATGTCTGCATTTATCAGGCATAAAACCATTTTGCATATCTACTACAAGAAGGATTTCGCTCATTTGTGCCAGAATTTATTTAAATTAAGAGTTAAGACATTAAATAAAGCAATATTATAAAATATGACATCCGCGATTTTGAGCCTCTTCCTTGGGGAAAAAGACAAGTCTACCGCATTACCTTTTATCAACTGGCATTCAAAATAAAGCAGGTAAGGAAGATTCGCTGTTAAAATACCACCAGTCCGCTAAATTAAACGAGACATACAGCTTATGATTACTCAAATGATGGTTCAACCCTCATTCTGGGTAGATTCTGGAATCAAACTCAGTAAAGTTAGGGACATACATTTGTTTAAATTTACTGAAGAATTACAGTCTCGACTCGAAGAATTATCTGAGAAAAAGAAAGCTGGATTGCTAACCACAGAAGAAGATGCTGAATTGGCAGGCATATTGGAACTAGATAGAATTTTTACCTTGCTTAATGCCAAAATCATTTCTGAATCATGACAGTTAATGATGCAACCAAAAAATTAGTTAGACAAAGAGCAAAATTTCTTTGTGAATACTGTCATTCTTCAGAAGAAGCAAGTGCTGCTCTATTTTCTATTGACCATATCGTACCCCAGTCTCTTAAAGGTTCGGATGACCCTGATAACCTAGCGTTAGCTTGTCAGCGTTGTAACGGATATCGCTACAATTTCACTACTGGAATTGATCCAGATACAGGACAGATGCTACCTCTGTTTAATCCACGTCAGCAAAAGTGGTCAGATCACTTTATTTGGTCAGCAGATGGTCTAACAATTATTGGCATTAGTTCTGTAGGACGAGCTACAAGAATCGTTTAGACCTCAATGATGAACGTCATAATGAAGGCTCTATTGTCAAAGCTCGTCGTCTTTGGATTAAAGGTGGTTGGCATCCACCGGATGAAGACCCACGACAAATAAAAGAGTTTTGATTTGCAATTATTTCTTTAACTGTAGAAGTGCATCACTCAAGCATGGCGTAGTCCATCGCCTAAGAGCAATCGATTTCTCATGAGTGATTGCCGAGTTTTTTAAAAGCGCTCGCATGGTAGCGGATATGATCTTCAATAAAACTGGCGATGAAATAATAACTGTGGTCATAGCCTTCTTGGTAACGCAAGTTTAGCGGCTGGTTAACATCTGTACAAACCTGCTTAAAGACCTCTGGCAGTAATTGTTTAGCTAAAAATTGATCGCAAGTGCCTTGATCGATAAGAATTGAACTGTGATAACCTACTTGCTTGACTAATTCACTAGCATCATAAGCACGCCAATTTTCTTGATTGCTGCCAAGATAACCACCCAAAGCCTTTTGACCCCAAGGACAACGCATAGGTGCAGTAATCGGTGCAAAGGCTGATACTGATTTGTAGAGTTCTGGGTTTCTCATTGCACAGACAAGTGCCCCATGTCCGCCCATTGAATGACCGAAAATGCCTTGTTTATCAGGTTGGGTGGGGAAATTTGCAGTAATTAAAGCAGGTAATTCCTGGACGATATAACTATACATTTGGTAGTTTTGATGCCACGGTTCTTCTGTAGCATCAACATAAAAACCTGCACCACTGCCAAAGTCCCAGTCATCATCCTCACCTGCAATGCCAGTATTACGCGGACTGGTATCTGGTGCAACCAATATCAAACCGTACTCAGCAGCAAAGCGCTGCACTCCTCCCGCCTTCGCCATAAAATTCTCTTCCGTGCAAGTTAATCCAGAGAGAAAATAGAGAATCGGTACAGGACTTCGAGTTGCTTGTGGTGGTTGATAGATGGTAAAGCGCATTTCAGTGTTACAGGTGGAGGAGTGATGACTGTAGAAACCGAGTTTGCCACCAAAGCTTTTATATTCTGAAATGAGGTTGAGGTTAGCCATTAATTATATTCTTTTTCCTGAGCGGCTGCGGAGAATGGTTATTTTAGCGTAGTAGTTCGCTTTCGTCACGAAAGCGGGGAGAACGGGAATGGGGAAGGTGGGGTCCCAAGAAGGGGATAAGGGGCGGGATGCCAGTAGCAGTTTTGATTTCATTGATAGGCAACAAATAAGGTATCCCCACTCAATCAGCCCTCCTATCCCCCGTCACCGCCAATTGGAGTACCAATGTGGCGGGAGTACCCCGGAGGTTTAGATGGATACATCGCAGTGGCGCACAGATATGCGCCACTACGCTAAAAGCTAGATTTCTGGGTCAACCAAGCGGGTAGTGGGACGGCTCTGATACAAATCTTGAACGACTTGGACAGCAGAAACTACAGCTACAAGGCTAATGACTGCAACAGGTAACAAACCTTTCCCTAAAATGGCGATCGCTAGCAGCAGGACTGCACCCGCAAGTCGATACTGGGAACGGATTTTGCAATAACGGATCACCCCAAATCTATGGAGAATACTGACAGCTAGAGAGCATAATGCTACTGAACCACAGATGAGCCATCGCTGGGAATCGGGTAGTGCTAAAGTTGGCTTACTCAACAAGATTTGTTCTACACCGACTCCAGCAGCAGTAATCCCAATCACTAGCGGTAAATGGGTGTAAAGCCAGAGATTAACAACACCAACTTTTCCATGTGTCCGCGCCATCTCAATAGGTTTACCACCCAGGTTATCAAAATAAACCCACCACCAACTAAAGGCGATAATTAGACCAAACACGGCGGAAATTACGGTCAAAACATCCCATTTCTGCTCAGAGACACCATTGACTACTGCAATGATTGCTTCACCCAAAACAATAATGGTGAATAGCCCGAAACGCTCCGGTAAGTGCGAGGCGTGGGGGAGTAACCCGATCTGAAACTTACGTCCTGTTAGGGGTGTAGCAAAGTCAATAACAATTCCCAGCGTCCAAAATCCGAACCGCCAAGGAATGGGTACAGATGCTGATATTAACCACAGCAAAGCTGCGATCGCAAAACCAATAGCGTAGCGAGTAGTTAAAGGACGTGCAAAGGGGATATGTCTTCCAGCACGGACGTACTCTATTACAAGCACAGCTCGACCAAGAGCATAGGAAATGGCAAAACCAGGGGAACTCTCATCCAAACCGTGGTGGATGTTAATAGCCATCGCTGCTGCTGTCAGCATTTGTAAACCAATCAGCAGTCTATGTCCCACATCATCGCTGTCAAAGCGGTTGGCATAGAATGTAGTGCCAATCCATGACCACCAAACTGGTATAAATAGAACTACAAACCCAAATAATCCTGATAGAGAAATATCCTCGTTGAGATTGTGGGCGAGTTGAGAAATTGCAACGACAAAAACCAAATCATAAAACAGTTCTAGCCAAGTGGCACGTCGTTCTTCTTCAGTGTCTTCACCAATGCGTAACCTTGGCGGTTGGAGAAAATTTGCCATAGTGCTAATTGCGAATCGCTAATTGATTTTTACCATTAGCTGTAAGCAATTGGCTATCTAGAACATCTACATGGCAGCATTGTTACAAGGCTTAGATCCTTGACTTTTAAAGAATTCAGGAATCTTGTTGTTTGCTTATTATGCAACAAACGCGATCGCATTCTGCTTTCCAAAGTTGGAAATGTAATTTCCGCCAAATTTACCTTGGAATGAGGAAAAACGTTTTCTTTTGGGCATTGTGAATCCCGCAGACTTTGAAAAAGCCGTTGTCATTGCCGCAAAGCTATGTTCAATTTGTGACAAGTTAAGCAAAAACAGAATTTGTCAAGAGGAGGTAGGGAAAGTGCTATTGTTTTACGCTGAACGAGCGATCGCTATTTCCCAAGCTTCCTTATTCACAAGTCTCAAATACTCATTAATGGAGTTTTAATAGCCATTCGCGATCGCCATTTTTTAGAAGTTGCGCTCACTCTTATATTAGCTGGTGTGAAAAAATCTTCTTAGCACTCAATTTGAAATTTGAAAGCTGATTTTATTTGACCTGACTCCACACTCCAGTTTTAGAAGCGATCGCTAATCCCTGAGCATTCTCGAAAGCTATTTGATTCGGGCATTCCACCCCGCCAAGTTGCGTTTTAGCCAAGCCGCTTTTGAGCAATTCTTCCTGAAAACTAATCTCAGCCTCACCCTGTCCGTGAGCCATCACCTCTGCAATAGTGCGCCCATCGCTGTCTTTTGCGACTGGAACGATCATCAGTTGATTATCGGCAGCAGCAATGAGTTTGAGTAGTTTATCTTTTGCTTCATTGCTCAATGCTTGTGCTGGCACTTCACCTTGTTTCACTTCCGGGGCATCAATTCCACAAAGCTCAACTGACATTTGGCTGCCATCGGTTTGGCCGACTGTAATGCTGTCCCCATCTGCCACTTGAGTAGCTATCCATTCTTCGGTAAGCCCGATGGATGGCTGCTTAGTTCTTTGGAAAATCGAGATAGCGCTGATGGTAGCTCCAGCGATCGCAGTTAAGATTATGGAAGTTCTCCACAATGACTTCATGTTCCTAGCTCTGTTGTCACAATATAAGAAGCTACAATTTTAACCGCAGTCAACTATCTACGCCTCACAACAACAACGGTATTGGATCTTAAAGCTAGAAGAATATTTATGTTCATTGGCAAAAGATTCTTGTAGCAACAATACTTTTAACTTAGCCGATTTTAAGATAAGCTTTGTTGATTGATAAATCACTATAGATTGCAAAAATACATCGTCATGAGTCAGGGTCTATATCCAGACAATTGGAAAGAAATTGCGACAGCGCTAAAAGCTGACTGTGATTGGCGTTGTACTAAATGTGGTAAGGTCTGCTTACGTCCTGGGGAAAAACCACCTGATTGGACAAAATCTCAGCGCAAAGCTTATACACTTCAGGTACATCACTGGAATTGTGACCCTGGTGACAATCGGCTGGAGAACTTGACTTGCTTGTGCAGTGGCTGTCACCTTTACTACCATCGATTTGGACGCGGGAATATTTCTCCGGGACAGTTGTCACTGTTTGCCGAAAGGAAGTGTTAGCTAAAATTTAGCGATTTCAGGCGTGAGCGCTCAGTGAACTACCTACACTGACCTTACGGTACAGTGTGGGCTTCCTGCCCAGCAGAAAGCGCAGTAGTAGAATGCTCCTAAGAGTGAGACGTGGGGCTTCTTGCTGCTTAAGCTAAAACTTGCTTTTGTTGTTGCGATCGCTTCTAGGGAGTACTTTGTGTCATTGCTCAACTCAGGCAATTTTTTGTTACAGTCTGCTAAAGCTAGATTTTAAACCCACATTCCGCACCTAAAAGTGGCACACAGAGAAAGCAGTAAGTAAAACAA
>NZ_JAVRCS010000079.1:0-5180 GCF_034530635.1 Nostoc sp. EspVER01
CTTGTTTTACTTACTGCTTTCTCTGTGTGCCACTTTTAGGTGCGGAATGTGGGTTAGATCCCCCCAACCCCCCTTAAAAAGGGGGGCTAAGAGTCTCTTAAAGTCCCCCTTTTTAAGGGGGATTTAGGGGGATCTAAAAAGTTAGGAGGCTAAGTAAATAGTTTGAAAACACGCCCTCCTTCCTGCATCGGGAAGGGGGAAAATTCAAAGTCTCTCTCCTTTTAGGAAAGAGATTTAGAGAGAGGTTTTCCAGATACCGTGAAAAGTCAGACCGTATATAAGGATCGGGTTTTTTGCGCATTCTGATAAACTGAGACAAAGCCTTCTTCAACTATTTAAACCAAAATTCTCCATAGAAAAACACACTTATATAACCCTACCTCCTTCTTATCCCTCCTCCCCCCTGCCCCTCGGTCACTGAGCGTAGCCGAAGTGCTGCTCCCCTGCCCCCTGCCCCCTGCCCCCTGCCCCTAAAGGAGGTTAATCGATGTTATGTGTTGAGGAATTAATCAACTTAGACCCATTTCAACAACTTCCCAAAGAGAGGTTGCAGTGGGTTTGCGATCGCGCTCAAACAGTTGAACTTTCTGCTGGAGAAGTGTTGTCCCATGAGGGAGATCCTGTATGTCGCTTATTTATCTTAGTCAAAGGTAAAATCAACATCACCCGCCGCAGTGAAGGAGTGGAAATTCCCATCGGGCAGCATGAAGCCCCATCCTTTTTTGGTGAAATTCCAGTACTCACAGATGAACCTGCACCTGTGACAATGCGGGCATTCACGAATTGCCACATCTATGAAATGAAAGGAGAAGATTTCCGTAAACTGCTGCATGAATGTCGTGATTTTGAGCGGATGGTCTTCCGAATTATGCAAAGTCGTGTCCGGGGGCTAGAGTCTTTCATTCGTGGGCGAGAAAAGATGGCAGCTTTAGGGACACTTGCCGCGGGTCTTGCTCATGAACTCAACAACCCAGCCGCAGCCCTGGTTCGGACTTTAAAAGAAATGCCAGCCGCTATCCTAGAGTTACAACGGATGAACTTAGTTTATGGGCAACGCAATGTTGACGAAGCCCATACTCAACACTGGTTGAGAGTACGCGATCTAGGCCATGAAGCGATTTTGAATAATCGCCTAGATCCGGTGACACTAAGCGATCGCGAAGACATATTGCTGGAATGGTTAGAAGATTATGGTGTAAACCAAGCATGGAAATTAGCAGAACCTTTAGCAGAAGGTGGTGTTGAGGTTGAAACCCTAGAGCAACTCATGGAACGTTGGCGCAACGATGACACAGAATTGCGAGAAATGGGATTACACTGGCTAGCACTTTCCTTTGAAGTCATGTCGATGATTAAACATGGTTTGCGAGGATCTGAGAGGATTTCCGAACTTGTGCAAGCGATGAAGTCTTATTCTTACCTCGATCAAGGCACTCAGCAAGAAGTAGATATACATCAAGGCTTAGAAGATACCTTGCGATTGTTTGTTCATAAACTCAAGTGCGGTGTCCAAGTGCAACGCAATTACGATCGAAGTCTTCCAAAAATCTTTGCTTATGGCAGTGAACTAAATCAAGTGTGGACGAACTTAATTGACAACGCCATTGATGCAATGGATAGTAAAGGACTGCTAGAAATTACAACACATCATTGCGATCGCTATGCTCATATAGACATCATAGATTCTGGCAGTGGAATTCCACCTGAAATAAAAACCCGCATTTTTGAACCTTTCTTCACCACCAAATCAGTAGGGCATGGTTCAGGACTTGGTTTAGAAACCGTTCGCCGGATTGTAGAAAATCGCCATCACGGTACGCTTTCATTTGAGTCGCAGTCAGGCAGAACTTGTTTTACCATTTGCTTGCCCTTATCGAATAAATGAATCAATAAGTAATATCATTTCCGCTAGATTACTTATTAAACCTGAAGAACCCCACCCCGCCAAAGCTATGCTTTGTCTCCCCTCCCCACAGGCGGGGAGGGGCTGGGGGTGGGGTGCAATGACTGTGGAAAGCAAATCATAACTAATTATACAGACATGATATAACGCTCTTCCATCACTCTCATCAAACAATAATCCAAGCAGAAAACTCAAACTATCACCCAATCAAGGTTTGAGGCTTTATTTTCTAATAGAAATTCAAAAGTAATTATTTATCTGATAATTCTGATCTTGTAGGCTGTTGTTCGGAGTTAACAAACTCAGTCTTAGGTGGTTTTCCTATTGTATTAGGAGGTTGTTTTTTTGTTTTGGGTTGTGGGTTATTATTCTCGCTCATCTTAATCTATCTCCTTAATAGCTTTAATTATTTGGCTGTTTTAAGATTTTTTGCTTGGAATTAGTCAAGCAAAAAGTTCAGTGATCGCAGTCAGTTTGTGTTTTGATGATTATGACTTCAAGCGATGTCATCGCCATTCCGTAATCCTGTTGAAAATTTTGCTGCCTTCTACGTCAAATACTATTGTCAAAGAGGTAGATAGAGGAAAAAACTCCTTACTATCTACCTCTTTAACCTTAGTTTTCTATTCAAACTATTTTTGCAGCCAGACCGATATTGAACCACCAGGACATGGGAAATTTCCCCATCCGTCGTTATTGGTGTGAATGATATCGTTTATATGTCCTGTAGCATCGTAAAATTTCTGATTGGGTCGGAACATGTTCATCCACTTGTTCCCTGGTGAACTATTGGTCAACACTACAGCCATTGCACCTGGATGATTACTATTACCCAAGCGCGTCCAACCGATAGTATTGGGATGGTCAAAGTAATCATGCTGGTCGCCAAAACCGTATTCTCTACGCGCCTTCAAGAACTTGTCAATCAAGAAACGGTGAGAGTAAAGGGTAGTATCACGTCCTTTATCCTTATATTGTGCCCCGTAATAATCTGCATAGAAAACGCAAGGATAGCCTTCTCGGCGCAATAAGATTAGTGCATAGGCTAAGGGCTTAAACCAAGGTTCAACAGGCGACTCTAAAGATTGACAAGGTTGGGTATCATGGTTTTCGACAAAGGTAACAGCTAGGGCAGGTTGTTCTTTAACTAGGGTTCTATCAAAAATCGATCGCATATCGAAACTATTACCCTGGCGACTAGCTTGGTGAAACTTGAAATGTAGAGGCACATCAAATAACGACAAACGCCCATCACTAGAGGCAATATAACCGTGTAAGGCATTGATATCTTGAGACCAGTACTCCCCAACGCTAAACAGTTCCCGCCCACCAAAATGAACTCGCAGGTGATTTAACCAATCACGGAAAAAAGTAGAGCGGATATGTTTAACAGCATCAATGCGAAAGCCATTTACACCTGTGGTGTCAATAAACCAACGCCCCCAATACATCAACTCACCGCGCACGAAGCCATTACCTGTATCCAGGTCATTCGCCATTAAATAATCGTAGTTGCCATGTTCGTAGCTAACTTCCGTCTCAAAATGTTTATCTTTAAGACGGTAGAGCTTGTCTGCCTTTTTGGTATCTGCGTTATATGATAATGAATCAAAGCACCACCAATACCATTTCATACTGGAGTATTTATCTCCACGACCAGAAAAATTGAACTTTGTATAAGCTGCAATTTCGTACCAATCGCTGACTGGACGGTTGCGGTCATTCCAATCCATTTCCTGGGCCGAGATGCGTTCTATTTCATCCCCACCATCTTTGTGGTTGAAAACCACATCGGCATAGATTTGAATACCTGTATCCTGTGCCGTTTTAATAGCCCTTAAGTATTGCTCGCGTGTTCCATATTTTGTCCGAACAGTATTTTTTTGATTGAACTCACCCAAATCAAACAAATCGTAGACTGCGTATCCAACATCCGATGCTCCACCACTGCCCTTATAAGCTGGCGGCAGCCATAAGGCAGTGAAGCCCGCATTAGCTAGCTCATTGGCTGTTTTATCCAGCTTGTCCCATAACGTACCATCATTGGAGATGTACCAATGGTAATACTGCATTATTACACCATTGTTCATGCGATCGCCTTTGTAGAATCTTTGATTTTACAGATTTCTGCCAGAAATCTCTGATGCTAGGATATGTTACTTTTGTCACACATCAGAACTTCATCCGAATTTATTTAGGTTTCATGACGACTTCACAAAGAGCAATTACGAATTACTGGGACGGGATAATTGCTGATTTGCCTTGACAAGGTTAGTGAACTCCTGCAAAGTTTGACGATATTTTTCTTCAGCTATCGAGAATAAATCGTTATGGTTTGCCTCTTCAACCCACAAAGAAAGTTTTGGGGATATGGCAGCCTTAAACAGCTTTTCTCCATGAGCGAAAGGAACTATGTTATCTGCTTTTCCATGAATCACCAATATCGGACATTTAACTTTTTTTATCTTGTCAAGATTGGGAAACTTGTCAAAAGGCAAAATCCGAAAAGGTACTATTACTTGAAAAGCGGAAATAAACGAGCTTTCAATAATTAAACCAGCTACTGGTTTCTGCATTGCTAAATTGACCGCCGAACCACCGCCAACCGAACGCCCCAAAACTATAATTCTTTCAGGCGGGATTTTTAAATTTTGGGTCAAATAATTGTAAGCGCTATTGATATCTTCGTAGGCATGACTTTCTGTCGCCTTTCCTTGACTCGTACCATAACCGCGATAATCAAAAGCAAAGACACTAAAACCCCATGCGTGTAATTTTTCTAAAATCTGTTTGATATCTCCTAAATCTTCGGAATTACCATGAGAATAAAGAATAGTATATTTAGCTTGATTGTTCAATAAATATGTAGCTGAGATATTTGTATTTTCCCCACTCCTTAACTTCAGAATTGTTGGATCATCTTGATAGCTAGAAGGTTGAGACAGAAAAATCATGCTATCTGCCCGAAAATATACAAATGCGGCAAAAAATAGATAGATAAAGATTAAAGATTTGACCAGCCGTTGCCAAGTCAAATCGCCAATTAGCAGTTTTATAATTTGCTGTTTATCCATTAGTTTTTATTTATTGGGTAAAACTTTATTTCCAGGTTTCCCGATTTTTGATGTTTCCTAACTTTAATACAACTTCATCAAACTTCACGCCAACTTTGTCACAAATAGACCTCTTGCAAAAGTCCCTAAACCCCACCCCCACCCCCAACCCCTCCCCGCTTGCGGGGAGGCAGGGTGGATTAATTGTCGAGAGAGAAAATATA
>NZ_JAVRCS010000080.1:0-3623 GCF_034530635.1 Nostoc sp. EspVER01
GAGTAATGAGTAATGAGTAATGAGTAATGAGTAATGAGTAATGAGTAATGAGTAAAAACTTCTTACTTCTTACTTCTTACTCATTACTTCTCCCCGGCACAAGCGCAGGCTTTAAAAGGTGTGGTGAGAAATCCGGGTAAACTGCTGTCTTTTTGCAAAACAGGTTTGCGATCGTAGTTACAGAGTTCACTAAAATTCTGTGAAAGTAATACCAATTTGAAAAAAGAATGCGACAAATAGACCATTTGTAGAGACGCGATTCATTACGTCTTTACCCAAGGATGTGTTGCAATCATTAATTGAATTGGTATAACACAATTAAAGAGAAAAATAGTAGCGATGACAAAATCCATTAGCAACAGATGAAAAGCTTTCCAGAGTAGCGTTACAGAAAAATTATTGAGGTTAGGCTATCTTTCAACTCAAAAGTCTAAAATATGCTGCGCGGTGATTTGTGGTTGTTCCAAGTGTGGAAGATGACCACAATCTTGAATCCAGGTGAGAGTACTGTTTGGGATTGCCTTTTGAAACTTTGTGGCATCCTCAGTACCCAAAATTTTATCGGAATCGCCCCACAAAATTAGCGTTTGTTGCACAATTTGTGATAATGTCTCTAGTCTAAAAGCACTGTAACCACCACTTTTAGTGAAAGAAATCAGAGCTTGATTCCAACTCGGCATTTGTAAGTGTAATGCGCCACAACATAACGCATCGATAGAGGCAAGAGTTTGATTTTTATATCCAATGCGAGAAACGCGATCGCGCACCTTCATATTACTCAAAAACCGAGTTGCTAAATAATCTAATGGTGGAAACATGAATTTGCTCAATGGCGAACCACCTGCTAACCCCGCACTATCAATTAACACTAGCTTTTCTACCACTTCCGGGTAAGCCAACGTAAAATCAATTGCCGTCGCACCCCCCATTGAAGCGCCCACTAAAATTACAGGTTGGTTAATTAGGCTTTTCCAGAAATAATAAAGATGGGTTTTAATCGCAGTTGGGCTATAGGCAATTTCTGAAAGTCTATCTGTAAAACCAAAACCCAATAAATCCACTGCCCAAGTTTCATTATCTTCAGAAAGCAGTGGCAAAAGCCGCCGAAATTCTAATACAGAACTGTCAAAACCGTGAATTAATAAAATCGGAGTTCCACCACACCCTTGCTTGACATAGGTTGTGGTAACTGCTTGATTAGTTAAAGGAGTAGCGATCGCAGTTGTTTGAATACTCCGAGCTAGTGCGATCGAAGTAGGTTCTGTGAGTTGCTCAACTGCCGTAGGAAGAAAATTCGGAAACATAAATTTCAGTTTATCGTACTAGCTTGCTTCCACCCATAACTGATTTTGTTAAACAATAAAGTTACACAACCTAAGAAGCTGAAGTATTATTTGTAATATATATATAAAACATAAGCCAGGGAATATCAAAATATTCTAACTCCCAACAGACGCGATTAATCGCTTACAGGACAGACACAATTAATCGCGTCTCTACTCTCCAAAAAAATATAGCATCAAAGAAAGTTTTCCAAAATGTCAAAATGGGGACTAAACCCACGTACAATTAAAATCGCTTATCCCTTAATCCAGGAGCTAATGCCATGCCAATGGCGGTTGGCGTAATTGAAACTTTAGGTTTTCCGAGTGTCTTAGCAGCAGCAGATGCAATGGTCAAAGCTGCCGCAGTCACAATTGTGTATTATGGTCAAGCGGAAAGTGCCCGCTTGTTAGTCGCCGTCCGGGGACACGTTTCTGAAGTAAATAGAGCTGTTGAAGCCGGAATAGTAGCTGGAGAGGAAGTAAAAGTTGGTACAGTAATTACCTACTACATCGTTCCTAATCCCCCAGAAAATGTGGAAACCATATTACCAATCCATTTCACTGAGGAATCAGAACCTTTCCGTATGTTCTAAGCAATTTTGCTATCAAAATCTGTAGCGAAGCTTCGTACAATTAACTTGTAGCCCCCAGTTTATTCATACAGGAGATTAATAATGTCATTACAGGCAGTTGGAGCACTTGAAACTAAAGGTTTTCCTGCGGTGCTAGCAGCAGCAGATGCTATGGTAAAAGCTGGTCGAGTTACCCTCGTTGGTTATATCAGAGTAGGTAGCGCTCGCTTTACAGTTAATATTCGTGGCGATGTTTCGGAAGTAAAAGCCGCTATGGCTGCCGGTGTTGAAGCCGCAGAAAATGTTTATGGCGGTACACTTGAATCCTGGGTGATTATTCCTCGTCCCCATGAAAACGTTGAAGCTGTTCTGCCAATTGCTTACACAGAACAAGTCCAAGGGTATCGAGAGTCTGTAGAAAATCCCATTGTTAGAGCTAACAATCGATAGATTTAACCTCCTGCGGGGGAATTCAAAACAAAAAATTCCCATAGATGAATTTACAGAGAAGTTTATTGTCAGGCTTCTGACTATTAAAACTTTAGAGAAATGCATTCTTCCTGTTTTTAGATTTTGCATAAGTTGAATTTTTAAGCAGAGGAAAAGTAACAGTCAGAGTCAATAGTCAAAACCAATATTGACTGTTGACTGTTTATTTTTAGCAATATAAAAGTTTTAAGAATAACTTACCAATATGAAAGGTGTAGTTGTGACTGAAGCTAGTGTGAACTACCCCAACTTACCGAGTACGTTTGAAGTTGGGGCTTCTGTAATCAATGTCGTTGGTTTCGACAACTCTTAAAGACCTACGCGTAGCTTGCTTACCCGCAGGGGTACGCTCAACCAAGTGATAGATCGAGAGTTGAGTGAAGCGATGCACTGAGTTCCGACTGCGCGGTAATCGAGCGACTTGTGCCGAGCGAAGTCGAGGTAAGTCGAGATTCAACTACCGCCGGTTGTTGTGTCGAAACTCGCCAACACAGGTATTTTCTTTGTCGGAAATAACCTACGATACTGAGACGAATTCCACACTATGGCGACAGTACGTAAGGGTTTGTACAGGGATGAAACTTATACTGGTGGAATAACGTCCAAATTTGAGTTAAATTATATTCGTTCCTCGGCTCTGTTACATACAAAATGTCAGATCTACCCGATCCATTTTGTAAAAGGTGTATCCTCCCCACTTTAAGCAGATTTCTGTTCTCAACTAAAACACATAACTTTACAAAAAGTTTAAGTGGGCAGAATACTCCAAATGCTTGATATATATTGGTTTTGGGCTTTTTAAAGTAAAAGCAAAACATCAATATAGAAATTTCTGCATAATTCTAATGAATTCAGACGTAATAAAAGTAGAATCACTGAGCTATTTTCATGAAATTCATGAAATTCGTGAAATCTGGGGCAGCTGCCAGTTAAACAATTAGGTGGGACGAATGGGGGTTGTGATGCAAACTTCAAAATTGAGTTTCGAGGAATGCAATCTCACTATGACAATGGATGTGGAAAAACTGGCTCTAGATTGGCAAAAGCGCCTGGCTGTCGAATGTCCAGACCAAAATGAAGCCGCAAGGCAAAGCATTATTCTCTGGCTGTTGGGATCTGACTCAAAACGGTTCGATCTGTATAATCCTAAAGAACTCGATATCGCCAAGCAAGCTATGGAGTATGGGAGCATCCACTTTTGGCAGAAACACTCAAATAGCAAGTAAACCATTCAGAT